>DASRXR010000760.1:0-19665 GCA_035687405.1 Polyangiales bacterium
GCCTGAAACGAGAACGGCACGTCGAACACCATCGACTTCGCGCCATCCGCGCGATCGAGTTGCATCGTCATCCGCGTACCGAGCTGATGCATGTGCGGCCACGAACGCAACAAGTGGATCGGCTTCGTCACCTGAGGCTTACAACGCCCTTGCACTTGATAGCCCGTAGCCTTCGCCGGAATCGTGAACAACTGATTGCCGAGCCACGACACGATCGCAGTCTCGGGACGCAGGTTACGCGTCGTGCAGATCTTCGCGCCGCTTTGATCCGTCGCCGCCTTCGCACCGACGTTGTTGTAGTGCACCTCGAGGATGAACTTGCCCTTTCCGAGGTCGAGCCCGACGTTCTTCGGCATGAACCACGGACCGCCGCCCGGCCCTCCCCCGGCGAGCAACATCGAGTTCGGCGCGAAGCTACCGCACTGCGTCGTGATCTTCGAAATGTCGACTTCCTCGGTCGTGTACAAGAGCCAGTGGTGCATGACGCTCTTGTTGTCGATCATCGGATAGATCGCGAGCGCTTGCGTCGGCGCGTCGTACGCCTGGTCGTAGACGAAGCAGTTGTATGAATCGAGCGCCTCGGGCACCACCTGAAACGGAGCACCGCTGCTATCCGCACGCGCGCGCAACTCGAGGTACGTGCACTCGGCCTCGTCCGGTTCGACCGGCGTGTCCTCGGGTGCATCCGGCGTTGGCTCGGTGACCGTGCCCGGCAGATTCGGCGCTCCGGCCGCACCACCTTGCGACGGCGCCCCCGACGTGCCCGGCGTCCCCGGCACCCCGGTGCTCGGGTTCTTTTCGCCGCTGGTACTCGGTTGGGACGCATCCGCCGCCTGCGACGACGTCCCACCCGAGTCGGGCTGCGCTTCGCCAGCGTCGTTGATCGCGGGCGGCGGCACCGAAGCGTCTTGCGCCGGACTTGGCGGACACGCAGGCCCGGAAGGCGCGTTCTCGTCGAGCCACGCATCGAGCACCGCCATCTCGTGCTTCGACAGCTGCGTGCGGTCGCGCGGCGGCATCGGCCGCGTCGTGTCGTGGATGCGCAAGGCGACGCGCTCGTAGACCGACGACGGCCCGGCGATGCGCTCGAGCGCATCCGCGTGAAGCTCTTCCCATGTCGTGAGCGACATGGGTGCCGTCTCCTGCGTCGGCTTCCCGTGACACTGCCAACACTTAGTCTGGAAGACCTGACTAATCTCGCAGGGCAGCGTTTTAGTCGCAGTGGCAGGCGCCGGATCGTTGGACGAAACCACAGGCAACTCGGATGAGCAGCCGGCCCACAACAGCCCTGTGACGAGTATCCAACCGCGCATCGAAAGCCAATCCCACGCGACACCGCCGCGTGTTGCTCGTGCAGAGCCTGTCGTACTACACATGTATTCGCGTTGCACGTGAGCGCCGAGCCAAAGTCGACGGTGCGAAACCAGCATCGTTTTCGCGCTGCAGCTGTCAGCGGCTGTTCATGCACTCCGTCAGGTTTGGCGGATTTGCGAGATGGTCTTCGCTGCGGCCTCCGTCGAACCCTTCGATCGGGTATGCCGCGAGCATCGCGTGCTGGGCGCCGACGAGACGCCGTGGCGTCTGCTGGGTCATCGAGGCAACTGCGTGCAGTCAGTCCTCTGCTATGGACTCTTGGGAGCCAGGAACGGGATCATTCATCAGGTTCCAGATTCTGCAAGGGAAGTGGGCACGATGACGTCTCGGACTGACACTCATTGGTGGATAGGTGTTTTCACAGTCTTGAAGGACGCGCGATCGCCCGAGGTACTCTTTAGACAGGCCGGTAATCTCGTCCGAAGCATCGGATTCGAGTGGTTGTCGTATGGGATCCAGATCCCGTCGGGCGTTCGCTCGGCATCGATCGAAGTCTTCAACAGCTTTCCCGCGTCATGGCTGGCTCACTACATCGATCGAGCCTACCTCAGCCACGACCCCACCATTTGTCTCTGCATGCAAGGCGACAAGCCTGTCGTATGGTCCGATGCGGTGTTCGCCGGCGAACAGGCATCCCGGTTGTGGGCGGACGCACGTGACTTCAACCTGAAGTTCGGCATCTCGCTGCCATCCTGGTCGCGTGGGGTGTTCGGCGTGCTGTCGGTGGCGCGGAGTTCGGACGCGCTAGCAGCCGAAGAGCTAGCGGAGATTGTCCCGAAGCTCACGTGGTTAGGGGATAACCTCCACCGGTGCATGCATGCCCTCATTGGTCCGCGCGTCCTCACCAACGAAGTCGCCGGCAAGCTCTCGCAGCGCGAGATCGAGATTTTGGGGTGGACTGCCGATGGAAAAACCTCTTGGGAGATTGGCCGCATCCTCGGCATCACCGAAAGGACGGTGAACTTCCACATCAACAACATCGTGCTCAAGCTAAGGGCCCAGAACAAGGTTCAGGCGGCGGTCAAGGCACTCTCGCTCGGCATCATCTCTCCACACCAGTCTGGGCTTGTGCTGCGGTGCCAATCGAATCCGCCCGCACCATAGGCCAGTAACCAGATGACCATGGGAAGTTAGGCCAGCCGTTTCAGCGCCGTGCCATACACGAGCAGCGGCGGCTCGCCGCGCAGGATCACGTCGTCATTCACAATGCACTCAATCACACCCTCTTTCGAGGGCAGTTCATACATGACTTCGAGCATCGCGTTCTCGAGAATGGCGCGCAGCCCGCGCGCGCCCGCGCTGCGTCCAAGTGCGAGCTGCGCGACTGCCTTTAGGGCGCCCGGAGTAATCGTCAGTTTGACGCCATCCACCTCGAGCAGCTTCGCCATCTGCTTGACCAAGGCGTTCTTGGGTTTGGTCAGGATGTTGACCAGAGCCTCCTCATTCAGATCGTGCAGCGTCGCTATCATCGGAAGACGGCCGATCAGCTCCGGAATGAGGCCAACCTTCAACAGGTCTTCCGGTTGAACTTGTTCCAAAAGCTCGCCGATGCGCCGGTCCTTCCTAGAGCGAATCTCTGCGCCAAACCCTAGCCGCTTCTCTCCGAGCCGCCGCTCGACGATGCGGTCCAGTTCCACGAAGGCACCGCCGCAGATGAATAGAATGTTCGTCGTGTCCACCTGCAGGAAGTCTTGCTGCGGATGCTTGCGTCCCCCCTTGGGCGGCACATTCGCCACCGTTCCTTCGATGATCTTCAGGAGGGCCTGTTGCACACCCTCGCCACTGACGTCACGGGTGATCGAGGGATTGTCGCCCTTGCGCGCCACCTTGTCGATCTCGTCGATATACACGATCCCGCGCTGTGCGCGGTCCACGTCGTGATCGGCATTCTGCAGAAGTTGGACAATGACGTTCTCGACGTCTTCGCCTACGTATCCCGCTTCGGTCAGGGTGGTCGCATCCGCGATCACGAACGGCACATTCAGCGTGCGAGCCAGCGCCTGAGCTAACAGCGTCTTGCCAGATCCCGTGGGCCCAAGCATCAGGATGTTTGACTTCTGCAGCTCGACGTCGTGGGTCTTGCGTGAGTCGATACGCTTGTAGTGATTGTACACTGCCACCGACAGGATTCTCTTCGCTCTCTCCTGCCCAATCACGTACTCATCTAGGATCGCGTTGATCTCGACTGGTTTCGGCAGTGCCTGCCCTTCCGAGGCTCGTTCGCCCCGGCCCACTTCTTCTGCGATGATATCGTTGCATAGACCGATACATTCATCGCAAATGTAGACCGTCGGCCCAGCGATCAGCTTCCTGACTTCCTTCTGCGATTTCCCACAGAACGAGCACTGCAGATTCACAAGCTGCTCGTCGCGACGTCGGTCCATGTGTAACACCTCCTCGAACTGAACCTAGAACCCTCGCATCGTGTAAGCTGAACTTACTCCGCTATCGCTTCCAGGCGACTGTCAGGTTTGTCAGGTGCGCGCGCGGTCGGCGTCGTGCACGTGCGACGATCGACCCGTGCACTAAAGCCACGCGACCGCGCATTCCGGCACATTTCGCATCTCAGCCGGCGCGCATCTCCTCGCGGCTGACTTCGGTCACCAACTCGCGCAGCCACACGTGACCTGGGTCTTGGGTGAATCGCTCGTGCCACGTGAGGTTCAACGTGTGCGACGGCACGCTGATCGGCGGTGGAAACGCCACGACCGAACCATCTTCCGGTACAAAACGCGCGAGCGCAGACGGCGCCGTCAAAATCAGATCACTCCGGCGCACCATCTCGAGCGCCGTGTAGAACGCCGGGATTCGCAACGCGATGCGGCGCGTGAGCCCATGCTGCTCGAGCGCGCGATCGATGACGCCTCGCCCATCGCCACCGGGCGAGACCGACAAATGATTGAGCGCCGCGTACGCCTCGATCGAGAGCCGCGGAGCCTTCGCGCCGCGCTTGCGCTTCTCGCGCCCCCCACGCAGCGCAACGTGATCGGCGCGGATCAAACACGAATAGTCGTCTCGAAAGAGCACGCGCCGCACGAGCCCGGGAGATTCTTGCAGCGGAAGCGGCTGCGCGCTGACCTGTTCGAAACGCGGCACGATCGACGCATCGACGTCACCCGTCTCGAGCAGCGCCGGCAAGCGTCGCGGATCGATCGGCACGACGCTGAGATCGACACCCGGCGCTTCGACGCGCACACGTTCGAGCAAGGCAGGGATCACCAACACGTCGAACAAGTCCGGCGTCGCGATTCGAAACGCGCGCCGTGCCGAGCCAGGCTCGAAGCGCAACGGACCTGACAGCGCGCGACCGAGCGTGACCAGCCCACTCCGCACCGGAATCGCGAGCAACTCCGCGCGCGGTGTCAGCACCATCCCGCTTTGCCCGCGCACGAGCAGCGGATCGCCGAGCAGCACGCGCAGCCGCCGCAGCGCATGACTCATCGCAGACTGGGTGACGCCGATGCGCTGCGCGGCGAGCGTGACGCTGCGGTCGTGCGCGAGCGCATCGAACGCGACGACGAGGTTGAGATCGATTCCGGCGAGGGCGCCCGGGGCGATCCGTTCGGCGGCATGAATTGCATTCATGGCCACATGAAACCTCATCATTTGATTCATGTACAGCCCAGGAGCATGTTCGGTGTGCGAGGCGATGATGCCGAGCACGACAGGAGAGCGAAGATGAAGGTTCTAATTTTTGGAGCAACGGGTGGTTCGGGACGCGCGGCGATGGAGCACCTGCTCTCGCAAGGGCACGAGGTGACCGCATTCACGCGCGCACCGAACGCCGACGCAGCCGCGACGCCCCGAGTCCGCTACGTGACCGGCGACGTGATGAACCCGTCCGACGTGGAGCTCGCGGTGACAGGCCAGGATGCGGTGATCGTGACGCTCGGCATTCGTGAAAACCCGCTGCGGGTTCGGTTTTTCGGTCCGGCGCGCACGCCGATGGACGTGCGCTCGGCCGGCACGCGCCACGTCATCGAAGCGATGCAAAAGCAGGGCGTCCGCAAGCTCGTCGTGCAGACGAGCTACGGCGTCGGCGAGACGCGCGATCGACTCAGCTTCGTCGACAAGCTGTTCTTCGATCTGATCTTGAAGCCTCAGATCGCCGACACTGAAAAGCAGGAAACGGATGTACTCGGAAGCGGACTCGACTGGGTGATCGTACAACCGGTGCACCTGACCGACGCCGCCGACAGCGACATGCCGTTCGTCTCCACCGCCGGCGAGACGCTCAAGCTCAAGGTCTCGCGCAACAGCGTCGGTCGCTTCCTAGCGCACTCGGCGCAGACGCCGGACTACGTGCGCAAGTCGGTCTCGGTCTCAGGGCAAGCGTGATCAGAACACGCGTGATCAGAATCGGAAGAACGGCCGCGCGATATCGAGGCCCGGCCACGGGATCGCGATCAACGTCAGCACGAACCAAATGATCTGCGTGATCAGCGTACTGCGATAGCGCAGCCGCCCTTCCCGCCGCTTCGAGCGCACGCGGCCCACGTGCGCGACCGCGACCGCAATCAGCATCGTCGCGATGTGCTCGACGCCAAAGAACCGCAGCTGCGCGTCCTTCATCGCGAGGCCCATGTTGGCGCGCGCGGCGGCGGTGATCGGACTCAGGAAAAAGTACAGCACGAGGCCGAGCAAAAACTGAACGTCGAGCACGGCCAAGAAGATCTTGTGCAGGCGTTCGTGGTTGGGCGCCCAGCTACCGCCGCCGCGAAGGCCCCCGAAGGCCGCGAGCACGAGCGCAAAGCCCAGCACGAGCACGGGGTAGCGAAGCCACGAATGAAGATAGAGCACGGCCACGTACATGAAAGACCCTCGTTAGCAAAGCGGCGGCGCAAAGCTCGCACGCGGCGCGGCGCCGTTCAACCCGACCCGGAATGTCGCTCGCCTGCGCAGGTCAGGTGTCTGGATACGGGTCGATCGCGGTCTCGATCAGCTCGTGCGCCAGCTGATCCACGCCGACGACGAGCGACCCGAACACGCGATACAGCCACGGCGACATCCCCTTCTTCAAGATCCCGCCCGGCCGAAACACGTGAACGGTACAGCCGAGGTACTCGTGCGCGAGCACCTGGAGATCCTTCTCGGTCCGACCCTTCGTGTAGCGCGTGAGCTTCTCCCATGGCAACCGGCTCGACTGACTCGGGTCCGCACCCAGGCCGCTCAAATAACAAAATCCAAACGGCCCGCTCGCGTGGGCGAACGCTGCATGCGCGAACGCGAGCGCAAACGTGTGAGTGACCCGCAGGTAGTCCGCCTCGGATGGGAAGTCCGAAGCCTTGCCGCCGAGCGTCCAAATGCAGCCGGTGTGATCGGCGAACGGCGCCATCAGTGAATCGTCGTAACGCGCGAAATCCGAATGCTGGACCGTGACCAGCTTCGGCGAGCTCACTTCGAGCGCGCGCCGCGTCAGACACGTCACTTGTCCGATTCGCGGATGCGCGATCAACTGCGACAACACTTCTGAGCCTACGAAACCTGTCGCACCCATCAGGAACAGCTTCACGGGCTTCGCGGACGGCGCAGGCCTCACGACTGACTCCAGCAGCTCACGGCTGCATCACATCGTCAGCCACAGGAAGTCGCGATCGAGCTGCACCACGCGTTCACTCTTGCCAGCCTGCAGTGTGAGCGAGTAACCGCGATCACCTGCCAGCGACAGCTCACTGCCCGCCTTGTTGCCGCCGATGGCCTCGACGCGCGATTCCCCGATCGCCACGATCAAGTCGTCCTTCTTCACGCCTGCGCGCGCGGCCGGCGAAAAGGGCTCGACGTCGAGCACGAGCAGCCCGTCACCGTGCGCTTCATAGCGAACCCCGACACCGCGCGACGCTTTCGGCGCAGACAACATCACCGTCACAGCGCCGAGGTTATCGAGCGGCAACCGCGCCGCAGCATCCGGCAGCGCTGTCTCCGGCAGCCCCATCCGCTGGATCGAACCCGCAGGGTCGCTCGACCCCGAATCTCGATCCCACATCTCGAGCCGGAACCGCGTGTTCGAGCTGACGTAGACGTTGCGCGGCAAGGTCACGTTCCACTGGGGATGCAGCGTGTTCTCTTGAGCCGGCGACTCCCACACCACGCGATCGCCGAGGATCAGCTTCAGATACGGATCCGGCGGCGAGCCGTCCTCATCCCACGGCAGACCCGCACCTTTGAACGGTGGAAGCTCCGCACCGATCAGCCGGATCGAATACATGCCGCTCGGCTCTCCGCCGGAGCGACCGGCTTCGGGATTGGCCGGCGCCGGATACGCCAGTGTTTCGCGGCGCGGATAAGCGCAGCCGCTCGCAACTGCCAAGACCAGCATCCAAAGCATGACTCGCATGACGCGTAAGGATGCCAAAGTCCGAGGCAATGCGCGATCCCGTAAGCTTGCCCAAGACGATCGCCTACGTTACAAACGGCCCATGTCCCGCCTGATTCGCCCACTGCTGTCGTCGATCGTCTGTGCGGTCCTGCTGGCCAGCGCCGCGTGCGAGGACGATCCGAGCGACGTCGACGATGACGAGCATGGCGAGCACGGTAGCAGCGGCACTGGTGGCTCTGGTGGCTCTGGTGGCAAGGGCGGCAGCGGCGGTGGTGGCAGCGGCGGCAGCACCGCGGGCAGCGGTGGTGGTGGTAGCGGCGGCAGCACTGCGGGCAGTGGCGGAAGCAGTGGCAGCGCCGGCGGCGACGAAGACGCGGGCATCTGAGCCCCCGTCCCACGAGTCAAACTAGTCCACGAGCCCAGCAGTCCCGCTCAGAACACGTATTTGAGGTACGCCGCACTCTCGACGCCGATGGTCTGCTCGCCTTCGGGGTCCTTCAAGTTCGGATACAGGTGCGCGCCGGCGATGAGGCCCAGCGAGTGGTGGGCGTTCATCAGGTGCCAGTCCACGCCGAGGCTGCCCCCGTAGACGAGGCCGATATTGCCCGCGTCGTCGTAGCCGAACGCCTGCAAGTAGTCGCCGTTCACGACGCCACCACCGGCATCCCCGGAGAGCCAGAGCGCGACGCGCGTGCCGAGATTCGCTTGAAAGCGAGCCTGTGCGAGCAGCGTGTACACCTGGAACGCGGTCGCTGCGGGCGGCGTCGGCGCGTGCGAGGAGTGAAACGCGATACCGAGCTGTGACGACAACGAAAACCACGACGCGAGCTCGTAGCCGACGACCAGGCGAGCCATCGGCCCCGCTGAGCTGAGCCGGCCCACGCCGCCGGCAAACCCCTGTCCGCCCATCTCGGCCCGCAAGTACAGACCAGTCGAGTACATGTCGCGCGTGATCTGAATCGCTTCGGGCGGCAAGCGCTCGACGTCGAGTCGGGTCGTGTCGAGGTCTTCTTCCTCGGCGCACACGAGCGCGGGCGCGCTTGCGAGCAACCCGCAGCACCACAGCGTGAGGTACAGCGAGCTGCGAAGAGTCATGTCAGTCGGTTTCCGGGAACACGGGTGAGAACGGCTCGGGCTCGATGCGCATGTGTGGCGCGTCCTGATCGGCGAGCTTGTCGCCGACGTCGCGCACGCGAATGCTCGCTTCGAGGAGCAAGTTTGCAGCGCGATTCGTTCGCAAACCCAGCCTGACCGCGACAAGGCCGGGGATGACTGCCGGGATGTACTTCATCGAGCGCACGTCCATCGTGGACTTGTTTTCGAAGTAGACGATCTCGTCCGAGTTTGGGGCACCGTTCACGACCGTCGCGAGGTCGACCGCGGCTTCGTCGAGATCTTCTTCGCGCACCGTGTCGGTGATGCGCGACTTGGCTTTCACGGTGTAGCGACGCTCCCACTGCGAGTGGAGCGGAATCGGGTCTTCTTCGACGATCGTCACGCCGGGCACGTATTCGTCGAACTCGTTCGCGCCGTTGACGATCACGTCGATGTCGCGGTCGGCGTCATCGAGGTTGCTGAGCGTAAAATCGATCTGAATCTCGAGCTCGCCGCGCTCGACCCACGGCAAGCGCGGAAACGGCAGATCCCGGTAGGCGCGCACTCCGGACATGCGATCGGCGAGCTCGGCGTTCGTCGGCGGGATGATCGGCAAGTCCGCGCGCTGCTCGACGATGAAGAGCGCACCGCCCTCCTCACTTTCGATTGCAGCCGGCGTGTCTGCGGTCATCGCCACTTGATAGATCTTGTCCTCGCCGACGTAGACGCGGTCGTCGTCGCATCCGACTAAAATCAACCCTGCACACAACCACAACTTCTTCGCGCGCATTGTTAGTCCTCAGTTGCCTCGCAAGAGGAACGGATACACGACCTCGACCTCACCCCCATCGGGCTTTGGAAAGATCCAGCGTTTGATCTGCCGGCTCATGCAACCTTCGACCCGCGCGTTGGCGAGCGTCGACTTGGCGACCTTCACGACCGTGACGTGACCTGTCAGATCGATCCGCCAGTTCATGCTGACGGCGCCTTCGAGCTTCGGCTGGCGCTGCATCTCGACTTCGAAGCAGTACTTGATCGCGGCTTGGTTCGCGCGCACGACGCGGTCGATCTGTTCCTTCGACAAGAAGCCTTTGATCTTCGCCCCGTTGTTGTCGAGCGAGAGCTGCGCCTCTTTCGCCTTTGGGCCAGGCAGTCCGGGGCCGCCCGAGCCTTTGCCTTTGCCGCCGCTACCCGAGCCGATCCCCGTTCCGAGATCGCCCGCGCCGAACAACACGCCTTTACCGGTGCCTCCACCGCCACTGCCCGAGCCGCGAAGACCCATGCCGCCCGAACCGCGACCTACAACCGTGTGCAGCGACCCGAGGCCGCCGAGCATCCTGTCGAGCGAAGGCGTGTCGAGCGCACTGTTGAGCGCATTGCTCGGACCACCGCCACTCAGCACGCCGAGCAAGCCGAGGTTCTTCACCTTCGCAGCGATCGCTTCCTTCGGGTCGCCGGCGATCTCGGTCTTCTCTTGCTGCGCGTCCTTCTTGCCGACCTTGCCCTCTTCGCGCTCGGCCTTCTTGCCGCCCATCTCGTCGCGCTCGCGCATCCCGGGATCTTCGACTTCGGTGCCAGCCTTGCGCTTCTGGATCAGCCGTTCGTCTTCGGGCGGTGGCACGACTAGAAAGCGCTTCACGAGGTCGGCATCGAGCTCGAGCGCACCAGCCGGCGCGAACTCGCGCGCTGCGACCAGAAACAAGAACAACAGTGCGCCGACGTGCACGAACACCGAAAAGCCGAAACACGCGAGGAACGCGGGATCGCGACGGCCGGCAGTCGGGCGCGCGTGTTCGGGCGCGCGAACCTGCTGAAAGAAGATGGCGACGCTGCCGAGCGTGAGCACGCCGTAGTCTTCAGGGCCGAGGCGCACCGGTGAACGCAACTCTTGCGCCGCAGAGCGCTGGCCATTCAGGAACACGAATCCGCCGAACCGCTGGTGCGGCTGCAAGCTGTAGCCACCACCGTCCTGCTCGAACAGCGTGACCAGATCTTCCGCGACCGCGTTCTCGGGCAGCGGGAAATCCGCGCCGGCTTCGGTGCCGAGCGTGACCTTCGTCGGCTCTGCGTACAGCTGCTCCTTGTAGAGCGTGCCGTTCCAAAGCATGGCGACACGCAGCTGTCGATCGGATCCTGTTTGCGACTTGGCAGCCATCAGAATCCGTTCTCCTGCGTGCCGCGCTGAAGCTCGGGAATGAACGAGCGGTGCGGCAGCTCTGGGCGGCTGAACTCCGCGCGCAAGCGATTCAAGAAATACAGCATCTGCGGAGTCTTCAGCTGGCCTTCGATGTCGAGGCCGCCGAACTCCACCGTTTTGATTTCCTCGCCGTCTTCTTTGCGGACGCGCTCATCGGCGTCGGCGGCGAGCGCAGCGGCGTCTCCCGAAGGGGTCGACGGGGTATGGCCGCCCGTGTCGGTTGCCGTGGCCGGCGTCGCAGGCGCGCTTTCCGCGGGCTTGTCGGCAGTCGCAGAGCGCACCGGCGCGTTCCTGTCTTTGTCCTTCGCCGTCGTGCGCTTGGCCTTCTTCGCGCGCTTCGCCGTAGCTTTGGTACCGCTGCCGCCCTTGGCTGCAGGGTGGCCGCTCTTGTCTTGCGCATGCGTGCCGGCGGGCACACCGGCCACCGCGCAGGCGAGCGCACAGCACAATGTGACACCGAGCCACCTCATTGCGAGTGCTCCGCGACTTGCTCGTCGCCGCTGTCCGCTGCAGCGGGTGCGGAGAGCTCGGCCACGTACCGCTCCGCGAGCGCGCGCTGCCCCTCGTCTTTCGCCGCCACGTCGAGGAAGCGCTCGAAGAGCTCGCGCGCGTCCTGCTTCTTGTTCAAATAGTCGGCGCGCAACAGCGCCAAGTTGAACAACGCCGCGGGGTTGTTCGGCTCGACGTCGAGCGCCTTCTGATACTCGGACTCAGCCGCCGGGTACTTGCCGAGACCTCGCAAACAAATGCCGAGACCGACACGCGCCTCTACGAGCTGTCCATCCACGTCGAGCACCTTGCGATACTCGTCTTGCGCCGAGCCGTAGTCGCCCGAACGCAGCAGCACCGACGCGCGATTCATACGTGCAGCACTGAACGACGGATCGCTGTCGACCGCTTTGTCGAACTCGTCGAACGCGCGCTGCGTATCGCCCCGTGCCAAAGCGAGTAACCCCAAGTCATTGTGCGCTGTGGCGTTCTTGCCGTCTAGCGCCAGCACTTTTTGGAACACGAGCTCGGCGACATCGTGGTCTCCACGCGCCTTGTAGATCCGCCCGACCTCCAACAGCGCCGGAGCGTTTGCAGGCTCACGCACCAGCGCTTCACGCGCACGTTTCAACGCCGCGTCGTACTCGCCCCGCTCTCGGAGCACTGCGGTGAGCGCGATGCGAACGTCGTTCGCCTCGGGATGGGTCTTCACGTACTCCTCGAGCAGATCCGCAGCCGCTTCGCGTTCGCCGAGCGCGTGCTGCACTTCCGCGAGTGCGATCAGCGGCTCGCCCGCAGCGGGCTCGATCTCGTGCGCCTTCTCGAGATGCGGCAGCGCTTTGCGCGGCTCGCCGCGCCGGCGATACAGCACACCGAGGTTGTAGTGCGCCTCCCACAGCTGCGGATCGATCTTCAACGCCGCTTCGAATGCAGCGATCGCGCGCTCTTCGCTATTCCCAGCTTTCTGACCGAGCAACTTAACGCCGTCGAGGTACGTCGCCGCTGCGCGCGGATCGGCGGCTTTCGGCGCCTCGGCAGTCTTAGGCGGAGGTGTGCTGCCGCCGCAAGCTGCCAGCACGAGAAACGAGAAGCACAAACCCAGCACTAAGCGAGCTCGCATCGACTTCAACTCCGTTTGCGCGCGCGCTTCGCGGCGGGTTTGGTGACTGGCTTCGTGGCTTCGCTCGGGCTCGCCACTGCCGGCGTTTCGCCGCTCGCGAGCGGTGCGCGGCGCAAGCCGTCGATCGTCGCTGGCAGCGGCAACAAGCGCGCTTCGGTGAGTCCCACGCCGGCTTCACGCAGCGGCGGATACTCGACGTCGTTCAGGCGGGTGAGCGCCTCGCGCTGCTTCTGCGTCCAAGCATTGAACACGCGAAGCTCGAGCGCCTTGTGATAGCCGTTCTCGTACGCTTCGAGCGCACGCTCTTCGATCGGCACGATGAACTGCGCGAGTTGATCGCGATACGCCTGCTCTTCCTCCTCGTTGAGGTTGGGCGGAATCGGAGCGTCTCGGAGCGACTCCGCGAAGTGCTCGTAACTCTCGCCGATCTTGTAGAGCGCGGCGGTGACCCACTCCGCGACGCGGTAGTCGACCACGTCGCCATAGATCTCGGATGCCTTGCGCAGGAGCTCGCTCTTCTGCTGCAAGCGTTTCCCGAGCGTCTTCACGTCGCCCGCGATCTTGATCTTCTCGAACTCCGCGAGCGCTTGGTCACCTTGCGAAAACCGCGCTTGCGCTGCGTAATAGCGCGCGCTCGGTTCGGCCTTGCGGCCGCTCTTCGCGGCTTGCGTCCACGCTTTGTCGGCGCCATCGCGATCACCGACCGCGATCAACACCAAACCTAGGCGCGTGTAGGCTTCGACTTTGCGGCCTGCATCGCGGCCGTTCAACGCGTAGTGCCGATAGGTCTGCGCGGCTTGCTGCCAGCGCTTGTCGGCTTCCTGCGCGCGACCGATCAAGAAGTACACCTCGTCCGCGCTCTTGCTGTTCGGAAACGCCTTCACGAAGTCGTTGCCGTCGCGCACCGCGTCTTGATTGTCGCCGGCAGCGACGCGCAGCAACAGCGCGTTGTACAGCGCGTCCTCGCGCTTCTCGGCTTGTGGGAAGCGCGAGCCATACGCCTCGTAGTAACGCGCCGCATCGGTGAACTGCGCGATCGACTCGAACATCTGCGCCGCGCTCCACGCCCCGAGTGCACCTTCCGAGGTCCGTGGGTAGTGTTCGATCAGCGCATCGTACGCGCCGGCCGCCGATTCGAGCTCACCCGCGCGCTGGTACTCTTGGCCGGCATTGTAGAGCGCCTTGGGCGCGCGTTCGTCTCGCGGGAACTCCTGACTCGCGCGCTCGTACGCCGCCGCAGCTTCGATGTGCTTGCCTGCCGCTGCGAGCTGCTCCCCCGACTTGAACACCGACTGCAAGATCAGCGAGTCGAGCTTCTTCTGCGACTCCGCATTGGCGAACGCCGGCGCCGACTTCAGCTTGCGCGCCCACTTCTCGATGTTCGCGTAGTCCTTCGCGCGGTTGAAGCTCTCGAGCACGAGCTCGCCAGCAGTCGCCGCAAATTCGCTGTTCGGGTAGCTGTCGAGCAGCTGGCCGAACTGGCGAATCGCCGGGTCGTAGATGCCGCGCTCGAAGTACATCCGGCCCTGCCGAAACAAGATGCCCGGCACTTCGGGATCGCTCGGATACAGCTGCACGTACATTCCGACCGCGTCGGAGAACTTGTGATCGGTCGGCGTTTCCGAGCACGGGTCGGCTTTAGGCTCAGGCTTGGCGTCCGGCTTCGCACCGGCAGTCCCGGCCGCCGCGAGCGGCGTGACAGTCAGCGTGGCTTGCGCCGCGCCTGCTGCTGGCGGTGGCGCGTCTTTCTTTTCGCCCTTCCCGCACCCCGCGAGCTCTTGCGTGCGCACGGTCTCGAACGCGACGATCGCGTTGTACAGCGCGTCCTTCGTGAACTTGCCTTTGGGATTCGCCTTGGCCGCCTTGAGGTAGTACTCGCCGGCTTCTTCCTGCTTGTTCAAGCGGTGAAACAGCAACTCCGCGAGGTAGAACGTGACTTCGTAGTTGGACGGCGAGTCCGGAAAGTTCGTGACGTGCACGCGGTACAGCTGCGCGGCATGTTCGAAGTCGACCGTCTGCTTCTCTTTTTGTGCGCGCTCGTGGTAGCGCATCGCTTGCGTACGGACGGCGCGCTCGGCGGACTCGTGTGCACGCGTGACAACGCTCGGGTCGGCTTGCTTTTGCGCCCAGGAGCTCGACGGGCCGTAGTTTTCCGCGAGCGCTTTCAGCGCTTCGACCGTGTGCGGCGTGTCGTCGAGCGCGGCATAGGCCGCCGCGATCTGACGCTGGTACTGCGGCGCGTTGGGATCTTCGGGCTGGCTCGTCAGCAGCATCGAATACGCTTCGATCGCGCGTGCGAACCGGCCCTGATCGAAGAACGCACGGCTCAAGCGCCGGAGCACGCGTTCGGCGTATCTGTCGCCGCCGATGCCTGCGAGAAACTCGTGGAGGTCCGCCGCGGTGTTCCGCTCGTCCTCGGTGAAGACTTGGATCAGGTACTCGAGCGCTTCGTCCTGCAGCTCGAGCAGCCGGCGGCGGCGATCGGCCGAAGCACCCGCAAGTTTGCCGTCGAGGTCGAGCACTTGGCGAAAGCGCGTCGCGGCTTCGGTCGTCTTGCCGAGCTTCCACAGACACCACGCGCTCTTGAACAGCGCGAGATCGGAGAGCTCGCTCTCGGGATAACGCAGCACGTCTTGATAGCGCTTCAGCGCGGCCGCGTAGTCGTGGCTGCCGTTGAACAGCGACTCGGCAAATGCCATGTGCGCGTCCGGAACGAACTTACTGTTCGGAAACTCGTCGAGAATGCGCTTGTACTCGACGAGCGCGTCGCCCATGCGCCCGGCTTCCATCAGCGCAAACGCCTTCATGTACAACACGAGGTCGTACCGGTCGAAGTCGCGGTGCTTCGTGAGGATGCGATCGTACAGCGCGAGCGCGACGGTCACGTCGGCGGTCGGCGGCTCCTGTGCGCGCACCTTCTCGGGGGCTTTTTGCCAAGCGTCGTAGTCCTGCAGGTAGCGGTCGCGCGCTTCTTCCCAGCGCAGCTCGGCGAGGCGCAAGAGTGCATCCGGCATCTCGGGGGCGGACTCCGGCTCTTCGCCGACGAACGTCCCGAGTTGCGCGATCGCTTGGGTCCGGCGCTCGCGAACGAGCCGCTCGCGGTCGTGGAGCATCTTCTCGAGGAGCGCGGCGCCTTTGCGCTGCCGTTCGCCGAGCTCGTGTTTCGGCTTCTCCGAAAAGAAGATCAAACTCTCGATGTTCTCGGGCGGGACGAGCTTCGGCGCCTTGCCGTCATCGACGTCGAGCGCGACTTCTTCCGGTTTGCGCGCTGGCGTTTCGGCGTGTGCAGCTGACAGCTGCAGCAGCAGAAGGCTGGCCATGGCGGCGCGCGCGACGCGCAGCAGATGAACGTACGACCGCGCGCTCACGGCTCCGACTCCTCGCCGGCGCCGTAGCGTTCCTCGTACTCGTCCGGCCAATCGTCACCTTCGAACGGCCAATACTCTTCGTTGTCGTTCAAGAAGCCTTGGACGAGCAGCGGGTTCTGAAGCTCGGCTGGGAAGCGGCCCGCTGCGAGGCTCTCGATCTGGCGCTCGATTCGACGCTTGCTACCCATCACGGCATCGATGCGACCGATGCGCGCGCGGCGCACGAAGCTCGAGAGGCGATTCCCGAGCGCCTGTAGCTCGAAGAGGGCGCGCTCGTTCGCGGCGCGGATCAGCTGCGGGCGCAAGACGGCGACGCGCTTTTCGAACGCGCGGGCACGGCGTGCGTCATCGGCGAGCAATCCATTGGCGTCTTGCGCGTCGGTTGCAGCAGCAGGCTCGGCGTTCGGCATGCGAGCAAACCGTGCGTCATCGGCTTTGCTCTGGAGCGAATGTGCCCGCTTCGCCAGACTTGCGACGTCCTTCTCGAGCGGCGCGAGCTCTGCCGACTTGGCGCCGAGCTTGCGCATCGCATCCAGCTGTTCGGTGAGCGCACCCAACGCGAGCTGTGCGTCTTTGAGGTCGGACTGAACGGCCAGTAGCGCATCTCGGTCGTCGCTATTCTCAGCGGCAGCTTGCTTCGGGCGATCGGAGCCCGAGAGGCGCGCTGCGATCACGTCGAATGCGTCGCCGAGCCGGCCTGCGCGCGCCGCTTCTGCGTCGAGCTTCGCAACCTGCTCGTGTAGCTCGTGGAACTGCGGATCGATGCGCAGTAGCGACAGGAGCGTCCCGCGCAAGCCCAGCTCGCCCTGCTCCTCAGCCGCGCTACGACGAGGACCGACCGGTTCCTTCACCAAGTCTTGGTACAACGCCTGTCTGCGAACTGGATTCGCGAGGATGCGCTGCAGCTCGGCGACGACCGGCTCGAACCGCTTGATGAAGCGGTCGAAGTGCTTCTGGGCGTGTTCGTAGTCACAGCGCGACAGAGCGACGTAGCCGCGCAAGAGGGCCGCCTCATCGGCCGATGCCGAGTGCGGGAAACGCGCTTCGAGCTGATCGAGGAGATCGATCGCACTGTCGAAGTCGTGTGCTTCGTAGCGCGAGTACGCCGCTTCGAACATCGCTTCGGGCAGCCGCGGCGAATCGTTCGGGACTTGGAAGTAGTAGTAAAACGCGTCGTCGCCGCGCCGCATCTCGTGCGCGACGCGGCCGAGACCCAGCCGCGCGAGATCCTTCACTTGGAAGTAGCGCGCGTCGACGTAAAAGCTGAAGCGCTGATCATCCGCCGGGCCCGCGATCCGGCACAGATGCCGTTCGGCGTCGTGATACTGCTTGTCCGCCGTGTCCATCGAGCCGAGCAGGTATTGCGCGTTCGCGTAGAACCGCGAGTGCTGCGTGACTTGCTCGAGCTCGGTTCGCGCGCCGAGCTGGTCCTTCGCAGCGTGCAGCCGTTGGCCGCGGAGGTAGCGCAGCTCGTTGGCAGCATCTTCCGGAAGTGCGGGTCCGAGCGACGCGAGCTCGGCGATCATCGCCGGCTGATCCGGACTCGCGAGCGCGACGTCGACGTACTTGCGAACGCCCGGCGCGAAGTAGCCGCTGTTTTGACCCTTGCGTAACAACTCGATCAGCACGCGCCGCGCGCTCGCTTCTGCGCCCAGCTCGTGGAGCGAGCCGCCGAGCTGGTAGCGCGCTGCATCGAGCTCGTCGAGGCCGGCGTAGTCTTTGAAGCGCGGGTGCTGGAGGATCTCGAACAGCAGCAGCGCCGCGTCTTCGAAGCGACCGTCCTGCGCGAGATCTTCAGCGCGAGCGAGGATCGCTCGCAGCTCTTCGACGCGCGCGGTCTGCCCTGCGACCAGGCGCTGGTCGTGCAGTGCTTGGAAGTAACGGGCGAGGCGTGCTGCGTCGGTCGCTCCTGCTTCGGGCGTGGCGGCCGATGCGGCTGCTGGCTGCGAGGTGGTCTCCCCACCTGCTTGTGCGACCACGGGCTGCGCGTGCGCGACCGACCAGAGCAGCCCGAATAGGCCGAACCAGCGCGGCACGTCTCTTATCACGCGCGCTCCGTCATTTTTCGTTCAACTCCCTCGTGCGAACGCGCAGCCGCATGCGGACGTCGTACTCGCCGTCCTGTTCGTCTGGAAACTCGCTCGCGACGTCGGAGTCATCGCGGAGCACCAGCGATAGCTCGTTTCGCTTGTCGCGCAGCGCTTGGAACTTGTAGGTCTCGCGCAAGCTGTAGCCGTACGCGGAGTCGTCGCGGCTGGCGACTTCGAGCTCCGCAGTCAGCACGTGGGGACCCGGCGCGATGAACCCCTCGAACACTTGCCGCGAATCGTCCCCGCGGAGCGCAGCGCTGTCGCCGCGAAAGATGGGAGCACCGTCGAGCTTCAGGACCACCTTGGAAAGTACCGCGTCGTCGCCCGCGAGGTTCTGCACATACACGCGCGTGACCGTCTTGAACAACGTTTTGCCCAGCAGCGCTGCCCGGGTGCGCGCCTGAACGAGCTCGTCCATCAGCGCACTCAACTCCGTTTGCAGCCCAGAAACCTGCTCGGTGTCCGCGGCTGGGGTCTCGCTCTCTTTCGCGGGCTCCGGCGCTTCCGTGACCTGCGTGACGCTCAGCGGCGTGGGCTTCTCCTCGTCGCCGTCGCCCGCGGTCAACGGCTTGGACTCGGTGTCGATCGACGTTGGATCAGGCGCGGACGCACGAGTCGCAGCAGCGGCTGGCGGCGGCTCGGGCCGACGCGTCTTCGGTTTTGCGAATGCCGGTGACGCCAAGCCCGCGAGGCAGCTGACGAGTAACCCGACCTGAAGGAAGCGAGGACGATGGCGTGGTGATCGTTGCATCGGCCCTCCTCACGCGGCGAACGGAAAGAAGATCGAGAAGCCCAGCGTCGCCGCCAAGTTGTTCACGATCTCCGATTGTCCGAGAAGCTCTTGTTGGAGCAGCTGATCTCGGACGTCCATGCGCACGGCAAACCACTCACCGAAGTACAACTTGAAGCCCAAACCGAAGCTCCCGGTGAGACCTTGCGCACTTTGATTGTCAGTCACTCCACCCCCGAAGGCCAAGTACAAGTCGAAACGTGAAATCGACGAGCCGAACCAGCGAAGCTTTCCGTATGCGAGCGACCACAACAGATGGCCTTCGTAGATGTAGATCGGCGTGTTCAACCGCAGCGCGGTGAAGCTCGTGTCGTTCTCGACGATCCGCACGAGCGAAGAGTTCGCGCGCGCATAGCCAAAACTAGCCTCGAGCCCGAGGTCTTCGCTGAAATGAAACGTGTAGGCGCCGCCGACCAAGTACGACGACGACAGCAGGTCGGATGCGTAGATCCCACCGAACCCACTCAGCTCATGTCGACCGGCCTTTTGGAACAGTCGGCTCTGCACGCCGCGGTATCTGCGCCGCGCGTTCAGCTCGTCGCGGATCGCTTCATCGATACATTGCGACTGCGTCTGCGCCGGCGGGCGTGGCTCCGCGGTGGCTGCAGCCGATGGCTGCGGGTCGTCGGCATGCACGAATGCCACACATGCGACCCACAACCCGAAGCTCAGTGACGAAAAGTATAGAAACCGCGGTCGCGCGCGCCCGAAGATGTGTCCCATCCGCTCCGCTCTCGATCGCTACGGGGGGTATGTTAGTAACGGCGTGGCTCAGGCGCGGTACCGCTCACCGGAGTCGCAGAGGATAGTAACAACTCGCTGTTCC
>DASRXR010000761.1:0-6689 GCA_035687405.1 Polyangiales bacterium
CATGCCTGAAAGCATCGGCGTCCCACGCACCCGTACATAGGCGTTCGACGGCAACTGCGCCGGCTCGAGCTGGGTCACGTCGCCGAGCGACAACGCCTGGCCGGGTTTCAGTGCGTACGAGAGGTCCGCCCGAACACTGGAAAGCAGGCCGAGGGCGAGGCCTACGACGGCCGCCATCAGCACCATTGCCGTCATGCGCTGGCCGCGAGGCGGCGCTGGCAACGCCAACAGCTCGTCATCAATGGACTCTCGCGAGTCTCGCGCGTCGAGCGCACCGGGGGACACCTGGGACAGCGGTGGGGCGGTTGGGTCCAAGCGAGTCACGGCAAGATGACAGACAACCTGTTCGCACCAAAGTTCGGGCGCAAGCCCAGTTTTTTGAGTTGTGCTTGGCAGCCTAGGCCGAGCGTGCTACCAAGCCGCTCCCTTGCGCCCTGGGCCGTCCTCGCCAGTCCGCGTTTAAAGGGCGCACTCTGATGGTAACAGAGTGCGCGGGCGTCCCTGCTTGGGGACAAATTTTCGGGCTGCACAAACGCAGTCGTTCTGTCGGAGCCACGTCATGTCGAAATCGCCTCTCGCAATCGTATCTGAACGCTTCAAGAACAAGGCAGCCTTGATTGACGCGGTGAAGGCGCTCGCGACCGATGACCTCTGGATCGATCGCGTCAACGACGACAAAGGTCTGCCGCGGATCTCGAATCGCAAGCTAGTTCACCTTCACGACGTGCTCTCGCAGGTCAAGAAGGACCACGGCTCGCGGAGCAAGCTGATCGGCGCGATTTTGGAGACCGAGAAGCGCGCCAAAGATGAAGGCTATCGCGCGCGTCTCGAGAAGCAGAGCACGCCGACGTTGCTCGCCCAACTGAACGTGGCGACGAAGAAGTACGCGCCGAAGAAGGCGCCGCGCGCGCGGCTGGCCGAGGCACCGAAGAAGAAGGTGGCGAAGAAGGCCATCAAGGCGCCAAAGGCTGTCGTGAAGGATCCCGCGAAGGCCAAGAAGGCTGCTGCGAGAGCGCGCAAGAAGTAGCGCGAGTCGGAAATCGCGGCCGGTCGTGGGTCGTGAGCGCGGCGTCCGGAGATGCGACGGCGCCGTATGACGAGCGGTCAAACAACTCGCGTATTTCGCGCGTGTCGTTGACGCTCGCGCTGTTAGCGATGTGAGCGAACTTGCTGAACGCGCGTTCGCGCATGCGAGTGGAGCGGCGGAAGGCGAGCGCAAGGGTGATGGTGGCGTAGACCACACTCGTGTCACGCGTCGCGTCCTGCGCGCGATCGAGATCGCCTCGAGACCTGCTCCTACATCTGCGCACGCGGCGGTTCTCGTGATTTTGAGCGGGTCTCGCGCTCGCTCGTCGCCGAAATCCACAGCGCAGGTGGAGGGGCCGCGCTCGCTCTGGTACCACAACGTTTTCCGGACGCGCGACGCGCCCGGCTCGAGGCGAAGCGAGCGCATGTCTGAATTCGTTCATCTGCACGTTCACTCGCAGTTCTCGATGCTCGACAGCGCGCTGCGCCTCAAAGCGCTCGTAAAGAGCGCGAAGCAGTTCAACATGCCCGCGGTCGCGCTCACCGATCACGGCAACATGTTCGGCGCGGTGCAACTCGTGAGCGAGTGCAACAAGCAGGGCGTCAAACCGATCCTCGGTTGCGAAGTGAACCTCTGCGCCGATCGCCGCAGCGGCCGCGACGCGCAACACTTGGTGCTGCTCTGCAACTCGCAAGAGGGCTACAAAAACCTCATCCGGCTCACGAGCCTCGGTTGGGTCGAAGGCTACGCCGTCGGCAAACCGCGCATCGATCTCGAGCAGGTCTACGCGCATCGCAAAGGCCTCGTCGGGTTGTCGGCCTGCATGGGCGGCTATCTCGCGCAGGAAGTTCTGCAAAAAGGCGAAGACGCAGGTCGCGCTGCGCTCGCCAAACTGCGCGACGCCTTCGAGCCCGGGCAATTTTTCGTCGAACTTCAAGATCACGGATTCGTCGAGCAGAAGCCGCTCTCCGAGATCCTTGTTTCGCTCGCGAACGAATTCTCGCTGCCGCTCGTAGCGTCAAACGATTGCCACTACTCCGAGCGAAAGAACGCGCACGCTCAGATGGTGCTGCAGTGCATCGCCGGCGGGACGATGGTCGCCGACATGGAGCGCGTCCATCATCGCTCCGAGGAGCTCTACTTCAAGAGCGGCGAAGAAATGGCCGAGCTCTTTCGGCATTTGCCCGAAGCGATCTCGAACACGCTGCGCGTCGCAGAGATGTGCGGCGGCCAAGCCAGTCCGTTCGCGAAGCCGATGCTTCCGAGCTTCCAAGTGCCGGAAGGCTCGGACGAAGTCACGCACTTTCACGCGCTCGCACGGAAGGGCCTCGAGGAACGGTTCGGGGAATTTCGCGCGATTGAAAAGCACGTCGATGAAGCTGGCTATCGCGGCCGCTTGGCGATGGAGTGCGACGTCATCGCGCAGATGGGTTTCTCCGGTTACTTCCTGATCGTTCAGGACTTCATCAACTGGGCGAAGCAGCGCGGCATCCCGGTCGGCCCCGGTCGTGGCTCGGGTGCAGGCTCGATCGTCGCGTACGCGATGCGCATCACCGACCTCGATCCGATCCCGTATGGCTTGCTGTTCGAGCGCTTCCTGAACCCGGAGCGCGTGTCGATGCCCGACTTCGACATCGACTTTTGTATGGACCGCCGCGACGAAGTCATCGACTACGTCCGCGGGAAGTACGGCAAAACCAGCGTCGGCCAAATTGCGACGTTTCACTTGCTGAAGAGTCGCAGCGTCGTGCGCGACGTCGGTCGCGTCATGGGCATGAGCCCGAGCGATGCAGGTCGCATCGCGACCTTGGTTCCCGAGCCCGTGCAGGGCAAGAGCGTTCCGGTCGCGGAGGCGCTCAAGCAGGAAAAACGTCTCAAGGACGCCTACGATCAAGACGCGAACGTCAAGCAGTTGCTCGACACCGCGATGGATCTCGAGGAGCTCAATCGCCACGCCGGTATGCATGCCGCGGGTGTCGTGATCAGCGAGGGGCCGCTTTGGGACCACGTCCCGGTGTTCTGCCCAGAGCCCGACGTCTACGTCACGCAGTACGACAAGAACGACGTCGAATACGCGGGCTTGGTCAAGTTCGACTTTCTCGGCTTGAAGACGCTCACGACGATCGACATCGCAACGCGGTTGATCAATCGGCGCCCGGATCGAGACAATAATCCGTTTCTGCTCGAGCGCATCCCGATGGACGACGCGACCACCTACGCGCTCTTGTCCTCGGGTGAAACGACCAACGTATTTCAGCTCGAATCGACTGGCATGCAGACGCTCATCAAGCAGCTGCGGCCTGACAACTTCGACGACATCGTTGCGCTAGTCGCGTTGTATCGGCCGGGTCCGCTCGGTTCGGGCATGGTCGATGACTACGTCGCGGGCAAACACGGCAAGAAGAAGGTCGAGTATCCGCACGCGTGTTTGGAAGCGTCGTTGAAAGAGACGCACGGCGTGATGGTTTATCAGGAGCAGGTCATGCAGGCCGCGCGCGTGATGGCCGGCTACTCGCTCGGTGGTGCTGACTTGCTGCGGCGTGCGATGGGCAAGAAGAAGCCCGAGGAGATGGCGAAGCAGAAGGTCACGTTCGTCGACGGTGCGAAGGCGAACGGGCACTCGGCGGAAGATGCCGAGCGCGTCTTCGAGTTGATGAACTTCTTCTCGGGGTACGGCTTCAACAAGTCGCACTCGGCTGCGTATGCGCTCATCAGTTATCAGTGCGCGTACATGAAGGCGCATTTTCCAGTCGAGTTTTTGTGCGCGACGATGACGGCCGATCGCGACAAGATCGAAAAAGTCGTTCGCACGGTTGCCGAAGCCCGTGCGATGGGCATCACGGTCCTCGCGCCCGACGTCAACGAAAGCCAGATCGACTTTTCGTGTGTGTACGATCTGAACTTCGAGGCGCCGAAGCGAAGGCCGAATCAGCCGATCTGCGTCGGCGGCAAGCTGCGCGATCCGCTCAATCCGAAGATTCGGTTCGGGCTCGGCGCGGTGAAGGGTGTCGGAGCGGCGGCGCTCGAGTCGATTCTCGAACGGCGCAGTGCGATCGGCGATGCGGGCAAGCCCGAACCGTTCCTCGATGTGTTCGATTTCACGTCGCGCGTCGATTTGCGGCGCGTGAACAAAGGTGTGGTCGAATCGCTCGTGCAGTGCGGGGCGATGGACACGTTGCACGACCCGCGTCAGATCGCACGTGACCGCGCGTTGGCAGCGATCGAGAGTGCGATCGAGATCGGGAAGAAGGCCAGCGCCGATCGCGAGAGTGGGCAGACTGACTTGTTCGGCATGTTCATGGGCGACGGCGATGCAGCTGGGGACGGCAACGGGAACGGCAAGTCGTCGCTCAATATCGGGCGCCGGTTTACGTTTCCCGAAGTTCCCGAGCCTTGGAGTCGCAACGAGAAGCTCAAGCGCGAAAAGGCGACGCTCGGGTTCTATGTCTCGGGCCATCCGCTCGACACCTATCGCGAAGAGCTCAAGCGCTTTTGCAACGGCAATACAGCATCGATCAGCAACGTCTCGGAAGGGACGACGGTCATGCTCGGCGGCATGGTCGAGGACTATCGCGAGCGCAACACGAAGAGCGGCGGCAAGATGGCGTTCTTCTTCCTCGATGATCCGTATGGACGCATCGAGGTGATCGTCAGGCAGCGTGCGGTCGAACAGTTTCGCGAGTTGTTGAGTGGCGACCAGCCGCTCTTGATCACCGGCAACGTCCGCGCGGACCGTGAGGGTGGTGGTGGTGGTGGCGGCGGAGGTGGCGGAGACGATTCCGGCGATCAGCCGGCTGAAGTGAAGCTGCTGCTCGATGACGCGACGTTGCTCGTCCAGGCGCTGCGTGCGCGGACGCGAGCTGTCCGCGTGAAGGTGCACGTCGATCAGTGCGACAAGCGCAAGCTCGTGGAGCTGAAGCGTGCGCTCGAGGCGCATCCGGGCCGATGCCCGGTCGTCGTCCAGTTGGTCTCGACCGAGTGGAGGGTTTCGCTTGGCAACGGGAAGTTGATGGTCGAGCCATCTGAGGCGATGCTCGGCAGCTTGGAACGCTTGTTTGGCGAAAAGGTAGCCGAGTTGCGTTGAATGGATTTGGTCGAGGCCACAGCGAGTGACGCGCGCGAGTTGTTGATTCGGGCGCAGGCCCTCGCCGGCCGCACGCTCGGGGAGCTCGCGCACGGCTTGATGGTGCCGCTACCAGCGGCACCTACCCGTGCGAAGGGCTTCGTCGGTGGCTTGATCGAGCGTGCGCTCGGTGCGCCGCTGAGTGCCGGTGCGGTGACCGACTTTCCCAGTTGCGAGCTCAAGACCTTGCCGGTCGATGGGCAGGGTCGCCCGCGTGAATCGACCTTCGTGTGTTGCGTGACCTTGATGCAGTTGCGTGAGACGCCTTGGGAGCTCTCGCGTGTTCGGGCGAAGCTCGCGCGTGTCTTGTTCGTGCCGGTGGAGACAAGGTCTGAGTTAACGCAGCCCGAGCGTCGTGTCGGTCGCGCGTTCTTGTGGCAGATGCGTCCTGACGAAGAAGCCCTGTTGCGTGAGGACTACGCGTTTCTCGCCGAGCGAACCGCGAACAACGAGCTCGAGAAGACCGATGCGCGCTGGGGTAAAGCGTTGCAGATTCGCCCGAAAGCGGCGAATGCGCGAGTGCGTGTACGCGGTCATGACGTCGATGGTGTTCCGATGCGGGTGATGCCGCGCGCCTTCTATCTGCGAGCGACGTTCACGCGAGAGCTGTTGCAGGAAGCCTTGCCGCATTTGCGTTTGCGCTGACCTCGCCGGATCGCGGCGGCCGCTGACGCTGGGCAGGCTGGTACCGGAATGCGGCCCGCTCGAGCGCGGTCAGGGCGGTGATGCGGTTCGTTGCGGTGGTGGCTCGACGCTGCTCGAGCGAGGCAGCACAGACGCGCGACCGGTGACCGTTCAGGTGCTTGCGAAGGAGTAGCAGCGGCTCGCGCTGAAGCCTGGTTTTCTGTTTAGCTGATCGCTCTACTGAACTGCGCGTGCTTCGACCGTTTTTTGGAGCCGCTGTCGGCGTCGTGTTAAGCCCGGGCCATGCAGGGATTGAAGGACCTCGCGTCGCGCTGGCTGAGTTGGATTGGTCCGTGCGCGAAGTTCTTTTCGGTCTTGGGTGGCATTGGTGTCGTCGTGTATCTCGGCTTCATCTTGCGATTGGGTCAGTTCACGTTCGGACAGCACGTGAAGCGCATCTGGCAGACCCAGGAGGTCGGCGAGTTGCGAAGCGGAATCGCGACAAAGCTGTCGCGGACGCGGAACGACGCCGTCCGGGGTATTCGGGCGAAGCTCGACACGACGCGTGAGCCCCAGGAAGAAGCCGAGCGCTAGACGATCTCGGCGCGTGGTGGTGAGGCGGCCCCAGAGGCCTTCTGGGGCTCAAGTACCCCATGGAATTCACGCAGTTTTTCTCGAGTGGTTTTCGACACTTGACGTCGAACCACAGCGTTGCTACATCGCGGCGGCCTTTAAACGGAGGCCGCTATAGGGCCGTTAGCTCAGTTGGCAGAGCAGCGGGCTTTTAACCCGACGGTCACAGGTTCGATCCCTGTACGGCCCACCGCGACAGTCACGAGTCCCCATCATCTAGTTGGCCTAGGATACCGGCTTTTCACGTCGGCGACATGGGTTCAAATCCCATTGGGGACGCCA
>DASRXR010000762.1:0-2861 GCA_035687405.1 Polyangiales bacterium
TCGTGACGCTGCCGGGCGGTTACGCATCGACGATCACGGGAAGCGTACGCTTCGTGCGCGATCCCATGGACATGGATTCGGAGCCGGGCATCGGTGTGCGCTTCGACAGCTTGACCCCCGAACAGCGCGACCTCGTGCTGCGCTTCATCCGCAAGCGCCCGCCGCTGTTTTACGACGACTGACGGCAGTTGCGAACGAGCGGACTAACGGACGCGCGCGCGCGCGCTCAGCCGACTGACTGACTGAACTGACTGACTAAGACGTTCGATCCGACGCGGGCGCAACCGCGTGTGTGAGCGTCAACGTCAGCACGAGCAGCGTTTGATAAAACGTCTCGAGCTGCTCGGTGAGATCGGCCGCATCGCGCTCGCTCTCCGCGTTTCGCGGCAACGTGCCGATCGCGACGTCGAACTCGGCGCGCAGCAGCTTGATGATCGCCGGTTGGCCGAGCGCGAGCGCATCTTCGCTGTAGAAGCGGCCGGCGTTCCCAGTCGCGCGAAGCTCACCGTCCGCGAGCAACCGTTCGAGCGCGTCCCGCAGGTCGGCAAGATCGACGCAACCGAGCCGGCGCCCGAACGACTCTTCGAACGACAACACGACCGTCATCGCCAAAAAATAGGCGACACCTTGAGCCGTCGGCGCGTCGATGCCGGCCAGGTCGTGCGCGATGAAGGTCGCGACCGCAGGCTGGCGCCGCTCGATCGCGACGAATGCAGAATCGAGCGCGGCCGCGAGCGACGGTTCGCGCAACAAGCGCGAGCGCACTTCGCGAAGCACGTCCGACTGGACGCGCGCGTAATCGGGGACGGGTTCGAAGGCAACGTTTTCGACGAACACGCCCGCACTCTAGCCGGGCCGAACGGGCACGTCAGATAACCAACCAGATAAGATAACCAACCAGATACGCGGCGAGCGCTTCAACCTTCGCCGAGCAACTGGGTCATCGAAGCTTCGTCCGCGGGCGCAAACGCGTAGTCGTCGAACTCTTCCGAGCGAATCCAGCGAAACGCTTGCACCGCGAGCGTGCGCAGCTCGGGTGTCAGCAACCGGCACTCGTACAAGTGGAGATCCACCGTGTAGTGCTCGTACGGGTGGCGCACGTACGAGATCATTTGGCCGACTGCAATCGCGACGCCGAGCCGCCCTTTCACTTCGCGGGTGAGCGCATCGGCATCGGTCTCGTTGGGTTCGACGCGCCCGCCCGGGAACTCCCACAGGCTCGGCAGCACGGCGGTCTTGCGACGTTGGGTGATCAGGTATTTCCCGTCCACCGCAACCAAGGCTGCGACCACTCGCACCATACGTTTCGACATGCTGGATGGCTGCTATATCACGCTCAGGCTTCAACCGTCGCGTACTCCGCGACGACCTCGGGCCGTGGCCGTTCCACCGACACGACGCAGCTAGTGACCAGATCGCGACCGAAGTCCTCGAAGTACATCGATTCGCCCACGCGGGGCAGGCCGGGCGACGCGCTCATCGAGCCGCTATCGAAGAATTTGATCGCGCCGACGACCGGACGCTCGATCGCGAAATGTCCGCGCAGCCACTCCCCAGTCTCGCGATCACGAACTCCAACGCAGGTCGCTCCCTTGATGTGATACTCGGTGTTCCGAGTGACGAACACCTTGTGGATCCTGCGATCGGGTCCCTCGTATGTCATGGTTGGTCTCCTGGCGCGCTCAGCACCCGAACGCCTATCTGGTATTCGCGGTGACTCGCAGATCGCCCGAAGCCGGCGTGGTCGCGCGGTGTTCGGGACGTCATCCCAGTTTTACCGACACGTAAGACATGACCAAACTTTCTGCAATGCCACGTCCGGTGCTGCTCGCCGCCGACAACTTCACGTCGCCCGCGCGCACGCCATGGGGCGGGCGGCGCATCTGCGGCACGTACAAGGCCGCGCTCGGCCTCGCGCCGGCACTGCGTGAACTGGCCATCGGCGAGTCGTGGGAGCTGTCGCTCGGGCCGGAGCTGCCCAGCCGGCTCGCGGACGGGCGCTATCTGCGCGAAGCCGTCGCGGCGGACCCCGAAGCGTTTCTCGGCGCTGAATCGGCCGCGGGCTCGAGTGCGCTGCTCGTGAAGTGGCTCGATGCGGCCGATCACTTGTCGGTCCAGATCCATCCCGCAGTGGACGACCCGAAGCTCGTCGGCGATGAAACGGGCAAGCCCGAGTGCTGGTACATCGTCGCGCGCGAACCGGGCGCGGGCTTGTATCTCGGCTTGCGGCCCGAAGCCACGCTCGAGCGCATGCGCCAGCTGATCGCGAGCGACGCAGACGTCTCGTCGCTGCTCGAGTTCGTACCGGTCGAGCCGGGCGACTTCTATCTCTTGCAGCCGGGCATGGCGCACGCGGTCGGTCGCGGCGTGACGCTCGTCGAGCCCCAATACGTCGCGCCCGGACGGCGCGGCGTGACCTTGCGGTATTGGGACTGGAACCGCCGCTACGACGAGCAAGGCAAGCTGGATCCGAAAGGCAAGCCTCGCGAGCTGCACGTCGAGCGTGCGCTCGAGGTCACCGACTGGGCGCGCACGAGCGACCCCGTGTATCTCGCCGCTCAGCGCTGCAGGTCCGCTCCGATCGATCTGCATGCAGCTGCGCGCTGCGACGTGTTGTGTGGCACGGATGCCGGTGCGCCGGTTCGTTCCGACTATCTACGCGCCGCGCGCGTCACCGGCGGCGGGGACGTGCAATTGCCGGACTGGAACACGCTACGCGCACTCACAGTGATCGACGGGGCGGTCGAGCTGCGCGGCGCGTTCGAACCGCTTCGCGTCGCGCGCGGCCAAACGGCAGCATTACCCGCGCGCGCGACCGAGATCGTGTGCCGGCTCGAACACGGCCACGCGCTTCTCAGCAG
>DASRXR010000763.1:0-9803 GCA_035687405.1 Polyangiales bacterium
TATCCGCGCCCTTCCCCTTCAGATCGTCCTCGAGCCACTTGCGATTTTCGTCACCGACCGAGAACGGGCTCTGCGTGCCGTTGTCGAGACCGGCCACGGTGCCCATGCGCTGCTCCGGCGAGAGCTTCCGCTCCGTCCAGAAGTCCTTCTCCACGACGGAGTTGAGGACCACGCAGTGCACGCCTTTGTTGTCGAAGGAGTACTGCGGCGGGCCGAAGAGCTCCTTCCACTTCTCGCCCATGTCGAGATACCAGTCGTGCTCGCCGACCATCACGCGCAGCTGCGGCTTCAAGTTCTTCAGGATTTGCGCGCCGAGCTCGAGCTCTTCCGGTTGACCGAGCTGCGCGAGGTCACCGCCGTAAAACACGAAGTCCGGCTGCGGATCCATCGCATTTACGTCGTCGACCGCACGCATCAACGAGTTCACGAACCGATCGTTCAGCGTTCGCTTGTACAAATGCGAATCTGAAATGTACGCGAACGTGAACGGCTGCTGTTTCGCGCCCGCCGCACCAGCCGGACCCGCCGCGGGTGCTCCCGCTTGCTGCGCGAACACCTTCACCGGCTGAAACCCGTGTGGGGTGACTAAGCCGCTCGCAGCGACAGCGCCGAACGCCGCCGCCGACACCTTCATGAACGAGCGACGGTCGAGCGTTTTGAGCGCTTGGAAGAACTCCGCACGCTCTTCCATGTGCTTGGTTTCGATGCTCTTGATAGTCGGACGTTTGTCGCGGGGACTCATGGTTCACCTCTGAGCGGTGGCACGCTGCTCGAACTGCAAGACTTTGCGATTCGCCGCGTTGTCGTCGCGGAACGGACGGCGCTGCTTCGCGATGGCACGCTGGCGCTCCATCTCGGACTTGTTTTGATCGTCGAGACGCAGGTCGGTGAGCGTGAACAAGAACGCGACGACCTGCGCGAGCTCGGTCTCACTCAGCGCGAGCGGCTCGATCCCACCGTCCAAATACGGATTGACCTCACCACCCTTGTTGTAGTGATCCATGATGTCCCACAGCGTCGCCATCGATCCGTCGTGCATGTACGGCGCCGTGACGCCCACGTTGCGCAGCTGCGACGTCTTGAACGCGCCGATGTCGGAACGATTGCGGGTGACGACGAATCGCCCGAGCTCGGACAAGTTCGTCTGCAACGCGAGCTTGTCGATCGCTTCTTTCGAAGCATCCTGCTTCAACGCAGCCAAGCCCTTCTTCGCGAGCAGCTCGAAGTCCTGGTGCCGCGCCGACACACCGATGTTGTGAAAGCGACTGTCGGTCCCGACCGGATTACTGCTGCTGATCTGGTGGCAGCTGGTACAGCGCGCCTTGCCGTTGAACAGCGCCCAACCGGCCTGCGCATCGCGCGAGATCGCGTTTGCGTCTCCGCGAGCGAATCGATCGAACGGCGCATCCAAGAAGATCAACGTGCGTTCGAACGCCGCGAGCGCACGACCGATGTCTTCGTAGTTGATCGCGCGACCGTATGCGGCTTGAAACTCCTTCTGATACTCGGCATCGCTTGCGATCGAAGCCACGACTGCGGCTCCGTTGGGCTGCCCCATCTCGATCGGGTTCACGATCGGAAGCAACGCCTGATCCTCGAGCATGCCCGCGCGGCCATCCCAAAACTGGCTAGAAAAGAACGCTGCGTTCAACGTCGTCGGCGCGTTGCGCTGACCGATCTGATCGTTGATGCCTTCCGAAGTGTTTCGCCGATCGGTGAAGCCGCGCGTCACATCGTGGCAGGTTGCGCATGCAACCGTTCCGTCCTTGGACAACCGTGTCTCGAAATACAACTTGCGGCCAAGCGCGACCCGCGCTTCGTTCAACGGATTGTCGGCCGGCACGAGTGCCTTCCAATATTCGGCCGAGATCCCGGCTGGGGCGTTTTTGACCGTCTCAGGAACGAGCGTGGCGATTTGCTTGAGCTGCTGATCCATCGGCGTTGCACCGTGCGGCGCAGTACCACCGCCCGAGACAGGGTTTGCCGATTGAGGCTGCGGCGGATTGTTGCCGGCGGCTTGCGGAGCTGCGCTGCTCGGGACGACCTGCGACGGCGTGCTGCCCGGTGCGGCGCGCGGAGCCGCAGTTTCAGGTGCAGTTTGCGGCGGCGCATTACTCGGAGAAGTCTGCGGAGCCGCGCTCGTCGGCGCGGATTGCTGCGCATTCTTCAAAGGCGGCACTTGTTGTTGAACCGGCGAAGTTTGTGGTTGCGCCGGTGCAGTTTGTTGACCCGGTTTCGTAGGAGTCGGTGCGGGTGCAGGCGCCGGAGTTGGAGCAGGCCCTGCGTTCGGTGGACTGGCCTGCGCATGGCCATGCGCCGCGATCTGAAGCAACAGTGTCGACGTTGTCAGAAAGCGTGCGGCGTGAGTGAGCGCGCTCGTCATGGTAGCCTCGCCTCCTCTTTCGCAGCCACTCTCGGCTCGAACGTCCGCTGCTTGCAAGTCGATAGCGTGAATGGACCGATAAGATGAACCTATCCGCGCTCACCGTGCAGCAGCTTCGCTACGTGGTCGCGCTCGATCGGCATCGCAATTTCGGCGACGCAGCGATGGCATCTCACGTCAGCCAGCCTGCACTCAGCAGTCAGGTGAAAAAAGTCGAAGAGCTTCTCGGTGTCCGGATCTTCGACCGTTCGCGCCAACCGATTTTGCCGACAGAGCGCGGCGTACGCGTGATCCTTCAAGCGCGGCGTGCGCTCGAACAGATCGAACGCATCGGTTTAGTCGCGTCCGAACACGAAGACCTATGCGGGCCGTATCGCTTGGGCGTCATCCCAACTTTGGCGTCCACGCTCTTGCCCCTATTCTTGCCGTTGTTTGCTCGCCAGCATCCGGGCGTATCACTCGAGATCGTCGAGACTAAAACCGAAGTCATGCTGCGAGCATTGCGCGAAGGCACACTCGACTCGGGCATCGCGGCGACACCGCTCAATCTGCCCGGCATCGGTGAGCACGTGATCTGTCACGAAGCGTTCTACGCATATCTGCCGCCTGATCATCCGCTCACTTCGCGTGCTCGCATTCGTCAGGCCGACTTGCTCGACGAATCCGTCTGGCTGCTCGGCGAGGGGCACTGTTTTCGCAGTCAGGTGCTCGCGCTCTGTAGCGCGGATCGAAACCGCAAAGATGCGGGGCAGGTGACGTTCGACGTGAGCTCGTTCGAGACCCTCGTCGGCATGGTCGATGCGGGGTACGGCGTCACGATCTTGCCGGAGCTCTTCGTGACCAAGCTCACGGGCGAACAACAACGCGCGCAGGTGAGGCCGTTCATCTTGCCCGAGCCGGTGCGCGAGATCGGTTTTCTGCACGCGCGTGAACACCTGCGCGAGACGATCGGCGCGGAGCTGTATCGCGCCCTGTGCGAAGCGATCCCGAGTCAGATCCGTGCGCGTCACGCAGACCTCAACTCCGTGCTGCACCCGATGGCGTGATCAGGCCGGGTCTGGCACGTCTTCCATCAGCTGCGCTGCGTACGGGAACCACGGCACATCCGTAACGCCCGGATCGATGTTCATCTGCGACAACAGGGTCGTCAGCTGCCCGCGATGATGCGTCTGGTGGTTGAACATCTGCACCACGACTAGGTACAGCGGCATGCGTCGAGTCGTCTTGTACACGACGCTCGTCACCTGAAACGGCTCGGACAGCGCACCCTCCGGCAACGTTCGCGCCCACTCGAGGATCACTTGGTCGAGCCGCATGCGCTCAGCCCGAAGTGCATCGAAGTCCTCGAACAGGAGATCGCTCGGCTTACCGATCGGCAGGTCCCACTTCAGAAACCGAATCATCCAAGCCCGGTCCCCCCAAAGGAGGTGCTGAAGCGTGCCGTGCATCGACTTGAAGAACGCGCCTCGATCGCGTTTGCGTTCCTCGTCGCTCAGAGCGGCGCACAGCCCGTAGAGCTTTTGGTTCATGAACGCGTTGTATTCGGCCATCAGAACGACGTAGTCGCGATCGCGCATCGGATACCTCCAGATCTCGGCGGCCCTCGAAAACTGGCTTTCGCCTGGAATAGTGAGTATCGAATTCCACGACCGCGCGCGACTGTTGGCCCCACCCATGGACAGCGACGCCACCGCGGACGCAATATATGCGCGTCATGGCAGCCGATTCCTCCCAACCCGATCAAGCCCTCGAGCTCCGCGGAGTGCTGACCGCACTCAACGTGCTCCGCGTCCTGTCGCCCGACCTCGAGGCGATCGCCCGAGCGCTCGATACGCGGATCCAGGAGGCGCCGGATCTGTTCAACGGCGCGCCGGTGGTGCTGGACGTCGGGGCACTCGACGGCGACCTGGAAGCCGGCACCAAGCCGCTTCACGGGCTGCGGCTCGGACGCCTCGTCGATCTACTTCGCACGCGCGGGCTCGTGCCTGTCGCCATCAGCGGCTTACCCGCAGGTCGCGCGCACGAAGCGCAACAAGCGGGGCTCGGAATCTTGGACGCGTCGGGCGCGAAGAAGCTCACGCGGCGCGCACCGCAAGACCGCGCTCAACCCGAAGCAGCAGCCACCACCACATCGACCAAAGGCAATAGCAGCCCTTCTGCGCCGCCTCAGCCCGCCTACGATCCGGCGGCTACGTTGACGCTTACGCAGCCACTGCGGTCCGGTCAGATCGTCTACGCCGATGGTCGCGACGCGATCGCACTCGCGGGCGTGAATCCAGGTGCCGAATTGATCGCCGACGGCAACATTCACATCTACTCGGCGCTTCGAGGCAGGGCGATGGCGGGTGCCCGCGGCAACATCGACGCCCGCATTTACTGCCACAAGTTCGAAGCCGATCTCGTGGCCATCGCGGGCGTGTATTTGAGTGCCGACGAATTGCCCAAGCAGCACCGAGGCAAGGCAGTTCAGGTCTGGCTGCAAGACGGTGAACTGGCCTTCGCCGAGCTAATTTCCCGGTAGTTTCGCGAAAACACGGTGCGCAGCGTGACCACATCACGCACAGTGTCGTACACGTAAGTCTCCGAAATCGCTGTCGAAAATTTGTCGTTCCGTCAGGCTGCCTGCGATGTGAACAACAGGCAGAGCGCGAACGCGAGCGAACTCGCGGGCGCGCAGCCGAGGACGGCTACGCGCGGCGTGTGACCCCGGGCGTGATCGACTTCGGCTTGGCGAAAGACGCGGAGGCTAAGGGCAATGGCAAGAGTGACTGTGATTACTTCCGGCAAGGGCGGAGTCGGTAAGACGACCACCGCAGCCGCACTAGCGACCGGGCTGGCGTTGCACGGCCACAAAACTGTGGTCATCGATTTCGACGTGGGGCTGCGAAACCTCGACGTCGTGATGGGCTGCGAACGCCGCGTGGTTTATGACCTGATCAACGTGGTCCGAGGCGAAGCCTCGGTTCGCCAAGCACTGATCAAAGACAAGCGCGTCGACGAGCTCTACGTGCTGCCCGCGTCTCAAACGCGCGACAAAGAAGCTCTCGACATGGAAGGCATCCGCCGCACGCTCTCCGAGCTGCGCGAGATGGGCTTCACCCAGATCGTGTGTGACTCGCCGGCCGGCATCGAGAAGGGCGCGCAGTCCGCGATGTTCTTCGCCGACGAGGCGATCGTCGTCACGAATCCCGAAGTGAGCTCGGTCCGCGACAGCGACCGGATCATCGGCATGCTCGACGCGAAGACGCAGCGCGCGCAGAACAACCAAGAACCGGTGAAGTGCCACTTGCTCGTCACGCGCTACTCGCCGAAGCGGGCAGCTGCAGGCGAGATGCTGAAGGTCGACGACGTGCTCGAGCTTCTCGGCATCAACTTCCTCGGCGTGATTCCCGAGTCGCACACCGTGCTCGCCGCATCGAACACCGGCACGCCTGCGATCTTGATGGACAACACCGACGTCGCCACGGCGTATCTCGACGTGGTCAAGCGTTTCTTGGGCGAGGAGCAGCCCCATCGGTTCATCGAAGTCGAAAAGCGAGGCTTCTTCTCGCGACTCTTCGCTGGCGACCGCGTCGCGGTTGCAGGGTGAACACCATGAGCGTGCGTAACTTGATTCGCAAGAAGCCGAACACGGCTCAGCTTGCCAAGGATCGACTTCAAATCATCGTCGCGCGCGAGCGCACGAGCACGGGTGACAACGTCGCGAGTTATCTGCCGAAGCTTCAACAGGAGCTGCTGCAGGTGATCGCCAAGTACGAAAAGCTCGATCTCGATCGAGTGTCGGTGAACATCGACAAACAGAAGGACGGCGAAGTGCTCGAGATCAACATCTCGCTGCCGGAGCCGGACGAAAAAGAAAAACCTACGCGACGCTCGGTTCGCACGCGCATCGCGATAGCTTGATACGGCCACGGACCCTCCCTACGTGGCGCGGCGTGCTCTCGGTTCTTCGCGTCGAGAGCACGCCGCGTCAGCGCCTAATGCGATGTCCCTGTGCGGCGTATTTGTTCGGCTGACGGTGCGCATACGATCGAGCACACACCCTGCTCTCGCCATGGCGCGTACTGCTCATGCCGCGACATACCCAACGTGTGATAGGTAGCTAGGGATGAGACGGACGGCGTCGAGTGCGATCACGCTGTCTCAAACGAACTAGGTGTTGTCGCAGCGCGGGCACACACGTCGGGAAGATCGGCCTCGAGATCTTTTCAGCGTGAGAGAAGCGTGTATGGTGGCGGGTGCGGCTGCTGCTGCAGCGTCGGCGTGGAGCGGGGGAGTAGACGCCGTTCTGCAGCGACGCGAACACACGGGCCACTCTGCGAGGGTCGGCTCTTTGCCCGTTGCGCTGGGGACCGTCATGACTAACACGTACGCACGAACGCTCGCGTCTTGCTCTCTCTCTTTGCTAGTGCTCGCCGGTTTGGGTTGCGGCTCGGACGATGGCGACAAGCCCGCATCGCAGGCAGGCGCAGCAGGGTCAGCAGCAACGCCCGCGCCGGGCTCGAGCTCGGCGACGCCCGAAACTCCAGCCACGCCGCCGACCACCGCCACGCCGCCCACGACGCCGGCTGATTCGAAGCCGGGCAGCTCGGGATCTTCCACGACTCCCCCGAGCTCGAGCGGATCGAACACGGGCAACCAGGGCACGCCGCCGTCAGCTGCAACGCCGCCGAACACGGATCCGAATGCGGGTGCGATGAACGCGCCGACGCCAGGTGCGGACTACCCCGACCTGCGCGGCAAGTGCGGTTTGAACACGGGTTATCCTTCCGATGACGCCTGCATCTCGGCGCCGGCCGCGGAAGAAGGCATCCAGCTGCACGTCGGTCCGAAGGACTACAAAGACGAAGCCGAGATCGCGAAGTTCGTGATGGCGCCGGGCGAAGAGTCGTCCGAGTGCTGGACGTTCCATGCGCAGAACACGGAGAAGGTCTGGTACCAGACAAGCTTGCTCAGCGGCCGAGCCGGCACGCACCACATCATCAATACGATGTACGACGAGGCGGCGTATCCGGATGCTCCGTTCGCGCGTTGTGGCGACAGCACGAAGGCGACCGGCAGTCTTCCCGGTGCTTCGAAGGCGTACATGCCGCGCACTCACGTCGCGCCGGAGTACGAACACGTCGGTCGGTCGTTGTCGCCCAAGGCGACGGTCCAGAGCGACATGCACTACTACAACTTCACGGAGAAGCCGCTCCTTCGCGAGTACTGGATGAACCTCTACTACGCGAAAGCAGAAGACATCACGCAAGAGGCCGATCAGATCCGCGGCATGGGTGGGTTCAGCTGGAACCAAACCCCGATCGCTCCGGGGACCGACATGGTCTACAAGTACTCGTGTCCGGTGAAGGGTGAGGGCTTCATCCTCAACTTGCTCGGCCACTATCACTCGCACGGCAAGCGTTTCACCGCTTCGATTCAGCGCGCGGCGGGTGGCACTGACAAGGTCTTCGAGATGTACAGCTATCTCGACCCTGCGACGTTCGAATACAACACTGTGGTGAAGAACCCGAACTTTGCCGAGAACACGGCGGGTGCGGTGTCGGGCCAGCTCGCGGTGCACAACGGTGACACGGTGCTTTGGGAGTGCCATGTCGTGAACGATTCCGATGTCGGGCTCCGCTACATCAACGAAGTGAAGGCGGGCGAGATGTGCAACCTCTGGGGTGCGTCGCTCGGCATTGAGAAGTTGAACTGCCTGATTCCGTGATCCGATAGTCGTTACACGATCAACGGGACGGCTTCGGCTGTCCCGTTTGCGTTTAAGCCCGTTTACGTCAACGTCACGTTGACGTTGACGTGGTCGTCGACGGCGACGGCGACGGCCACGGCCACGGCCGTGCCGCATGCAGTGGCGGGGGTTCCGCCGCTCGCAGCGGCTTAATCGGGGTGCTCGCGGTGCGCGTGTCGGGTCGGGATCCGACGCGTGCGGCGCGCCTTACAATTGCAGTGCATCGCGACCACATGTCGCCTTGTTCATAGCTCGCGTTGCAGTACACAAAGTAGAAATGGCTTTGGGAGGGCACGCAGGAAGTGGCCGTGATTGATTCGGAACTCGAGGCGACGCTCGAGAAAGAGCTGGTCCGCGCCCGCTTGGAAGTCGAGCTGTTCCACAAGCGCAGGCCGGTCCGACTCGGGCGCTTCGAAGTGCTGCGTTGCATCGGGCGTGGCTCGCTCGGCGTCGTCTACGAGGCGCGCGATACGGTTCACGGCGGCCACGTCGCGCTGAAGCTTCTACGGCGCGTGGACGGCCGAACGATCGCGCAGTTCAAACACGAGTTCCGCGTGCTCTCGGGCATCGCACACGCGAACCTCGTGTCGCTGCACGAGCTCGTGTGCGAACGGGATCGCTGGTTCGTGAGCATGGAGTTGATCGAAGGCGTGCCGTTCGATCGCTGGTTGTCAGAAGGCGCAGTCCTCGATGAACGGCGTTTGGCAGACGCGCTCGCACAGCTCGTGAACGCGGTGTCGGTGATTCACCGTGCGGGGAAGCTGCATCGCGATCTCAAGCCGAGCAACGTGCTCGTCACGGTTGGAGGGCGCTTGGTCGTACTTGACTACGGTCTCGTGAGCGCGGCCTACGCGCAGAAGCTGGGCGGACCGCTGGTCGCGCCGGCGGAGCTGGGTTCGGCGGCTCGAGGTGCCGCTGCATGCGACAGCAGCCAATGGCGGCAAGGGTTGGCGCTGCGTGCATCGCCGCCGGTGTTGATCGGAACGCCGGGGTACATGGCGCCGGAGCAAGCGGCGCGCGAGCCCGCCCAGGAGGCCAGTGATTGGTACGCCGTCGGCGTGATGCTGTTCGAGGTGCTGGCGCGTCGGCTCCCATTCGATGGCTCGACGCGCACGGTGTTGCGAGACAAGCAGGTACGCGGCGCGCCGCGCGTCCGCGAGCTAAATCCGAGCGTCACGCATGCCCTGGATGCGTTGTGCCGAAAGCTGCTCGAGCGCGATCCGGCGAAGCGCGCCGGCGCCGCGGAGATCGAGACGTGGCTGGGGCGACGAGCGTCGCGGATTCGTCCGGCGCCGGCGCGAGGACTGTCATTCGCGCGCGAGTCGGTTGCGCCGGCGGTAGCGCTGCATGGTCGAGCGCGCGAGTTGCAGCTATTGGCGGCGGCCTTGGAACAGGCGCCGCGTCTGGGAGGAGCTCGGGTGTGGGTGAGTGGAGCGCCGGGCATTGGGAAAACGGCGCTGCTGGATGCGTTTGCCGCGAGCATCGAGCCTACCGCGCTCGTATTGCGCGGGCGCTGTCGCGAGGATGAGTCGATTCCGTTGAAGGTGTTCGACGCGATCGCGGATGCGATGCGCGAAGCGTTTGCGGGGGCGGGGGGCGTGGTGCCCGAGTTGACTTTGAAGGAGCGGGTGGCGTTGGTTGCGGCGTTTCCGGTGTTGGGAGAGGTGGAGGGGTTGGGGGCGCCAGTGG
>DASRXR010000764.1:0-7860 GCA_035687405.1 Polyangiales bacterium
CTCTCGGCGATTGGAAGGGCGTAGGCATCACGATCTTCGACACCGGCACGGGCTACGACAAAGCGCTCGCTCAGGCGGGGACTCCGTGAAAAGTACGGCGTACGCGCTCGAACCGAGCCGCGGCGAACGGATCGCGCGTCACCTGACGACGCTGTACTTGATTCTGATCGTCGCAGTGCCGCTGCTGGCGCTGCTCTGGTACGGCGTCAGTGATGGGCTCGTGTCGCTACGAGAGGCGCTCGCATCACCGGTCGCACGGCAGGCGCTGTGGCTGACCTTGTGGACGAGTGCGCTCGTCGCCGTGATCAACCTCGTGCTCGGCACCGCGACCGCGTTCGTCCTCGTTCGCTATCGCATTCCGGGTAAGTCGCTGCTCTCGGCACTGATCGACTTGCCGCTCGCAATCCCGACGCTCGTCACTGGCGTGATGCTCGCGATCCTGTACGGCCCCGAGTCGCTGCTCGGGCAGTCATTCACGAACCTCGGGTTTCCGATCTTGTTCGCCAAGCCGAGCATCGTACTCGCACTCGCGTTCGTGACCTTGCCGTTCGTGATTCGCGCGGTCGAGCCGGTGTTGATCGAGCTCGATCCCGGCGAAGAAGAAGCCGCGTTCACGCTCGGTGCGGGACCGATTCGTACGTTTCGAACCGTGATCTTGCCGGCGATCGCACCAGCGGCGCTGTCCGCGTCGATTCGCTCGCTCGGCCGCGCGATGGGCGAGTTCGGCTCGATCGTCGTGGTCGCGGGCAACATCCCGATGCAAACGTTGACCGCGCCCGTCTACATCCTCGGCGAGATCGAGAGTGGCGCGCCGCGCGCAGCTGCAGCCGTTTCGGCGCTCGTCCTCGCCGCCGCACTCGCGCTGCATGGCCTCGCGCACCTGATCGAACGCCGACTCGGAGCGCGCCATGTCTGAGCCCGCCTCAGCAGTCGCCCTACCCGTACCCGAAGCACCGCCACGTTCACGCGCGCGTAGCTCGAGTGCGAACGTGCGCCGGCTCGGACAGTTCGCGCTCGGCGGCGTCGTGCTCGCATACCTCGGCACGATCCTCATCGCTCCGCTCGGTGCGATGGCGTACGAGATCATCGCCCTCGGCCCGCTCACCGCGCTCAAGTCGCTGCTCGAGCCGAATGCTTTGCTCGCCTTGCGGATGACCGCGATCCTGACCGTGCTCTCGGTCGTGATCAACGCCGTCGTCGGCACGCTCGGTGCAGTCGCGATCGTTCGGCATCGGTTTCCGCTGCGGCCGCTGATCAACGCGCTGTCGGATCTACCGCTCGCGGTTTCGCCGGTGATGGTCGGCCTCGCGTTCATCTTGCTGTTCGGCCGCGAGGGGCTCCTGGCCTCGCTGACGGCCGCGCTCGGCATCAAGGTCGTGTTCGCGTTCACCGGGCTACTGCTCGGCACGCTCTTCGTCTCGCTGCCGTACACGATCCGCGAAGTCGCCTACGTGCTCGAAGAGCTCGGCACGAGCGAAGAAGAAGCTGCTGCGACGCTCGGAGCTTCACCGTTTCAAATTTTCTTTCGCGTCACTCTACCGAACGTGCGCTTCGGTCTCGCGTACGGCGTGCTGATGACGCTCGCCCGCTCCGTCGGCGAGTTCGGAGCGGTGTTGGTGCTCGGCGGAAGCATCTCGGGGCAAACCCAGACCGCGACGACGTTCATTCACGACGCGATCGATCAGCGCGCGACGGCGAGCGCCTACGGCATGGCGCTGCTGCTCGCACTCGTCAGCATCGTTCTATTGCTCGGTCTCGAGTGGTTCAAGCACAAGAAGCATGGTGGGTCGCGATGAGAATCCGAGTTGAGCATCTCTCCAAGAAGTTCGGCACGTTCAAGGCCGTCGACGACGTCAGCTTGGAGATTGAAGACGGTTCACTCGTCGCGCTGCTCGGCCCTTCGGGCAGCGGCAAGAGCACGCTGCTGCGAATCCTCGCCGGGCTCGAGTCGGCCGACTCGGGGAATGTGTGGTTCGACGACGAGCCCGCGACCGACTTGCACGCGCGCATGCGCGGCGTCGGCTTCGTGTTTCAACACTACGCGTTGTTCCGGCACCTCACCGTCGAGCAGAACATCGGCTTCGGGCTCGACGTCCGCGGCGTCGACAAGCAGACGATCAAGCGCAAAGTCGCCGAGTTGCTCGGGCTCACGGGCCTACACGGGCTCGGCGGTCGCTATCCTTCACAACTCTCCGGCGGACAGCGCCAGCGTGTCGCACTCGCGCGCGCGCTCGCGCCCGAGCCGCGCTTGTTGCTGCTCGACGAGCCGTTCGGCGCAGTCGATGCGAAGGTCCGAGAAGAGCTCCGCCAATGGCTGCGACGTTTGCACGACGAGGTCCACGTCACGTCGATCTTCGTCACGCACGATCAGGAAGAAGCCTTCTCGGTCGCCGACCGCGTCCTCGTCGTAAACAAGGGCCGGATCGAGCAGGGCGGCCCGCCCACCGAGATCCTCGACAACCCGGAAACGGAATTCGTCGCACGTTTCGTCGGTGATGTGAACGTGTTCCCCGCGACCATCGCCGGCAACATCGCAACCGCGGGTTCCCTGCGAGCGCGCGTCCTCGGCGACGTTCCGACCGGGCCGGCGCATCTCGTGATCCGCAGCTACGACTTGAAGCTCTGGCGCGAAGATCCGGGGATCGCGACCGTGCAGCGCATTGTGACGTTCGGTGATCGCGTTCGCGTGCAAGCGAATGTCGATGGTGCTGGACCGATCGTCGCGTTTTTTCCGCGTCGAAGTTCACTCTTGCGCGGCATCGAATCTGGTTGCCGTGCGCAAATCGAAGTCACGACGGCTCGAGCATATCCAGCGGAGAGCTCGAGCTTGTATCCGATGTCCACCACGGCTTGATGGCGAACGATCATGTCCATGTCACCGCTAGCGTTTTCAACTCGAACGAACTCTCAGAACTCCGAGGTCCGCATGAACTTCCTGGCTGAACTGTGGCGCGAAGTCGGCCGCCACCAAGAGATGGAAGAATCGGTTCGGCGCATCGTGCCCATGCTCGCTGCTCGCTGGCCGATCGAAAGTTTGGTCGTCCGCCGGCTCGATCGAGAGCCGATGCGTCTGACGACGGTCGCCTCCGTCAGCAGCACCGCCGGCGACGCGCTCGAATCTGCGAGCACGCGCACCGAGTGCGAGGAGCCGGGAGCGCGCGAGCTGCTGGCGTTCTTGAGTGGTGGTAAGCCCGTGCTGCTCCGCGAACGCGAAGGTTCGCAGCTCGGACGCTGCGTGCTGCCCGCCGGCATTCGAACTGCTGTGATCGCCTTGCCGCTCACTGCGGAGGACCGCCCACTCGGCGTCGCACTGATCGTGGCCGGCCCGGGCGAGACGCTGCGGACCGAGCACGTCGAAGCGGCGCAAGAGCTCACGGAACCGCTCGCGGTTGCGTTCGAAAACGATCAGCGTCTGCACGAGCTCGCGCGTATGCGCGAAGCGCTCGAAGCCGATCGGCGCGCGCTCTTGTCGCGGCTCGAAAGGCAGGACATCACGGAGACGATCGTCGGCGAGTCGGCGGGTTTGCGGTCGGTGATGGAGCGCGTCGAGCAAGTTGCGCCGACCGACGCTCCGGTACTGATCCTCGGCGAGACCGGCTCCGGCAAAGAGGTCATCGCGCGTTCGATTCACGCGCGGTCCCGGCGGGCGCGGGGTCCGGTGGTGCGCGTGAACTGCGGCGCGATCCCGGCGAACTTGATCGACTCCGAATTGTTCGGGCACGAGCGCGGTAGCTTCACCGGTGCGGTGAGCACGCGCAAAGGTTGGTTCGAGCGCGCGGACGGTGGCACGCTGTTCCTCGACGAGCTCGGTGAGCTACCCCTCGAGGCCCAGGTGCGTTTGCTGCGCGTTCTGCAGGACGGCTCTCTCGAGCGCGTCGGCGGACATCAGGCGATCACCGTCGATGTGCGCATCGTCGCAGCGACTCACCGCAACTTGGAGACGATGGTAGCGGCAGGCCGATTCCGCGAGGATCTCTGGTACCGCATCAGCATCTTTCCAGTGCGTTTGCCCGGATTGCGCGAGCGTCCGCAGGACATTCCGGCGCTCGCTACGCACTTCGCGCAGCGCGCTGGCCTGCGGCTCAGCGGCACCGCGCTCACACCTTCGGAACACGATGTCAGCTTGCTGATGCGCTATCCGTGGCCCGGCAACGTGCGTGAGCTCGCAGCCGTCATCGAGCGTGCAGCGATTCTGGGCAGCGGACGGCGGCTGGAAGTCGCCAAGGCGCTCGGCTCGTACGACGGCGACACAGCCGGACGCCCGCTTGCAGACGCACTCGTGTCCGGCGTGCGACCTCTGCCGGAAGGTGTCCCCTCGTTGCGGTCGACAGCGCTGCACTCGGTGGGCCCGGCGAGCTCGGTCCCACCGCCGTCGTACAGTGGCGCGATCCCGATGAATGGAACGGCGCCGGCGGAGCTTGCGCCGCTCGGAGCGGCGATGGTCTCGCACATCGAGCGAGCGTTGGTTGCAACGCACGGAAGGATCGAGGGACCGTTCGGTGCGGCGAAGTTGCTCGGGATCAATCCGCACACGTTGCGAGCAAGAATGCGGAAGTTAGGAATCGACTGGGCGCGCTTCCGCTCGATGAAAGAAGGCGCCGCCGGCTGAATGCCGGCAGGTCACCACTGCCAGATGTGTTTGTAGTTTCGTAGCAAGGCTGGCAGCTCGGCCTTTGCTACGAAACCCACTCCCGGCAACACCTCGTCTCGCCGGATGCCGCGGACTGCCAAGTCGTCCGCCAGCGCGAACACTCTACAGTCCTTCGACATCAACGCACCGACCTCGAACGCTAGGTCCGGCGGCTGCGACTGCAACCAGTCTCCGATCCGCAGCCCCGACGCCTGCTGCGAGCGCACGATGTAGTTCACCGCGCTGCTGCGCAGGAGCACGTCGACATCCGCACCGTTGTTACGCAGCGAGTGCGTGAGCCATAAGACCGGATCGTCTTGCTCCTCCAGCGTCGCCCGATAGGCCGTCGTCAAAATCTGAAGCATCCGGTGAGGCATTCTGAGCTCCGGTCAGCGCGTAGGAATGACCAATGTGTTCGTCGACGCGTTCACGAACGACCACAAATCGGCTGGGCTCCCGCGCCGCACGCCGAGCACCGCCTCGTCCGTTCCGCGTTCGTCCGTGCACAAACCACAGTTGACCCAGTCGAGTTTCGTCGACTGCTCGCGTGCGAGCTCGAACAACTCGCGAACCCAATTGCTCGTCGTCGGATGATCTTCACCGTCGACGTCACGTCCATGCACCGCGTTTGCGTGCGGCGACTGCCGCGCAAACGCGAGTGACACCGCCCCCTCGTACGCAAACACGTTCACGTCGTGCCCGCGACGAATCGCTGCATCGACGATCCGAAACGCGGTACTCGTACGCGCGCTCTCGTACGGCGGATCATTCAGCACCAGCGTCAAAACTATTCGCGGCATCTCGACCTCAAAACCACAATGAAGGGGCACCTTCCGCGAGCAGATCGACCAGCTGCTCGATCGGCGCTGCGATTACGCCGGCGACCAAGCGGTCGTGCGTGATGCCACGTTCTTGTAGTGCAAATGGGTCGACCAAGACGTTTACACCCGCCTTGATCAACGGCGACAGAACTCGCTCGCCTGCATCTGCACGCGCCGCGAACGCGCCATTTTCCGTGAGATACACGGTCACGGCGTCACGGGTTTCAGCGAGCGATCCAGCGAGCTCGAACACGCGCAGACCCTCGGTGCCCTCCCAGGGATCGCGTGAGGCGATGAAGACGTAGCCGGCCATGCATTCTCCCAGGCGATGCAGCCATCAGCGGGCAGCGTACGGCGATGGCGGGGATGCAGCAGGAAGCATGCCGGCGCGTGCTGGACGTGGCGTCGCATGAAAGAGTCCGAGATCCAGGCTCTTTTGCGATCAACGCGTGTGCTGACACGTGCTCACCGTAGGATCACCACGGCTTTTCTGAGCTCGCCGTCCTACTTCACGGAAGCGACTTCACGAGAGACGCGACACATGACCGATCCCAGTACGGTCCATGGCTGACGGCCCTGCGCGCGCATCACTTGTGAGCGCGCGCCGCCGTGAGCGGCACCGAAAGGTCCGCGACGCGCTGGCCTTCTCGCTCCTGAAAGTCGGACGGTTCGATCCGGCGCGTCTGCAGCCCGTAGCCTGGCAGATACACGAGCACTTCGTAGCCGGCGTCGATCGGTAGATTCTCGACCCGCACATCCGGCGTGAACCCGATCAGTTGATACACCTTCGCGGACTTCGGCGTCGTGATCACGCGCACGCTGCCGAGCCGGCCGGTCGGAGCGCCGACATCGCGCGACAGTAAGGTCGCTCCGAGCTCGAGCGCTTTGTCCGGCGACGCGAGCTTCGTCGCTTGCATCGCGAGCTCGTACTTCGGCGCTTGGCCCGAAGCTTCCTCCCACTGCGCGTCCGCCGGCACGACCGCACGCGTCGGCGCGTAGCCTTCCGCCATCGCGACGAACTCTTGCGCGACACCGATCGGAAGATCGGTCGCCGTCGCGGGCCCATTGCCGATGAACAGAAACACCTGCGCGCGGCCGGGGTCGGACGTGATCTGCAAGAGCCCACCCGTGCGTGCGGCCTTGTGAGCCGAAGGCATCGGCTCGGGCAGCGGACCTTCCTGCACCGGCGCCAGGCCGAGCACGCGCCGCGCACCCACCTGCCCGAGCGCGAAGTACGCGCCCGCCAGAGCAACCGTTGCGAGCACCAGTGCACCACCGATGTAGATCGGCACCCGCGACGGCGGATGGTCCGGCATGTCGTCGAGCAAGTCGTCGCGCGCCTTGGAACGAACCGAGCCAGTTTCAGTTCGCGCGTAGTCGTCCTCGTACGGCGTCTGCAGCCGCAAGCGGCCGTTCGGTCGTTCCGAGTTGCGTTCACGCCCGCGCTCGCCTCGGCGCCCGCCGACCTCCTCCCGCTCCGCGCGATGCTCGTCCGAGCTCTTGCGTGAACGGCCTCCTGGCGGACCTACGCGTTCGGGTAAGCGATCCTGAACGTCTTCGAGTAGCGGACCGTCGTCGACCCCCGGACGAATCGACGCCCGCGCTCCAGTTGCAACGATCGGCTTGGCCTGCTCCGCGTGGACCGCCGCCGCCGTGCGCAACGCGCGCAGCGATGCCGCCTGCTGCGGGGTGTGATTCGGTCCCTTGCCCAGCTCGAACTCGAGCGTCGCGTGGTCTTCGTTGAGGGCAAAACTTCCACGCGGAGTCGGCGATAGGCGCGGCGCAGGCAGGCTCGAGCTCGCGACCGGCGCCGCAAACGCGGACGCGCTCGCCGACGACAAAGGCCTCGCAATCACAGGTGCCGGCGCCGGTGCAGGAACTGCCGGTGCTGCCGCTCGTGGCTGCCGTGCGGCCGGCTCTCCACCGAACTCCATCAGAGCGTCGAACTGCGCGTCGATCTCGGACGCCGCCGGCACGACGCTCGGCCGACTCGTGCGCTCGATGCCCGCCTTCTTCGCTTCGCGCACGAGACGCGCGAGCACGCGACGGGTCGCCCCGCGATTGAGCGGCACGAGGCACGCCTCGAGGTCGTCCCGCAGGCTTTCGAGTCTCCACTGGCCTGCGCTCGGCCCGCGCTCGACGAGCTCGAGCAGCATCGTGGGTACGCCCGGCGCCGAGCACACCAACAGCTCGGACAACAGCACCATGATCGAACGCACCGAGCTCTCTTCGGTCGCGACCGTCTTCTTCGCTTCGCACACGACCTCGCCGATGTCACCGATGCCGATGTCGTGCGCGTCGAGACGCACGGGTCGATCGAGGATCTGCTCGCACGCTTCGAGCGCGATGAACGCACCAATCTCGAACGGCAGGGGCAACCCTCTGCGCTTCAGCCCCCCGATCAACTCG
>DASRXR010000765.1:0-7198 GCA_035687405.1 Polyangiales bacterium
GTGAGCTGGTGGGGCCACCCGGCAACGAGTCGCTGCCGCCGTCGCGTTCGAGTAGCGATCGGCCTGGTTCAGCGCCGCCGATCGCGTTCGATCAACCACTGAAGCTCGCGCGCGAGCAATGGAACAACGCGTTCGAAGTGCGTTATCTGAAAGCCATGCTCGACCGCCACGGCGACAACGTCGCGGCTGCGGCGCGTGCCGCCGGCGTAAACCGTGTGCATTTCTACCGGTTGTTGTGGAAGCACGGCTTGCGCAACGATCCGAGCGAAGTGACGGGCGAAGAAGGCTGAGCCCCGGGCGGCGCCCGCGCTCTACTCGAACATCGCGCGTACGCCGATCGTCGGCAAAATCGGCAGCCCCGGCAGACGCCCGCGCTGCGTGAAATCGAACGAGTAGCGATAGCCTTCGCTGTTTTGTGCGTTGTAGACGTTGATCACGTCCAGGAACACGCTACCTCGCACGCGGCCGAGGACCCAGTCGCGATCGATTCGGACGTCGAGCTGGTGAAACGTGGGCAAGCGCGTGGTTTTGCCGCCCGAGTCGGGATCGAAATCGTCTTCGTCCGCGTCGTAGTTGGTGCGCCCGGTGGGATCGAGGATGTCTCCGACCGGGCGTCCCGTCGCGAGCGTGAAGCGCGCACCAAATGTCCAGCCGGAGACCGCGTAGCTGAGCGCCACATTGAGGACGTGCGTTTGGTCGAACGCGAACACGACGGAGCGCCCGCCTTCGAGGAACCGTTCGCTGCGGCTGAGTGTGTAGGAGATCCAGCCGAACAAGCCTTTCTCGGCGCGGCGGCGGAGTAAGAGCTCGAAGCCGTAGGCGCGGCCCCGCCCGTCCGATTCGAAGAACGGCCGTTCGACCATTCCGTCGTCGCCCTGCTGCAGCTGACCGCTGCTGCGCGTGATGTTCCGCATCTGACTGTAGAACAGTGTCGAGTCGATCTCGAACGCCGCCGGTAGCTGCAGCTCGGTGCCGACGGAGTTTTGCCAGGCGCGTTCGGGCTGGAGCTTCGGGTTCGCGATGCCTCGCGTCAGCTGAAACGGGAACGGGGGTTCGCTGAACTGGCCACTTGCTGCTTTCAGCTTCCAGCCTTTCAACAGCGTGAAGCGGACGACTGCGCGCGGATCCATCACCCAAGTCGAGACATCTCCATATCGGAAGTAGTTCGCCCGCAAGCCGCCGCTGATCTCGAACGGGCCGACGCGCCAGACTTGCTCGAGGTACGGCGCCATCACGAGCTGCGTCGGGCTATCCGAAATCGTGAGCGCTTGTCCGTCTCCGCTCGGCCGAGGAACCGCGGGTAGCTCGCCCAAGCTCGGGACGCTCCCGGTGAGGTCGTACAGGAATACCGTGACCTCGCTGCCGAGCGTGGTCACGAGGTTGGGCGTCTCGGTGAGAATGAACTCGAGGCGTTCGCCGAGGCGCGTCGCGCGCGTGTTGGTTCCGAGCGTGGAATCGCCGGTGCTCTGGCCGGTCAGCTCGATCGCGCTCGGGCCCATTGTGCCGGACCAGCGCACCCGCAATGCGTGGAGGGGTTGCCAATCCGCGCTCACGATCACTTGGTCGAACGAGTAGTTGAGGCCTTGCGACGCACTCCCAGTGGTCGAGCCTGCACCCAAGTCTTGAGCGGCGGTCAAGCTGTCGCGCGAGCCGAAGAAGAACAATGAGAAGTTCAGGCGCGGCGTCAGTCGATAGTCGAGCCGCACTTGATAGTCGGTGTAAGCAAGTGTCACGTCGTCCGTGATGAGCGGCAGCAGAAGCTCGTAGTAACTGCGGCGGAATGCGAGCGCGAGGCTACCTTTGCCTTCGTCGAATGGAATGATCGCGAGCGCGCTCGCGCGTAGCAGATCGACTTCGGCTTCGAGCTGCAGGCGATCGGCCGGTGGCGGCGCCGTGCGAAGCGAGATGATGCCGGCGCTGAACTGGCCGAAGCGTACGGGATAGCCGCCGGGGTAGAAGTCGAGTTGCTCGACCAAGCGTGACGAGAGGATCGCGGGGCCCGCACCGAGGTGGTACAGGAGCGGCACCGAGAAGCCGTCGACGAAGAAACCTGTGTTTTGAAAGCTCGCGCCGCGCACGAGGAAGAACCCGAGGCCGAATGGGCTGCGCAGCACGCCGGGTAAGGTCGCGACGACGCGCAGCGGTTCGCCGAACGTGCCGGGGACCATCGTCAGCTCCTTGCCGCGCAACTTCACTTGGCTTGCGGCGCCTGCTTGAGGCTTATCGACGCGCGCTCGGGCGCCGAAGGCTGCGTCGTCGTCTTCGGGTTCGGGCCTTGAAGCTGGCGGCGGCGGGGGTGGGGGCAGCTGCGGTCCTGCTGCGGGCGCGGCACCCGCTTCCGGCGCTTGCACCGAGCCGGGCGGAACGATCGGAATCGGTTCGGGTGCGGGTGGTGGCGGCACTTCGAACTGCAAACGAATGCGTGCAGCGACGGGTGAGCCCTTTTTCGACGCAGGTTCGAAGCGCAGCTGGGCCGCAGCGGCGCGGATCGCGTCGTCGGCTTCTTGCCCGTAGGACACTGGCAGCTCGAGGTCCTGCGCGGTCCCGTCGGTGCTCACCGTCAGCAGCACGTCGATCGGTGTAGTCGGCGGTGGTTGGTCGCGCGGCCACGCGAGCTCGGCCGGCGTGAGCAAGCGCGGAGGTGTGACCGATGACTCGTCTTCCTGTGCGCCTGCGACGTCGGCGAAAGCGCCGATGCACACGAGCACGATCATGGGTAGCGAGCGAGGCATCCGGCGGAGCGCAGAATGGTAGCCGCCGCGCGCGCTCAGGGCACACGCAGAAAGATTAACTTACAGACTATCGCCACCAGGATGAGTGCGGAGAGGCCTAGGACGAGACCGCGCGCGGGCGGTCGGAAGCGCGAGAGCGTGAGGCCCGCCGGCACGATCGCGAGCGGCTGCAGAAATAGCCACACCCGGGCGGCCTCGCAGCGGATCAAGCCGGTGAGATCGATGATCAAGATCGACAGCAAACACGCGAACGTGATCACGGTCTCGCGAGAGTCCTCGCGGGCGAAGTGGATCACGAGCAGCGGAAGTACGAGGATGCCGCCGCCGAGAAAGAAGTCGAACGGGTCGTAGAGGGTCGAGAGGCCGTACGGACGTTGCAGAAACGCTGCGTAGCGAGCTTGGCGCCCGATCGCGGCCACGAAGCTGTCGAGCGGATGAAACGGCGTGAGCAGTGACAGCACGATGTTCGCACCGAGCCAAACCCCGAGGGCGATGACCGCTGCGCGCACCATCGCTCTGCGAACTTCGAAGTCCCAGCCGCGCGAGCGGAGCACGGCGAGCGCGTAGAGTCCAAACGGAACTCCGAGCAGCACGAACTGGTACGCGACGTTGGTCGCGACGAATGCGATCAGACCGAGCAAGATCGCTGCGGCAGGTTTGTCGAATGCTTTGTTCCAGACCAGCAATCCGAGCATCGTGAAGATCGGGTAGATCTGATCGAACGACGGCAGCACTACGAGCAGCGACGGCATGAGCGCGTAGGCGAAGCAGGCGCCGAGTCGGCGAAGCGGGTCGGGAGTCCAGAGCCCGGCAAACCAGTAGGCGACGATGACGCCGGTGCTTGCGAGGACGCCGATCAACGCGCCGCCCGCGCGTGCGGCGAAACCAGGTTCGAAGAGCTGTAAGAGCAACCAGTAGAACAGCACGGGGCCGGGCGGGTGCGTCGAGCTGTGGTGCTCGAGCCGCTTCCACGAGAAGTCGCGCAGAAAGTTCCCGACGTCGTCGATGCGAAGCGCGTCGGTGTAGTAGCTCGTGACGTCGCGCGATTGGACGAGCTCGTCGAGCCAGGCCCAGCCGCCCGGCTCGGCGCGAAGGCGAGCCCATTGCAAGAGGACTTCGCAGACGAACAGGCCGCCTGCGAGCGCGCGTACGTCTGAAGCGGAGGGCGGCGGGGTGCGCGACCACAACCAAGCGAGCGCGCCGATCATCAGGAGCGGACCGGTGAAGACCGCGAGCGTGTTGACGACGTCGAGCGAGCGCCACGGCCAGTGCCAATACGAGGTGCCGTTGACGCCGGGAAGCTCGAGGAAGAGCGCGAGGATGAAGGCCGCGCCGACGCAGAGCACTACGAGCACCTCGCGGCGTTTCGCGTGATCCACGTGACAACGGTACGCTCGCAGGGTTCGCCGGGGCAACGGTTGTCGCGAGGCGCAGGGAGTGGGCGAGGGCGCACGCTTCCGCACCTCGGGCACGCGTTCGAGAACTGGCTCGCTGCGTCGTGTCGACCGAATACAAAAGTAATCGAAACAGAATCGAGTGACCGGACACTCGGACGTGCCCACGGACGTCAGGCGCCGCCGCATGCGGCGCGAACACCAGGATTTCTCGCGAAAACCGAGCTCTATGTAACCTGATCATCGATGGCCTCTCAATTGCAAAGCGCCGGTTCGAGACGCTCAGGAGGCCATTGTCATGTTGTGTTCGGAACCTGCATCGAAAGACTTCACGCCGCACCGCCGCACGCGCCGGTTCCTACTCGCAGTCATGAGTTTTCAACTCTGGGCGTGCTCGAGTGAGCTCGCGGTCGTCGACTCCGAGGACGCTGTGCACGACTCGCAATCCACGCGCGCGACTGAGCCGCGCAAATCTAGCGGCGACGCCGACGAGGAAGACGATCTAGCGGGCGTAGTCACGGGCAATGCCGCCGACACGACGCAGCCGAGCGAAACGCGGCCCGAGCGCGAAGGCACCGTTGCGTCGAAAGCGGTGAAGAACGGCGCGCGCGAGGAAGAGGCGAACAAGCGGACGCCGATTGCGGCTGACGCCGCTGACGCACCGATTGAGCCAACGCCCGACGAGAGTCTGCCAACTCCGCCCGCGCCTGATTCGAACGAAAAACCGATTCCCGAGTCCAACACGCCGCGCCGCCCTGCGATCACTTCGACGATCGCGCTGGCACCGCTCGCGGGTCGCATGGCCACGCCCGCAGCCGGTCAAGAAAACATCGGGCTCGCCGGCACCGATCTCGGCTTGAGCTTTGCGCATCGAGGTGCGCTTCACTTCTTGTTCGGCGATAGCTGGGCGAACGAACGGGCGATGCTCATCGATTCTCGCGAAGACGACGTCCAAGGCGTCATCTCACTCGCCGACTTTCCGAACGGTCGCGCCGTCGACGAGTACGTGCGCGCGCACGGGCCAAAGAGCGGGCCCGGGTGGAGCGGCGCCGCACCTCCGATTGCGTTCGTCACCAATCCGCAGGGCCGCGTCTCGTCGATCCATGTTCAAAACAAGGAAGACACGTTGAGCATGGGCCTCGGCAAGACACCGGTCGCCGGGTTCAGCAACGGCACCGACGTCTTCGCGATCTTTCATCGCTGGATACCGGTGCAATGCTCCGGCGGGTCGACTCCCTCGTGCGCCGACGGATACGTGTGCGACACGGACATGGGCGCGTTACTCGGCGCCACCGACGACACGCTGGTGCAGCCTTGCGCGATCGGCGAGCTCGGTTGCACTGCAGTCGCGGGCGCTGGGTTGTGTCAGGATCGCACGAGCTCGATCTACAGCGACGACGCTCGAGGCCGAAAGCAATCTGTGGTGTTGCGCGATGAGTTCGGGAATCTGGACCGCACCGATCCGTCCCGATTTCTCACGCGCAGCTTCACCACTAACAAGTTTCGGAATCCAGCCGTACGGACTGTCGCGAGTTTCGATCCCCTGCGCGCCGGCGGCGAAGGTAACGACTATCGAACTGCGCCGGGCAACGGCGGCGCCGCTGAGAAGGTGTTCATCTGGGGCAGACCGGCGTTCGGTGCATCGGGTCACGTCGGCAGCTCAGCGAAACTCTACTTCAGCTATCTGGACATGCCCGAGTACAGCGAGACGGGCGACGTCGCGATGGCGATGCACTACTTCACCGGGGTGTCGGAGGGCGTGCCGCAGTTTTCGGATCGCGCTGTCGATGCCGCCGCGCTCGACCTTTCGTATCCCGGCGACGACCGCACCACGGAGACTTGGGACATCGTTTCGCAAATGACCGTGACGTGGGTGCCATCGATGAAGAAGTGGGTGATGTTTTACGGTGGCGATCTCGCCTCACGCGCACTTCCGATCATCGTCGGACCGAACGCGAAGGTGAGTCCGGACCCCGAAGGCGCGCTGCATGTGCGCTACGCCGATCAACCGTGGGGCCCGTGGTCGGCACCCGAGCAGATGTTCAAGGCGGTCGACATGAATGACCCGAGTGTGGGTGCTGCAGCGGACGGCGGCATCCTCCGTCGGCCGAGTTGCAAAGGCGAAACGTGTGCGCCGCACGAGCCGGGCTACGACAACGATGCCGAGATCGGTGCGCTGTACTCCCCGGCGTTCATCGAGCCATGGACTAGCGTAGCGGAGAGCGGTGCGGTCGACTTGTACTGGGCCGTCAGCACATGGGATCCGTATCAAGTCATGCTGATGAAGAGTCGGCTCGAGTTGATCGGGTTTTAGGGCCAGCGCCCGCTCGCGGACAGTAGATCGACTCGCGCGCGCCTTGCCGTATCCTCCGCGATCACCGCCAGCGTTTCCGCATCGCGCGCGCGTCGTTCGGCGTCGAGCACCTCGATGTCGGTCGTCGCGCCGGCCTGATAAGCCTGCATCGCCATTTGCAATGCGCGAGTGGCGAGCTCGGCCGCACGCGTCGCTGCTTTCAAGCTTGCGTCGGCGCGCTGAGCGGTCTCGAACGCGACGCGCACCTCCGACTTCGCTTGACGCAATGCCGCTTCGAGCAGCGTCCGGCTCTGGGCTAGGTCGGCCTTGCGCACGTCCTGAGCGCCGTAGCGCGCACCGCCGTCGTAGAACGGCACACTCAGCACGAGCTGCGCTTGCCAGCCAGTGCGAGGCAATGTCGCCGACGGCGGATCGGTCCAGAACGGGCGAAACTCGGCGGACAGAAACGGCATGTAGTCGGCCCAGCTGTCGTCGACCGCGTCTTCGGCAGCGCGCTGCCGTAAGCGATTCGCCTTCACGTCGGTTCGGCGCGTCGTTGCATCTTGCAGCGCTTGCTCGTAGCTCGGTGCCGCTGCCAGCTGCAAGGTGTCGGCCGTGTCGAGCGGCGTCTCCTCACCGAGCAACACGCCTAGCGCTTCTTGGCTCGACACGAGGTCCGCATGTGAGCCTTCCAAGATCGACACGCTGCTTTCGTAGTCTTGAGCCGCGCGCACGTCGTCGAGCTCGTTGCCGATCCCACCTTCGTAGCGCGTGTGAGC
>DASRXR010000766.1:0-14557 GCA_035687405.1 Polyangiales bacterium
ACCTCCGCGTCGAGCTCCGGAGCCTCCGGCATCTGCAGCGATGCCGCCGCGTGCAACCCGGACGCCTGCGCGACGTACAACACTCCCGCGCTCGCCCGCGCGCTGTGACACAACGCCTCGAGCGACCGCTGCGCACGATCCCGCGGCTCCCGCGTATCGTGAAACAACGTCGCGACTCGGGTCCGCGCGAGGTGACTCTCCGGCCGCTGAGCCTCTCCGAACACGGAATGTTCGAACGCCGACGCGGGCACGTCCACGTCCATCCCCGCCCGACGCGCTTGCTCGAGCAGCTGGGTCTGCCTCGACGCGAGTGCGGTATTCGAATCCAGCTCGTGTTTGCCGGTGAGCATCGCGTAGTGCATCGCAGTCTCCGAATCGTGAGCCTCGATCGCGATTCGAGCGCGCACTTCGTAGTCGAGGGTCCGCTGCGCTTCGACGAGCCCCTGCCGCGACTCGATCATCCCGTCGATCCGCCGGGCCGCCGCAGCGTGCAAGCCGAGCTTCGCTTCGACGAGCGCGACCTCGCGCGCGATTTCCGCCACTGGCGAATCGACGCCCCAGGCTTCGCAGCGTTCGAGCGCGCGCTTGCCGACCTCGTACGCACGCTCGGATTGTCCGAGCTCGCGCAACACGCCGATGCAGCTCACGATCGCATTCACCCAGGTCGACGTGTCCGGATACGCGGGCTCCTTCTCTTGATCCGTGAGCTCCAAACAGGTTTCGAACGCGAGCTTGGCGGCGGTCAGATCACCTCGCACGCGTTGATACACGCCGCGAGCCAGACACACTTGTGCCTCCCACCCAGGTTCTTCCGAAGCGAGCTGTGCGATCTGATCCAGCACATGTTTCACCGCTGCCAAATCGCCGAGCCGAGCTTGCTCGAACAACTCGTACCGCAACGGCGGCGGGAACATCTGCCGTCCGCTCGCCTGAACCGTCAAAACTTCAGCCCGGCGGCGCAAGCGCTCAGCCGCTTCGACGTCTCCTTGTTTTAGACACAACAAGCGACGCCAATACGCCGCGTTGACCTGCTGCATCGGATCGTTTTCGCCAATCGCAATCCAGTCGAGCGCCGACGGTAAACCCATCAATAGCTCGAGGATGCCGATGGCCGAAGCGATCGAGTTTCGAATCAAGTCGACGTAGCGCAGCTCGTCACCCTGGCACTGGCCCAACTGCTCGTAGACCGCGACTGCCCGCTCGCGCGCTCGCCGTGGCTTGCCGCGAAAGTTCATCTCATCGGCGGAGACTGCGTTCTGCCAGAGCGCGTGGAGCACCGGCGACAAGCTGGCGAACGGCTCGAGCATCGCCGGAGTCCGCGCGGTGAGCCGCGAGTCGCGCGTGCGCGACGCGACGACGACGCAAATCATCACGTAACGCGCCACGTACTTGATCGCCTCGTCGACTCGATAGACGCGCTGATCTTCTGGCGTCGCCCCATAACGCGCGACGGCACTTCCCAACGCTTGTTGCAAGCGTTCTGCGGCAGGCAGGTTCGGATCGAGCGCAAAATAGTCCGCGAGCCCGCTGTCGCGCGTGAGCTGCTCTGCCCACGAGTGGCCATAACGCGCGTGAAGCGTGTTGTCCGAAACGACCGCGAGCGCAGTCAAGTGCCGCCCGAGCTCGAAGAGCTCGCGCGGGCGCCGTGCGTGCTTCAACGCGAGTGCATGACCGCGCTCGAAGACTGCCGCGACGTCCTTGCCTCGCATGCCCGAAGCCTCGATAAAGTCAGTGCGGTCTCCAACTTCGACGATCAGCGCGGCGAACCGATCGAGCGCTCCCTGGTCTGCGCCGGCGAGGATCAAGTGATGCACTTCCGGTAAACCAAACCGCGCTCGGCGAGCGCAGTGCTCAGCCAACGCGAGGTGACGCTCCGCCGCCGCGGTCGCATCGAGCCGGTTTGCGAGACACGCTCGCACGCCTGAATGCGCGAGCCTGTACGACTCACCGTCACTGACCAAGATTCCCTGACGCAACAGCGTGTTCAACGCTTCGTCGACGTGTGCTGCGCGATCGGCACCCGCGAGCTCGGCGAGGTCTGCACGGGTCCAGGCTCCCGGCAGCGCGAGCGCCTGCAGTTCCGCGAGACGAAGCGCGAGCACCGGCAAGCTCTCGACGCGTACTCGCAGCGCTTCAACAGCGTCCGACGGAAGGTCCGTGACCGTGAGCTCGGCCGGCAACGTCCAACTGCCATCGACGTAGCGGATGCGCCCGAGCTCGACCAGATGGCTCGCGAGCGCCATGCTCTCGCGAGCGCTGCCTCCGGCGAGCTCGTGGACGCGATCACTCAACATCGCGACGTGCGGCGCTCCCGCGAACACGGACGAGAACAGACTCTCGGTCTGTGCACGCGTGAGCGGCAAAAGTGGCACCGACCTGCAATGAGTGCGCAGAACGTCGAGCGCGGGTGAGAAACCGAGCGTAACCGGCGTGACGACACTGATCCCGACCACGAGCGACATCGCGTGCGCATCGTTCGCGAGACCGGCGAGAAGGCCGAGCGTCGCTTGGTCGATGCGCTCTGCATCGTCCGCGGCGATCACGAGCGGTTGGCGCCGCGCCGCGACTTTGAACCAGCGCGCAAACGCGGCCAGCAAGACGTGCCGCTCGGCCTTGAGCTCGCCTTGCGTGCACAATGAGTGTTCCGCGTTCTCCGCGGCCGAGTTGAACAGCACTTCGAGCACGCCGGCTTCACGCGCGCTCTCGAGCGCGAGCTCGGGACTCGCTTCCAGAAAATGTTCGGCCAGCTTCACTGCACTCGAGAATGGCGCACTCGATGCAGCGCCACCCGACACGCGCGCGACGCTTGCAGCCATCAGCTTCGCATCCAGCACACATGCATCGAGCAATCGGCTGCGGCCGAGACCAGCCGCACCTTCGAAGGAGAGCCCGCCGCCGTGGCCCTTCCCCGCTCGCGCGACGAGCGCGCGGAACTCGGCGAGCTCGGCGTCGCGACCGACCAGCGTCGGCGTCGTCAAGTAGGCTCGCGAGATGTCGTCCGGCTCGGCGCACTCGATGCCCGCAATCGCGCACAAGCGCTGCATCACTTCGAACGCACTCCGCGGCCGCTGCGCCGGATCGATCCGCAGAAGCGACAACACGAGCGCATCGAGCGCGGGCGGGATGACAGCTACGAGCTGCGACGGGGGCAGCGGCTCGATGCGCCAGAGCTCGCGAAGGTCCGCGAACTTGCGCGCGGCAAACGGCGCGCGGCCGGTGATCGCGTAGTACAGGGTCGCACCGAGCGAGAACAGGTCAGTGCGACCGTCGAGCGACAGCTGGTGCAACACCTCGGGCGCAATGAACGACGGGGTACCGACGATTTGCGCGTTCGGGCCCATCGACGCCATCGCTCCGAAATCGATCAACTTCGCGCTGCCGTCGTGGGTGCAGCGCACGTTGCGAGGACTGATGTCGCGATGCACCAGCCGCCGCGAGTGCAACAGCGAGAGCGACGAACAGACTTGCGCGATCAGCTCGCACGCTTTCAGGTAAGGCCACGGAGCGCGCTCGCTCAAGTCGACCCCGTCGACGAGCTGCATCGTGTAGTACGAGCCGCCGCCGGCGTTGCCGAAGTCGTAGACCTCGACGACGCCCGGATGCGAGAGCTGCGCGAGCGTGTAGAACTCGCGCTCGAATAGGGCGCTCACGTCGCGTGCTTTGCCGGGGTCGCGCGGTAGGCGAAGCTGTTTGAGCGCGACCTCGTGGTCGCGTGCCGTATCGCGGGCGCGGTAGACCACGGCCATACCGCCGCGACCCAACTCTGCGAGCACCTCGTAACGCGCCCCGATTCGGGTGGGTCGTTGTGACTGATTCTGTTCGAGAACCATCGCGTAGGTGCGCGGCCGACCGGCTGCGTCTGTTAGTTATTATGCCCGCAAATCAGTGCTCTGACCGAGCCATGTTGCCGACTCGCTTCGCACGACAACGACGGTCGAGGGCAATGCGTGCCGAGCGCGCACGTCACGCGCGAACACCGTTCGCGCACACACATCTGAGATCGCGTGGTTTTTGCGGTGCAAGTCGAGGTTCTTCGGCTGAATGAATCGCCGGGGCCGGACTCGAGCGAGCTTTGCAAGCCTCGCCATTGGAGACCGCGTCAAGGCGGTCACGGCGGCTCCCCAGCGCTCTGAAGCGGCGAGCTCTGTCCGAGATTGGAGTCGACCACCTGACAGCCAGGGAATCGCGCCCTGACCCGTGCTAGAAGCGCTCTACTTCGCAGGAGATACGTATGACGACAGTCGAGGGATGGCGAACGCTGGCAGAAGAACCACTCGTGTTGATTCGCGAGTACAAGTTTGGTCCGGGGTACGCGAACGCACTCGCGGTGCGACTGCCGAATCAAAAACTGCTGCTGGTGAGCGCACCGCTCGGGTTGCCCGCCACCGATCATCAGGCACTCGCCGCGCACGGAGAGGTCATCGCAATGGTCGCCATCAACGGGGCCCATCACCTCGGGTTGCCGGAGTCGCACACCGCCTTTCCGAACGCAGTGAGCTACGCAACGAGCGGCGCCCGCGAGCGGATCTTGAAGAAGAGCAAAGCGCCGGGTCAGCTCGAGCCGATCGAAAACTTGAAGCCGCTCTTGGGCGACAAGGTGAGCGTGATTGCGGCGGACGGGTGCAAGATCGGCGACGTGCTGGTGCGCGTGCAGACCGAACGCGGCACGCTGCTCTATGTCGGCGACTTCATCGCGAACATTCCGACCTTGCCGAAGAACCCGATCGCCTGGTTGATGTTCCGCCTCACGAACTCGGGCCCCGGGCTCAAGGTCTTCAAGATCTTTTTCAATTTCTTCGTCGCCGATAAACGCGCGCTGCGGGATTTCTTGATCCGAGAGATCCAATCCCGGCCGCCCGCGATCCTCGTGCCCGGCCACGGAGAGGTCGTCGAGCGTCCGGAGCTGGCTCCAACGCTAGTGGCGATGCTGCGCGCGGCAGTCTAGCCCGACACGGGTTGGTACAGCTGGATCAGGTTGCCGCAGGTGTCTGAAAACACCGCAACCTTCACGGCGCCTTCGTCGCTCGGTGCACGCGTAAACGCGACCCCGAGCGCGGACAAGCGCCGGTAGTCCGCCTCGAGGTCCGTCGCCTCGAATGCGGTTGCCGGAATCTTCTGATCGAACAGCGCCTTTTGAAACGTCTTAGCGGCGGGGTTCACGTTCGGCTCGAGCGACAGCTCGAGGTCGTCTGGACCTTCCGGTGAAACGACGGTGATCCACCGGTACACGCCGACCGGGATCTCGACCTTCTTTCGAAATCCGAGCACCTCCGTATAGAAGCGGAGCGCCTTCGCTTGATCGTCGACCATGATGCTCGTGAGCTTGATACGCATTGCAATCCCTCGCGGCTAGAAGACGGGCGGATCATGCGTCGTCCGCGGCAGGTTCCGCTTCTTCGAAATTGCAGAGCGCACCGGCGGGCAATCGATTGAGAAGCGTGAGGCAGCCCGGCTCTTCGGGCGGCGTTCGCAGCTTGCGATACATCGATGGACTCTGGCCGATCCGCTTCGTGAACGAGCTGCTGAACGTCCCGACACTCGAAAACCCCAAGTCCATACAGACCCGCGTCACAGTCCCCTCCGGCGCCGCCAACAGCTGCCGAGCGCGCTCGAGCCGCACTCGGATCCGCAGCTGGTGCGGCGTCGTGCCGAAGACGGCCTGAAACGCACGGATGAACTGATACGGCGACATCCGCAGCTCGTTCGCGAGCCGCCCAACCGAAGGAGAATCGACGGCGCTCAGTCGGTCTCGCGCCCGGCACAACTGCGCGAACATCCGCGGTGGGATCAGCATGGCGAACGTCTACGCCTTCGCGAGCCCGCGCTGCACCGCCGCCGTCAGCTTCGGCCGGTGTTTACCGAAGTCGCGCCACGGATCTTTCGTCGTCGCGACACGTTTCGGCACCTCCCGAATCGTGAACTGGTCCGGCTTCAGATCTGCCGTCAATTCCTTCCAGTCGATCGGCATCGCGACCGGCGCCTTCGGGCGAGAACGCGTGGAATACGCACACGCGGCAGTGGCACCGCGCCCGTTGCGCAAGTAGTCGATCAGAATCTTCCCCTTGCGCGCAGCCTTACTCACCGTCGCCAAGTACTTCGCGGGCTCGGCCTTCACCAAACTGTCGGCGAAACTCTTACACACAGCCTTCAGATCATCCCAGTCCAAGCTCGGCGTGATCGGAACCACGATGTGTAGACCCTTCCCGCCCGTGGTCTTCAAAAAACACGGCAGATCGAGCGCGGTCAGCCTCTGCTCGATCGTTCGCGCAGCATCGATCATACGCGCCCAAGGCAACCCCTCATCGGGATCGAGGTCGAACGTGATCTGATCCGCATGTTCGACGTCGTCCACGCGCGACCCCCAGGTATGAATCTCGAGCGCGCCGTTTTGCACGAGCTGCACGAGCCCCTCGGCGTCGTCGATGTACATCGTCTCGAACGTGCCCTTCTTCTCCGGGATCTCGGTGCGCTTGATCGCGCGCGACATGCCTGGCGTCGGATGTTTCTGATGGAAGCACGGATTGCCCTGGCCATCCGGACAACGCACGAGCATCAGCGGCCGATTCGCGACGTGCGGCAACATCCGCTGAGCAACCTGCGCGTAGTACAGCGCGAGGTCTGCCTTCTTCGCATTGATCTCGGGAAACAACACGCGGTCGGGGTGAGTCAAGCGCACCGAACGCAACGCGGGCACGGCGGCACCGGGCCCGAATTGAGCTGCTTCGGGGTCTGCAGCCGCATCCACCTTCTCGGCGCCGCGACGCGTCTTCGCCCCAGCGCTAGCCTTTCCTGCCGCACGCTTGCGCGGCTTCGCCTCCGCCTCGGCGTCGGCCTCCGCTTCTGACTCGGGCTCAGGCGTCTCCGCGCGCACCTGCGTCGCCGCCTTGTCATCGCGCAGCCCCTGAAACGAAGCGTGTCGCACGAGCCCATCGGAGGTGCGCTCCGCAAACTCGACCTCGGCCACGAGCTTCGGCTCGACCCAGTGAACGTCGCGCGCATCCGCACCGCGGGGCGGATCGGAATACGCGGGCGTGTCGCGCTCGAGCGGTGCGAGCTTCGCCTTCAACTCGCGTAGCGACTTCTCGCTGAACCCGGTGCCGACGCGACCGGCGTACTTCAACTTCCCGTCTTCCATCACGCCGAGCAAAAGCGCGCCGAAGTGGACTCGCGATCCAGAAGGCTCGCTATAGCCACCGATCACGAACTCTTGCCGCGCCGTGCACTTCGCTTTCAGCCAGGTCTTGGTGCGACCCGACGTGTAGGGCAGGTCCGCGCGCTTGCACACGCTGCCCTCGACTCCGAGCCGACACGCCTGCGCGAAGAACTTCGGCCCCTGGCCCACGATGTGCTCGCTGTAGCGAATCTTGCCGTTCGCATCCGCGCCCGAGGCTTCCAAGCTCTCCGCCAACAGCAGCTTGCGCTCGCGCAGCGGTAACGCGCGAAGATCGTAGCCATCGAGGTACAAACAATCGAACACGTACAAGATGCAGTCGTGATCGCGCCCCTCACTGAGGGAGTTCTGCAGCCGCTGAAAATCACTGATGCCGCCGTCGCGCATCACGACGAGCTCACCATCGAACACTGCCCGCCCGATCGATAGCGCCCCGAGCTCCTTCACCAAGCTCGGCATCTTCGCGGACCAATCGTGACCGCGACGCGTGAACATCTTCACCTTGCCGCGATCCATCCGCACTTGCATCCGATAGCCATCGAGCTTGATCTCGTGAAACCAATCGTTGCCGGCTGGAGCGGCGTCGACGAGCGTTGCGAGCTGCGGCTCCACGAAGTCGAGTAGCGCCGCCTTCTTTGCACCCTTGTGCTGGCTTGGATCAGGCGGGTCGACCTTCGGTTTGGCCTTCGCAACCTTCTTCGCTGCGGGCTTCTTCTCCGCGACGACGGCGCCACCCTTGCCGTCCTTCTTTCCCGAGTGCCAGAGCCGCTCGGGATTCGCCTGCACGTCTTCGATCGAGCGCCCGCTGATCGCGCTCTGTGGCTCCTGGTCCACGAGCTGCGACCCCGACCCGCGTTCCGCAGTCGCGTCGTTGCGCTTCATCAGCAGCCAGCTCTTCTGCTTGCCCTTCGCGCGCGTGCGCACGAGGTGCCAGCCGCCGCGCAGCTTCGAGCCGATGAGCTCGAACACGAGGTGCCCCTTCTCGTAGGCCTTGTTCGGGTCACCCTCGGGCACCCAACGCCCCTGGTCCCACACGATGACCGGGCCCCCGCCGTACTCGCCGTCGGGGATCACGCCTTCGAAGCCGCCGTACTCGATTGGGTGATCTTCGGTCTCGACCGCGAGCCGCTTCTCGCCCGGGTCCATGCTCGGACCCTTCGGAACGGCCCAACTCTTGAGCACGCCATCGAGCTCGAGTCGAAAGTCGTAGTGGAGCCGGGTCGCGTCATGCTTTTGCACGACGAACGAGAGCTGCCCCTTCGAGTCCTCCGTGCGTTCCTTTTTGCCACGCGGCTCCGAAGTGCGACTGAAATCTCGCTTCTTTCGGTACGTATCGAGGCCCATGCGCGGCATAAAAGCACGGGACGTGCCGATCAGCCACGGGCAAGCTTCTTGCTTCGTTCACCTCGAGCGAAAGGGACGGTGCCCATGGCATTGCGAGCGACATGGAAAGGCCAAATCCAACTGGGCAAACGTCCACTGCCCGTGAAGCTGTACGCAGCGGTGCAGGACACCCACGTGCATTTTCACCTGCTTCACGGACCGGACGGCGTGCGCGTCGAACAGCGCATCGTGAATCCGCGCACCGGCAAGCCGGTCGAAAAAGATCAGATCCAGAAAGGCTTTCCGCTCGGGCAGGGCACGTTCGTCGTGCTCAAGCCGAAGGAGCTGAAGGCGATCGAGCCGGAAGGTTCGCGCGAGATCGAAGTACTGCATTTCGTCGCGGACACGGCGCTCACGCCAGCCTGGTTCGAACGCCCTTATCTCGTCGGACCGGACGGTGAAAACGGCGAATATCTCGCGCTCGCACGCGCCCTCGCCGATACGAAGCGCCAAGCGATCGTGCACTGGGTGATGCGCGGCCGCAGCTACACCGGCACCCTTCGCTCGGACGGTGCGCGCCTGCACTTGATCACGCTGCGAACTCGCGAAGAAGTCGTCGAAGCGCCGTCGATCGAGGTGCCGAAGACTCGCGCGCCGTCGGAGAAGGAGCTCGCCCTCGCCGAGCAGCTGGTAGCGGCACTCGAGAGCGAGTTCGATCCGAGTCGGTTCCAGAGCGACTATCAAGAGCGAGTGAAGAAGTTCGTCGCCCAAAAGGCGGCCGGTAAACACGTTCGACTGGTCAAACCCGAATCGCGCAAACCGAGCACCGGTTCGCTCGAGAATGCCCTACGTGCCAGCGTGACACGCAGCAAGGAGCGGAAGAGTGCCTAAAACCAAGTCGAATGTCCGTTCGCGCAGCTCGAGCCCCAAGCGAGAGAAGTCGCGCAAATCTCACGCCGACGACGCTGCCGCCGAGAGCGGCCGCTCGCTGCGCCCGTATTGGTCGGGAACACTCAGCTTCGGGCTCGTGAGCGTGCCGGTCGACTTGTATCCCGCGACGCGCGCCTCACACATCGGCATGCGCATGTTGGGGCCGGACGGCACGCCGCTGGCGCGCCGCTTCTTCTGTCCGGAGGAGGACAAACAGTTGTCCTCGGACGACCTCGTGCGCGGCTACGAATACAAACCCGACAAATACGTGAAGATCACGGACGAAGAGCTCGAAGCACTCGAACCGAAGAAGAGCCGCGACATCGATCTGCAGCAGTTCGTCGATGCGAGCGCGATCGACCCCGTGTACTTCGACCGCTCGTTCTTTCTCATGCCGTCGGGGAACTCGGGGAAGGCCTATCACCTGCTCGCTGAAGTGATGGAGCGCAGCAAGCGCGCGGGCATCGCTACGTTCGTGTTGCGCGAGCGGGAGTACCTCGTCGCGATCTTTGCCCGCGACGGCATACTCACGGCCGAAGCACTCCGGTTTCACGACGAAGTGCGTGGCCTCGATCAACTGGGCATCTCGAGTAAAGCCAAAGCGGATTCAGCTGCGGTGAAGCAGTTCTCGGCACTGATCGTGAAACACGGGCCCGCCAAGTTCGATCCGAAGACACTCCACGACGAGCACAACGAGGCGCTGCGCGAGCTCGCGAGCAAGAAGGCGAAAAAGAAGCAGGACGTGGTCCAGACGGATGCAGCCACGGGCGACGAGGAAGAGTCGGACTCCGCCGAGACCGTGGACTTGATGCGGATGCTGAAGCAGAGCCTCAAGGCCAGCTAGGCCGCTCCCCGAACGGGGTTAGTGCCGCGGTGCAGCGGCCCAGGCAGAGACTTGCAGGTAACTTCGCTCGTCCATCGCGGCGCCTTCTTCCACGAAGCCCGCGCGGCGAGCGAAGTCCTGAATCTCACTCTGGCGAAACTTGCACGCGAGCTGGGTTTGAATCGGCTCACGGTTTTCGAACTCGTGCCGAAAGTGGCCGACCCTCACGCTCTGCGCGCGCATGCTCACGAGCTCACTGATCACGGCCTGACGCGTCGGAGAGAACCTCGCGCGATGCGTGAACGTACCGGTCGGGAACTGGCCATTCAGCTCCCGGTTGACCCGCGCCAGTATGTTGAAGCTCAGCTGCCGGTGCAGTCCAGCCCGGTCCTCGTACGCGCGCTCGAGGAGCGACGCCTCTTTCACGAGGTCGAAGCTGATGAGCAGCCGATCGCCCGACCGCAACACATCCTGGAGACCTCGCAAGAAAGTAATCGCATCAGACCGTTCGAGCTGGCCGATCTGAGAACCCAACAATAAGACAATTCTCCGGCGCGACGGGTCCAGCGCACCGAGATGCGCGATCGCAGCAAAGCCCTCCGCGCGCACGGGAAACATCGGCAGCCACGGCAACGTTCGCGCGCCGATCTGTGCAACTTCGATCAGCGCAGCGTTCGAGCTCGCCATCGGGACGTACCGCACGTCACACTCGCGGAACCGCTCGAGCAAAATACGCGTTTCGAGACTGTCACTGGGTGCGAGGTCCACGACATCACACGCAGAATCGTGCAGGCCGCCAAGCAGCTCGCGCCCGTTGCGCAGCAGGATCTCCCGCTCGACGACCGACAGGTAGTATTCGGGGGTTTCGCGGATCGCGCGCGCGAGCTGCGTCCCGTGATCATCGAACAAGTACTGCGCCGGGATCGACTTCGGTCGCGCGCTCAGGCCCTCGAGTACGTCCCGCTCGAACCTCCGCCTACGCGAATCCCGCCAGAGGTCGATGAGCCCGACGGGTTTGGTCTCGAGTGCGCGGGGCCGCGCGAGTGAGGAGGCGACAGACACCCTCGGAAGTGGTGCAATCCTGGTGCCACTTGGCAGACGCGATGCGATGCGCGTGAAGGAGAGACGACGCAATATCGCACGGGGCAAAATGCCGCGAGCGGCGCGACGGTACTAGTACAGCACTAACGCCGTACCGGCAGCACGAACTCGAACTTCGAGCCCGTGCCCGTGGTGCTCTCGACCGTGATCGTGCCGCCGTGTGCTTCAACGATACCTTTCGCGATCGAGAGGCCCAGACCGGTGCCGACGTGGGCGTTTCGATTCGCCTGCCAAAAACGATCGAACACGTAGGGCAACTGTTCCGCTGCGATCCCCGGCCCTGAATCACTGACGAGGAAGGAGATCTGCCCAGCTTTTTGCCGCACGCTGAGCTCGACGCGGCCGCTCTTCGGCGTGAACTTCAACGCGTTGCTGAGCAGGTTCGACAACACTTGGTGCACGCGCTGGCGATCGCACGGCAGCTGCGGGAGCCCTGGCTCGATGTCGCGCTTCAACTCGATGTTCTTCTCGGCCGCGAGCGGCACAAACGTCTCGAACACTTCATCGACTAGCGCATCGACCACGCAGGGCAGCCTAGTTACCGAGAACGTTCCGCGATCGAGACTCGCGAGATCGAGCAAGTCGTGAATCAGACTGTCCATGCGCATCGCCGAGCGCCGCATGATCTCGATGCGCCGGCGCGTCGGCGCGTCGGTCGTCGTGGTGCGCAGCATCTCACAGCCCATCACCAAACTGTTCAGCGGATCTTTCAGGTCGTGCGAAACGATCGCGAGCATGTTCTCGCGCGTCGCGACTGCCTTTTGCGCCTGCTCGTACAGCCGCGCGTTGTCGAGCAGCAGCGCGCTTCGGCCCGCGAGGTCTTCGAGCAAAGTCAGTTCGCGCGGCGTATACTGCCGATCCTTCGCACATGCGGCGATCGTGATCACACCGAGATTGCGAGTCCGAGCGACGAGCGGCGCGCTCAAAAACGCAGCTGGCAGCAGCGGCTCGAGCGCCGCATCGTCTACGACGGCCAGTGCCTTCGCGAGCTTCGCGCGCTCCGTGACCGCCGGTCCGATCATCGGCCGACCACTCCGCGCGACCTGAAAGACGCCAGGTTCGTCCGTTTCGCCGAAGTCGCGCTCGAGCGACGCCAGACTTTCACTACCCGCCCGCCCTGCCCAGGCGCGCGCCATCGTCCGCAACTCACCCCGGCCGCCCGACACGTCTACGATGCACAACGCTTGAAAGAACGTCGCCGCGATCGAGGCGAGTTTTGCGAGCAGCGCGTCCACATCGAGCATGCTGGCGAGCGCGCCGCTCGCTTCAGCCAAAAAGCGCTGCGCAGCCTCGGCTTGCCGAATCCGCAAGTACGCGCGAACCGTCGCGATCAATTCACCTTGCGCGATCGGCTCCGTCAGATATCCGTCCGCACCCCAGTTCAACCCGTGCGCGATCGCCTGCGAGTCGACCTGTGTCGCCGACAAGTGCAGCACCATGATGCCGGCCGTCTTCGGATCCGCTTTGATGCGACGACACACCTCGAAGCCGTCCAAATCCGGCATGCGCACGTCGAGCAAGATCAGATCCGGAAGGTTCTGCGCCTTCAGCAGGGCCTCGGTTCCGTTGGTCGCCTCGTCGACGTCGAAGCCGGCCGCGAGCAGCATTTGACTGATCGTGAAGCGACCGATCTCGTCGTCGTCGACATTTAGAATGCGAGGGCGCGTTTGCATATCAAGCGTGTTCGGAGCTCGCGCGACTCATGCCGGCGTGGGTCAAGATCTCTTCGACACCGGCGCGGCCTGGCGCTTGGTGTAACAGCTCTTTGTCGACGAAACCCACGGCGTGCTGGGTCAGCCGGTCCTTCTCCCACGGCTGCAAGCGCTGCGACGTGTGGATCGCGACGGGGATGTCTTTCGTGACGGGGTCGGCCTTGAGCGCGTCCAAGACCGCAAAGCCATCCATGTTGGGCATTCGCAGATCCAAAAAGATCAAGCGCGGTCGCTGGTCGTGCGCGACCTTCACACCTTCGGCGCCGCTGCTGGCTTCGATGTACGAGTAGCGGTCCGGCCCGATCGCACCGCGCAGCAAGTACCGGGCGATCTCGTCGTCGTCGATGATCAGGATCGCTTCGCGAGCGCTGCTGGCGCCTTGCGAATCGCGTGACTTCGCAAAGTTACGCGGGATGTACGCGCGAAACGTGGAGCCGACGCCGAGATCGCTCTCCATCGTGGCCTTGCCGCCCAGCAACTCGCACAACGCGCGTGTGAGCGAGAGGCCGAGGCCCGTGCCCTTCACGCGCTTTTGGTGCGGATTGTCGACTTGCGTGAACGGCGTGAACAGCACGTCGTGTTGACTCGGATGAATGCCGATGCCGGTGTCAGTCACCGAGAACACGATCTGATCCCCGGCCAACGCGGCCGATACCGTAACGCTGCCCTTCTCCGTGAACTTGAGCGCGTTCGAGATGAAGTTACGCAAGATCTGAGAGACCTTGCCTTCGTCGGTGTACAGCTCCGGAAAATTGCTGACATCGTTGAACACGAGCCGAACTGCCTCGCGCGTGTGAAGCGGGCGAAACAAGCCGCGCAAGCCGCCGAAGAGCGCGTCCACGGTAAATGCGCTCGGGCGCACGACGAGCTTGCCGGCTTCGCTCCGGCTGAGCTCGAGCAGGTCGTCGACCAGCTCGGACAAGTGCTGTGCGGCTTTACGGATGTAGCCGAGCGCGGTCTCCTGCTGCGGCAGCGGCTTCGCCAAGCTGCCGTTCAACAGCAACTCGGCGAGGTTCAAGATCGAATTGATCGGCGTGCGAACCTCGTGGTTCATCTCGGAGAAGAACTGGTTCTTCGCCGCCTGCGAGCGCCGCAGCGCCTCGGCTTTCTCTTCGAGCTCGTTGTAGAGGACCATTACGCCGCGGTTCGTCTCTTCGAGCTCGCGGTTCAGAAACTCCAGCTCGCGCTGCGTTTGCTGCAAGTCCAAGAGCGTGCGCGCGAGTGCCCGGTCGTGTCCGCGCGCCGCATCGATCATCGAGTCGGAGTGCTTTTGCAGTAGCTGGTCGGTGAGCGCGGTGCGCTGTTCGGAGGTAAGCGGCCCTCCGCGTTTCCGCAGCTGCTTGTGCATCCGGACGGCCGTGCCTTGCCCCGGACGCGATTGCATCTCGAAGCTGTCCATCAACTTGCGCGCAGCGATGATGCCCGTGCCTGTCGAGTTGGGTCGCTGACCGGCGAGGAGCGCTTCTACATCGGCGATCCCAGACCCGCGATCGCTCA
>DASRXR010000767.1:0-9488 GCA_035687405.1 Polyangiales bacterium
CCAAGTCGAAGGCATCACGTCGGCGAGCATTCAAAACCTCGACGGGAAGCCGACGATCGTGCTGCCGAGCACGCTCGCGCAAGGGAAGCTCGTGTTCCCTGCGCCCGAGTACAAGGCGTAACGGTTCGCGCGAAGCAGCACCGATGCCCGCCGCCGATCTCGTTGTCAGTGTGGTAGTCGCAGGCTTGCTCACCGGCCTCGTGTACGGGCTGATGGCGCTCGGTCTGTCGGTGATCTTCGGCGTGATGCGCGTGGTGAACTTCGCCCACGGCGAGCTCATGACGCTCGCGATGTACGCCACCGTGTTCGCGTGCTCGGCGTTTTCGCTCGACCCGTTCGTCGTGCTCGTCCCGGTCGCGCTCGGGTTCTTCGGGCTCGGTTACGTGCTGCAGGCGACCGTGATCAATCGCTTCATCACGAAGCCGGAGCACGTACAGTTTCTGTTGCTGCTCGCGCTCGCGACGATCTTGGTGAACGCGCAGCTGATGGCGTTCGGGCCCGACGCGCGAGGCGTGCAGACCGACTATCAGCTGGACGCGATCGAGCTCGGACCGCTGCTGATCGACACGGTGCGTCTGTACGCCGCGGCCGCTGCAATCGTGGCGAGCGGGCTCGTGATCGCGTTTTTCCGCTTCACGTTGGTCGGCAAAGCGATCCGCGGCTGCGCCGACAACCACTTGGGGGCGAAGGTGATCGGCTTGCCGGTCGAGCGCCTGTACGCGCTCACCTTCGGGCTCGGCGCCTCGTGTGTTGCAGTCGCGGGCACGCTGCTCGTCTTGATCGTGGAAGTCACGCCTGGCGCCGGCCCGGCCTACACCTTGCTCGGGTTCGTCATCGTGATCGTCGGCGGCCTCGGCTCGATCGCCGGTGCGCTCGTCGGTGGAGTCTTGATCGGGATGTCGGAAGGCGTCGCCGGGTTGTTCGTGAGCCCGTCGGCGAAGAGCATGGTGAGCTTCGCGTTGCTCATCCTCGTCTTACTGCTGCGCCCGGCGGGTCTCTTGGGGAAGACGGCGTGAACAAGCAAGTGATCGCCGCTATCGGCGTCAGCGCAATCGTGGCGTTGTCGCTACCGGCGATCGTGAGCCATTACGCACTTTCGATCGCCATTGCGACGCTCTACCTCGCGTTCGTCGGGCAAGCTTGGAACGTGATGATGGGCTTTGCCGGGCAACTCTCGCTCGGGCACGCGCTCTACGTCGGACTCGGCGCGTACGTCTCGGGCGCGTTGTTCACGCATTTGGGTATCGCGCCGTGGCTCGGTTTGTGGGCAGGCGTAGCCGTCGCCGTGAGCTGCGGTGCACTCATCGGTTGGCTCGCGTTTCGCTTCCGCGTGACTGGCGTCTACTTCGCAGTGTTGACAATTGCATCAGCGGAGTTCACGCGAATTGGATTCGATCATCTCGAGTGGACCGGCGGGCCGGCCGGACTGTTTCTCAAGGTCGCGCAGCGCGACTCGATCGACATACTCAACCTTCGCGGTCCGCCCGCGATGTATTACTACGCGCTGCTGCTCCTCGCGCTCGCGACACTCGGCCTGTGCACGTGGCTTCTGAAGAGCCGGGTCGGTTACTACTGGCTCGCGATTCGCGAAGACGAGCCGGCGGCCGAGGCACTCGGCATTCCGACGTTGCGCTTCAAGATGCTCGCAGTGGTCGTGAGCGCAGCGCTTACGGCCGTCGCGGGCGTGTTCATGGCGTTCTACAAGAACAGCCTATTTCCCGAGCAAGTGTTCGACATGGGCCGCTCGATCGAGATCGTGCTCGCCCCGATCATCGGCGGCCTCGGCACCCTGCTCGGACCGATCGTTGGCGCGATCGTGTTGACCTTGCTCGGTGAAGGCACGAGTGCGGCGTTACAGCTCGCCGGGCTCGAGCTTCCGGGCATGAAGCAGGTCATCTACGGCGTGCTGCTGCTAGTGACGGTTTCGTTTCTTCCGAACGGCATTTGGCCACCGATCTCCCGGATGCTCGTCGGTCCAAAGGTGCGGGCGTGAGCCTGGTAGTGAAGAACGTCGTGAAGTCGTTTCGCGGTTTGCGCGCGGTCGACGACGCGAGCTTCGAAGTTCCGGACCATGCGATCGTCGCGCTGATCGGTCCGAACGGCGCCGGCAAGACGACCCTGTTCAACGTCATCGCAGGAGTATTCGCGCCCGATAGTGGCGAAGTGCTCTGGGACGGACAGCGGATTAGCGGACTGCGCCCAGATCGTATCTGCGCGCGCGGGATCGGCCGCACATTTCAAATAGTGAGACCGTTTCTGGGTCTCAGCGTTCTCGAGAACGTGACTGTTGGCGCGTTGCGCTGGGCACCCAGTACTCAGGAAGCACGGCGTGAGAGCGCGGAAATTCTCGAGCGGCTCGGGTTGGCTCACAAAGCTGCGCTACCGGCCGCATCGCTGACATTGCCGGAGCGAAAGTGGCTGGAAGTGGCACGCGCTCTTGCGACTCGTCCGCGTTTGCTGTTGCTCGATGAGGTGATGGCCGGCTTACGCCCGACCGAAGCTGAACAGATGGTGCGGGTGTTCCGCGAGCTGCATCGCGAGCGTGCGCTGACAATCCTGTTGATCGAGCACGTCATGCGCGCGGTCATGGCCCTGTCGCACGACGTCGTGGTCTTACGGTCTGGCAAAGTGATCGCGCATGGCACGCCCGAGCAGGTGGTTCGCGATCCGCTCGTGCTCGAGTCTTACCTCGGTGAGGAGGCGCTCGGGTAATGGACGCGCTGCTGCAGGTCGAGGATCTGCACGTGAGCTACGGCGATGCCGTGGCATTGAACGGCGTTTCGCTCGAAGTCGGGGAAAAAGCAGTGGTGGCACTGGTGGGTACGAACGGCGCCGGCAAGACCTCGCTGTTGCGAGCGATCGCTGGGATTAACCCGGCCCGCTCCGGGCGAGTTCGCTACCGCGGCCGCGACTTGGCTCAACTCGCACCTCACACGATCTGCAACCTCGGGATCGGTCAGGTCGCGGAAGGTCGCCAGCTGTTTCCATCGCTCACCGTCCAAGACAATTTGGAGCTCGGCGGGATGTTGCCGCGCGCTCGCGACCGAATACGCCAGAGTCTGACCGAAGTCTTTGATATGTTCCCGCGGCTCGCAGATCGTCGACGACAACTTGCGGGAACGATGTCGGGGGGCGAGCAACAGATGCTCGCGATCGGTCGCTGTTTGATGGGGCGACCTGAGCTAATAATGTTTGATGAACCATCGTTGGGACTAGCGCCCGCGATGGTACAAGAAGTATTTCGCACGATCGTGTCTCTCAATCAGCGCGGGGTAACGGTTCTGTTGGTGGAACAGAACGTTGCTTTGTCTCTCAAGGTTGCAAGCGACGCTTACGTCCTCGAGAACGGACAGATGGTGCTGCGCGGTAAAGCCGAACGACTGCTCACGGATCCGCGAGTTCGCGAAGCCTATCTCGGGCTTTGAGAACACCAGCACCAGACCTCGATTGATTGAGATCACGAAGCTAGATACGCGACTGACTGGGATGGGAGTTGCAGCACTTGCTCGAACGCGCCGACTTGCGCGCGTAGGAGAATGCACATGCATTGGTATTTGAGTCGGATTCGAATTGGATTGCTTGCTGGTTTATCGATATTCGTAGTTTTGGGCTCGGGCCAGAGCGCATTCGCGCAAATCTCGCCGGCACCTGGGCCGGGTGAAGAGCTCGAAGAAGCGCCGGAGCCATCGCCGGAACAGGAAACTGAACCGGGCGGTCCGACACCGGAAGCGGCAACGCAGTCGGCGACGCCACTGGCCCAGCCTGCGCCGATCGCCGCAATGCCGGTTGCCCCGGTTGCCCCGGTTGCGATTCCTGAGGGCGAGGCTCCCGCGACACCGATCGCGCCGGCATTCCCGCCTGCGATTCCGAACCTCGATTACGGCGCGCGTATGCGCATCGCCACGAAGTTCCAGGACGCAGCCGATCCGGAGAAGCTGAACGACATCAGTCAGCAGCTGAACGCTGACATCTACATGAGCGGTCAGCTTCACCGCATGTTGAAGTGGCAAGCGAGTGTGACGATCGCTTACAGCGGTGCGCTCGGCTCGTCGAACGTGGCGACGGTCGCTCCTCTCGACGTGATCGCGCGGTTCGAGCCGCTGCCCGAGTTCAACATCTACATGGGCCGCATGATCGTCGTCGCCGACCGCTTCACGCCGAGCGGACCGTGGGGCATGGACGAGTTCTTCTACCCCGGTGTGTTTCCCGGCGCTGCGACATCGCCGCTGCAGCGGTCAGGGCCCGATGGTCGTGACCTCGGCGTGAACATCTGGGGTGCGCCGCTCGGTGGTCACCTCAAGTACTACTTGGGCGCGTACCAGCTGCACGATCCGGGCGGCAATCCGCTCTTGAGCGGCCGTCTCCAGGTGAGCTTGCTCAGCCCGGAGCCTGCGTTCTATCAGCGCACCACGTACTTCGGTACGCGCGACCTGGTCGAGTTCGGTGTCGGTGGTCAGTACCAGAAGGAGGGATCGTTCGCGACGCCTCCGATGGGCATGCCGATCGGCGTGCGCGACGACTACTCGTTCTTCACTGCGGACGCGATCTTCGAGAAGGTTCTCGGCACCTCGGGTACGGCGTCGATCTACGGCGCGTACATGATGCAGAAGGGCGATTTCCAGGTCTGGGACAACTTCTGGTTCGTCTCGGGCGGCTACTTGCTGCCGGGCGTCTACGGCATCGGCAAGCTGCGTTTCAACGCGCGTTATCAGCGTGCGCTCAACAACATCGACAACGCCGACGCGACGTCGGTGCTCGACTTCCAGGTCAGCTACAACGTCATGGCGTGGTTCGCACGCTTCCAGCTCGGTTACCGGCGCAGTGAGCTGTACGTGGCGGCGACGACCGCAGCAGGTGCGCGCCTGCAAGCGGGCAATCAGATCTACCTCGGCGTGACCATCGCCGATCCCTAGCCGTTAGATCTGTCACTACTAACAGTGAGACCCTGCCCCTCTTCGATGAAGGGCAGGGTCTTCGTGTTTAACGTGCGCCGTGTTTCAGCTAGAGGCCGCCACCGGTGAAGATGCTCTTCTTGACGACGGCGTGGACACCCCAGTTACCGTCGACGACTTGCGTGATGCCGAAGTCGACCGCGACCGACAACAACGAGATCGCCTCGTCTTCAGTCAGGCCCTGCGTCGTCATCAAGAAGTGCCGCATCTTTCGGAATGCGTCGCGCAACGCGAGGTCGACGGACGACTTCTTGTAGATCTCGGACTGGGCAGACGTACCGAGTTGCGCGAGGTAGTTCGGGAAGCTGAAGCCGTGTACGAGATAGTCGGTTTGCGTTTCGAGCAGGGGATAGTTCAGCGCTTGAAGTGGCGTGCCTTTCAAGTCTTTCGCTTTGTGTAAGATCAGCTGGAAGGTCCCGGTCAACGAACACTCGATCGCGGTGCCGCACAGCTCTGAGTCGCCTTGCGATGCGTGCGGATCGCCCGCCGAAAACAGCGCGCCATCGACTGCGACTGGATAGAACATCGTCGCGCCTTTGCCGATGCGCCAGTTGTCGATGTTGCCACCGGTGTAGCTGGGCGGAATCGAATCGACGATGTCCGCTTCCGCCGGTGCGAGGCCGACGACGCCGAAGTGCGGCCGCACCGGTATACGCACGTTCTTCAGCACGCCGAAGTTGCGCTTGGTCTTCGAGTGATTCACCGGGATGCCGGGATAGTCGATCGTCTTGTGCACGACGCCGAACGGATCGGTCTGCGGCACCCAGCGAAAGTTGTAGACGGCTTGGGCCCAGTCGCGTTCACCCGTCGCGTCGACCTCGTAGATCGTGATCACTTCGCGCTGTTTTGGCTCTTCGAGCAGATCGTTGTAGTGAAAGCCCCACCAGGCTGCGGCGTTGCTGCCGAAGCTTCGATTCGGGAACTTCGGATTTGCGGACGGGCGCGCTTTCACGTCGAGGATCCGCACCTCGAGGATGTCGCCGGCAGCGGCACCTTTCACTGCGACGGGTCCAGTGCAGACGTGGACACCGAGACCTTCTCCCGCGCCGCGACCGAACAGCGATGCGTCTTCGGGGCCTGCACCGCGGCGGTTGACGCCTTTCCGCTTCTTGTCCCAGTAGAAGATGCTCTCGACACCAGGGTCGCCCTGGATCATGCGTTCATAGTCGTCGTACGCGTGATGGGTGACGGTTTCGAGTGTGACGTAGTCGCCCGAGTTGACCTCGATCACGGGTTTGAGCTTCTTGCTGAAGTACCCCCAGTGCACGGTCTCGCTGGTAGCGGGCACGTGATAGTGACTGACCGTGCTCTTCGTCGGCTGCGCTTGGGCGGCGGCGATGTTGCCGATGCCGCCGGCTGCGCCTGCGCTCAGCATCGCGCCGGCGATCGAGCCTTGCATGAAGTGTCGTCGCGAAGGGCTGTTCGGTCTGTCATCGAGATCGGACGGCTTGTCATCGTTCATGAAATACCTCCAGTAAGGAGCGGGGAGTTTGCGTGGATGAGGTTTCGCGCGCGTACCGCTGCTTTTTCGGCGACGCGTCCGAGCTTGCGTGCGGGCACCGGCGCGCTACCGTCCGCCCGTGGCTGCGGACACCGGTTTGGACTCGTCGTTCGTGGGGCTGCAATCGACGGTGTTCTTGCTCTCACCGGCGCAATGCGGCAGCGAACGGGCGCGCATGTTGACTGCGAAGGCGGCGGGCTTTCCACTCGCGCAGCAGCTGCGAGCGCCCGAGGGGGCGAGCCTGGGTGACGTGTTTGCGTTTTTGAGCGCGCTCTACTTTCGCGGCAAGCTCGCGTATGCACAGCAGTTCGCGCGTCCGCCGGCCGGTTTGGATGGAGTGCTCGTCATCACTCCGGGGGCGGGGCTGTTGCCCGCTCGGACGCGTGTCGGCGTCGACCACATGCGGGCGTTCGCGGACGTGGACATTCACCATGCGAACGAGCGTTACGTTGCGCCGCTCGTGCGCGACATCAGCCGTGTCGCCGCCCTTAGCAGCATCGATACGCGGTTCGTGCTGCTCGGGAGTATCGCGTCGGCGAAGTACCTCACGCCGCTCTTGGACGTGCTGCGCGACCAGCTGTACTTCCCGGCGGACTTCGTCGGGCGAGGAGACATGAGTCGCGGCGGGTTGTTACTGCGCTGCGCGCGCGAGCGGCGCGAGCTCGAGTACATCCCGGTGGCGGGCGCGACCTTGCACGGGAAGCGGCCGCCGCGGTTGGCGAAGTTGCCGCCGCGCGCGCGTTGAGCTGGGGCGTCGCGCGGCTCGACCGGCTGAGGTCACTTCGCGGTCTTGCGGGCGTGGTGCATGAGCTCGAGGAGCTCGGCCGCTTGTAGCTGCGTCGTCGCTACTCGATTGTTCTGCTCGGCCATCCACGGGGCGCACTGTTCGAAGCCGTCGAATACTTTCACGCGGTAGTGTTTGGGCGCGAGGATGATGATACCGGTGATCGCGCTTCGGAGCGCGACGCCCATCAGGCCGCCCTGTTCGATCACGACTGCGCCGCACGCCGTGGCGTGACCCCAGCGATCGTTCATTGCGACTAACGCCGCGCGCGCTTCCGATTCGGGAGGGCCTACGTCCGGAACGATGATGTGGACGCTCGACATGCGCTCTTGGAGCTTGTCGTGCCGCGTCGCGAGCGCGTGATCGAGTTTGGCGACGATCTCTGCTGTGCTAGGGCGCAGCCAGACGATCATGTTGAAGTTTCGCCAGGCGCTGTACCACAACGCCCCAGGCACGGATTCGAGGACGGTTAGCTCGGCCGAGACGGAGTGACCCACGCTGTTTCTATCGTCGCACGCGGGGTGGGTGCTTCGCAGCGTATGAGCATGTGCGGCGGTGTGATCGCGGAATCGTCGTCGTACGCGGAAGTGTTTTCGAGTGTTCGGAAAAACGTGAGAACGTCTGCGCCATGAGAGACGTCGTCGCCGCTGCCGGTCACCGCAGCGTGAGGTCGCGCCGGCTGGTCGTGTGCGCGCTCGCAACCCTGATGGCTGGGTTTCTTCCGATCGCGGCGTGCAAAGTCAGCATCCCGTCGGGTGTGTTTTCGTGTGCGGATGGCAAGCGTTGCCCGCCGGGGCAGGTCTGCGGCGGGGACGACATTTGCCGGGACCGCAATACCAGTAGACGCGATGCGAGCACCGATCTGGATGCGAGCGGCTCGGATACTGGAGTGGATGCATCGGTCGACGGGGCGATGCGGGACGGTGGCGAAGGTGGTGCAGCTGGTGGCGGCGCAGGCAATGGCGGTGCTGGGCAGAGTGGAGAGCCAGCCGCGGGTAGCGGCGGCGGTGGAAGTGGTGGTGCGGCAGGGCAGGGCTCGGTCGACGGATTTCATGTCGCGAGCTCGCAGCCTGCAGCGGACGGCGTCCTCGACGATCTCGGTGCCGGGTTGAAGGTGAACTTCTCGAGCGAGGTCGATACGGCGACGCTCACTTCCGACAACGTGAAACTAACGCGCGACGGTGCGGACGTTCCGGGGATGCTGACTGTCACGTCGACCGGAGTGACGTTCAAGCCGGATCAGCCGTGGTCACTCGCGACCCACTACGAGTTGAAGCTGACCAACGTCGAGGGCACGGGGGATCATGCGCTCGAGCCGTTCACGCTCGGCTTCACGACGCGCGATGGGCGGTGGATGCGTGAGAAGCGCGCGGATGGGACGTTCGGAGTGATCAGTGTGGCGGGCGATGGGTTTGCTGTGCTCGCGTGGTCGCTGCCGTCGACAGTTCCGTCCGAGAACTATTTGGAGATGTGGGCAACTCAGTTCACTCCGCCGAGTGCGTGGTCGACTCCGGTGATGATCAAGTCGGGAGCGAACGGCAACTTTCTCCAAAAGGTCATCGTCAATCGCCGTCACCGTGCGGCGGTTTCGTGGACGAGTATTTCGAACAACGTCAATACGACTGCGTACACGACGGGCCCGAGTTGGGGGCCTGACGCGTATATTTCGCAGACTTCGTACAACGACCGAATGGTGTTGAACGAGTCGGACGAGTTGATGGTCGTCGTGGATTCTCCGGTGTCGGGTGCGCCTGGCATCAAAGGTGTGCGGTTTACGCTCGGGGCTGTCAGTCCGACGCAGATCGTGGTCGGTGGTGCGGGTGGCAACAATACGCAGCCGGGCGTCGCGTTGCTCGATGGAAATCCGAGGGTGGTGTGGCAGCACGCGGCGAGCAACATGGCGGGTGCGGCGACGCAGATCATGACCGGGGTATTGAACTCGTCGGCTGGGACGCCGTTGTCTGCGGATGGTGTGACTGCGGCGAATGCGGTGCTTGCGGGTGATGCGAAGCAGACGTCGATCATTGCAGCGTGGGAGCAGGCGGATCCGAGCTGGACGAATGTGTGGGTGTCGAGGATGGTGATCGGTGCGAACTGGTCGGCGCCGGTGCGGATCTCGGACAATCAGAGTTCAGTGGCGGCGATTCGGATCGCGTTGGATCCGACTGGGCGTGGGGTGGCGATTTGGCGGCAGGCGGGGGCGATTGCGAGCTCGCAGTTCGTGCCGGGTACTGGTTGGTCGGCGGCTGCG
>DASRXR010000768.1:0-8011 GCA_035687405.1 Polyangiales bacterium
CGGCCGGCGGGGCACTCCCGCCGGATCGGTTTGCCCGACTTTTGCATGGGTGCAGGTGTCGCCGCGATTGCTGCTCGTGCTCGGCTACGCGCCGGAACAGCTATTGCACTTGGTGGCGGAACCCAAACACAAGAGCTCCCGCCTTTGGCCACTCACTACCGAACGTCTCGAAGCCGTCGATCGCGCCCGCGAAGTGCTGGGCAGCCGATTGGGGTCCACGGACACCGCGCTCGACGCAAGCCTCGAGTCATTGTGGAACATGGTGTCACCGATCAAATGAGCGTGAATGAGCCAGGGTTCTGGCTCGTTTCAGGCAGCGTGCTATGCTCGGCCGCGCGCGCGCAGTCTGCTGGTGTTACGCGTGAGCACGGTTCGGTCGGGGGTCGAGAGTGAATGAGCTCCCTAAAAAGGGCGATCTCATCGCCGGTAAATACGCTGTGGAAGGTGTCCTCGGCCAAGGCGGCATGGGCGCAGTCTTCGAGGTTTGCCATCGGCTCACCGGCAAACACTTCGCGGTCAAGTGGTTACTGCCCGCGCTGACCGGACACACGGACGCCGTTCGTCGGTTCATGCGCGAGGCCCAGGTCGCCGGTCGCGTCGACCATCCGAACGTAGTCGAAGTGTATGACGTTGGCCAAGACGGCAACTCGTTCTACATGGTCATGGAGCTTCTGCAGGGCGAGCCTCTCGCTCGGCGGCTCGACCGCGTGCACCGGCTGGGCGTAGACGAGGCTTGCAGGATCCTGCTGCCCGTCATGCATGGCCTGTCGGTCGCGCACAAAGCGGGCGTGATTCATCGGGACCTGAAGCCCGACAACATTTATCTGTGCCGTACGCCACTCGAGACGGAAGTTTCGAAGGTGCTCGACTTCGGAATCTCGAAGATGCAGGCGCTCGCGGGCGAGGTGAGCGCCGGCGTGACGAAGTACGGCCTCGTGATCGGCACGCCTCAGTACATGTCGCCCGAGCAGCTGCACGGCGAGCCGGTCGATCTGCGGACCGACATCTACGCGCTCGGCGTGATTCTCTACGAAATGCTCGGTGGTTCCGTGCCGTTCCCGGGCGCGAGCTTTGCAGACCTCGTGTTGTCGGTTGCAAACGAAGACCCGAAGCCGCTCGGTCAGCTCGCGCCGGGGTTGCCGCCTGGGTTGCTCGAGCTCGTCGATCGCGCGATGTCGCGCGACCCGAACTTGCGCTACGCGACGGTCGAAGAGATGGGCCATGCGCTGTCCGCAGTGTCCGGCGGGATCGCGTTCGCGGCGGACACGGGCGATCCGGTTCGCACTTCGATGTCTGGACGGCAGAGCTCGTCCTCCCGCTCGCGCACGCCTTACGCGACGGAATTCGAACATGTCCGTACGCCGTCCGCCGCCGAGCTCGGAAAACCGCCCACGTTGCCGATGCTCGCGGGTGTCGGTGTGGCGGCCGCCGCCGTAGTGGCGCTCGCCGCCGCCGCTTACATGTTGATGAAGCCGCCAGCAATGCCGGTTGCATCGCCAGCTCCCGTGCAGGCCGCGCCTTCCGACCCGTCGGCGGCTACGAACTCAACCGGTGCCGCCGCGCAGCCGGGTGCGGATCCAGCGGTCAATCCGAACGTTGTGAATCCAATTCTTCCGGCCGGTAGCGAGGGCACGGAGTTGCCGGTGCCGAACACGGTGCGCATCGGTGTCGATCCAGGCGCACAGGGTGGTGATCCACGCGATCCGCGTTGGCAGAATCTGAATGGTGATCGCGGCGCTGCGGGCGTGGTCGATCCGGCGGGGTTGAGCCCCGAGCCGAGCGATCCGCAACACATTCGGCTCGGGTCAGGTCGCAGCTCGCATTCGCAGTTCGGGTCGGGTGTCACGCCTCGCGAGCGCCCGACCAGCAGCAGCAGCACGCGCAGTCGCGGCCGTTCACGCTCGGAATCGCGGCGCGAAGAAGCAGACGCACCGGATCCGTCGGCAGGCCGGCAGGACAACAATCAGCACCCGAGTCGCTTTCGAGCATCCGATCGCGGCCAAGGCATGAACGCGGACGAGTTCTGATCGCGAGTTCTTTTGGCGAGCTCTGATCGTAAGCTGGGCGCCTGCAGGGGAGTGATAATCAGGCGCGGCCCTCAGCGCGTTCGTTTAGACTGCTTGCGCCTGGGTGCTTAATGCGAGCCGAACTTTTGATTCGAACTTGGTGTCCGTTGTTGGTCGCGTTGGGGCTTTCGTTGCACGCGTCCTCGGCTGCTGCGCTTGAGCTTCGGTTGGGGCTCAAGGGTGGGTTGACGCTCTCTGGGTTGATCTCCGCGGACCCGTCGGACATCGACTTGGCGCCCTGGCACGACAGCGCTGTTGGCGCGGGGTTCGGCGGTGGCCTCTACACCGAGTTGCACTTCAATCGATTGATCGCGCTCGAGCTCGACGTGCTCATCGAAGGCAATCGGTTGTTCTTCGAGTCGTACTCCGCAAACACAGCTGCGTCGTATCTCGAGCAGGCTGTCGTGTACGAACAGCTGCGCTTGCCGTTGTTGTTCAAGCTGGTCGCACATCTCGGCAAACACGTGGAGTTTACGGGCGGGCTCGGGCCAGAGTTCTTGTTCGGCTTGGGAGCGACGCCGCATTCGTTGCTGTATCCACTCGCTCGGTCGAACGTGCTCTACGGCGCGGACGAGCAGTTCGGCCTCGCGCTGAGTGCAGCATTTGGGTTGGCGTTCACCACGAAGTACCTGCACATCCCGCTCGAGATGCGCTTTGGGTACAACATGCTCGGCGCGTACTCGTACCGTGATCGCGTGGAGCAGTACGGCAATCAAATCTTCGTGCTGAACGCGGTGGAGAACTTCCAGTTCGGGTTCATGATCGGGTTTGGGTTTCGCATCCCGCCGGAGACGCCGCCGAAGCCGCCGAAACCGGTCCTGAAAACGCCGGAGATCGACGATCCGTTTTACTATCCCGAGCCCCCGGAAGGCGCCCCGCCACGCGTGCGGCGGCCCTGGTGATCCGCGCGATCAGCGGGCGTGGTCCGGGCCGTGCAAGCGCATGAAAGTAACCTTCTGCGCTCGCTCGCGTGGAGGTGATACAGATCGGGAGTCGTGGAGCCAGGTCGCCTGACACATTCGCATGGTCCCGAGCCGCGTCGTGCGGGGCTGATGTCGCGGCCCGGATGGTGGGTCGTCTGGTCGGCGATCCTAGCGATTTCGCTGCTGTTGTTGTCCTTCGCGGTGGTGCTGCGCAGCGCCGACGTATTCGGCGCGATCCACGTGGCCGGTATCACTGTCCCGCGCGGGCCTGCTGGGGTCACCGCCCTGCAGGCGCACGCGGCCAAGTGGGCGAACGAGCGGTTTACGATTCAAGTCGGTCCGTACGTCTCGCGGATGACGCGTGCGTCACTCGGGGCGCACTTACCGGTCGACACCGTGAGCGAACGGCTTCGCGAGCTCGGCCGTACGGGCAATCCGTTCACGGACATTGCGGCGTTCTTCGAGTCGCGCACCGGCGGGGTGGAGCTCGCGCTGCGTCCGAGTATCGATGACGCGTTGTTGTCGCAGCGCGTTCAAGAAGTGCGGCGCCAACTCGAGCGGCCGCCCGTTCCGGGAACGACGTTGTCGGATGGTCGGAACTTGCCCGGGATACCAGGCGTCACGATCAACTCGCTCACCGCCGCGGATCGGATTGCGCATGCGTTGCAAGCGAACTCGCCGAGCGTGGAGCTCGATGCGACGTTCCTTCCGCCACCGCGGCCGCGCTCGTACGTGAGCGATGATCCGAAGAGCTTTGGGCAGAGCATGATCGTCGTCGAGACGACGTTTCGGACGGGTGGTGCATCGGCGGGCCGCGCGCGCAACATCGAGCTCGCGGCTAATGCGATCGACGGATCCGTGCTGCCTCCGGGTGGAGAGCTTTCCTTCAACGAGCGCGTCGGTGAGCGCAGTTATGCACGCGGGTTTCAAACGGCGAAGGAACTCGCGAATCGGCGCGTGGTCGACGGTGTCGGTGGCGGCGTTTGTCAGGCTGCAGCGACCTTGCATGCTGCTGCGTTTTTGAGTGGTTTGTGGCTCACCGATTATCGGCCGCACTCACGGCCGGTGCAGTACATCGATCTCGGTTTGGACACGATGGTGACGTGGCCGAATCAAGACATGCGGATCGCGAACTCGTATCCGTTTCCAATTCGCGTGCGCATGAACGCGCGCGATGGTGTGTTGCAGGTGCGCCTCGAGGGTGCGGGCAAAGCGCATCCGGTGGAGTGGAACACTACGGTCGTGCAGCGATCGAAGCCGGGGATGTTGGAGGTCGGCGACGACTCGCTTCGGTCGGGTGAGCGGATGCAGGTGCAGTCGCCGATCGATGGCTTGCTCGTGCGGCGAGTGCGCACGGTGTACTTGCCGAGTGGGCCACGCAGCGAGGAGACGATGCTGCGGTATCCGCCGACAGATCGCATCGTCGCAATCGGTGGTGGTGGCTCGCGCGGTCGCAGTCAAAAGCTCGCGGGATTGCTTGGAACCGAGGAGTTTTGAGCTTCCACGGCCAGAGTTGACCCGGCGTTGGCGGTGTAAGCCACCTCTAGGTCGTGAGTTCGTCCGTACGCAATCGAATCTTGTTGGCGCTGGCATTGTCGCTGTCCGCGTGTAGCGACAATTCGGACGCGGGATTGCCCGTGTCTTCCCAAGCAGGGACTTCGGCTGCCGGAAGTGCTGGACTCGGAGTTGCTGGGCAAAGCGGCGAGAGTGTCGGGCCAGCTGGAGCGGGGGGTGCGGGGTCGCGGGCGACCGGTGCAGCCGGAAGTATGGCTGTGGCCGGGGCGGGTGCCGGTGGTGCGGGTGCGGCTGGAGCGGTAGCGGGTGTGAGTGGCGCTGCAGCTGGTAGCGGCATCGCGGGAATGCCGGCGGTGGCGGGTAGCGGTGGAGTTGGTGGTGCGGGTGGAGTTGGTGGTGCTGCAGCTGGGAGCGGCGGGATGCCGGCGGCCGGTGCGAGTGCGTGCGCAACGTGGCCGCAAGCGACGTCTTCGCAGAACGTGGCCGCGACGATCGCGGTGTCGGGAATGTACGACGGGATGATGAAGCGGTACGTCGGCAGCGGGGCGTTGGGTTCGAGCGGCCAGGACGAGGGGCAAGATCCGTTGTTCAATCTTGCGTCAGGTTCGACGCTGAAGAACGTGATCATTGGATCGCCGGCTGCGGATGGGATTCATTGCGATGGGACGTGCACGCTCGAGAACGTTTGGTGGGAAGACGTTGGTGAGGACGCGGCCACGTTGAAGGGTAGTAACGCTTCGCAGGTGATGACCATCACGTGTGGTGGTGCGAGGCACGCTGAAGACAAGGTGTTTCAGCACAACGGTCCCGGGACGATGCGGATCGAGCACTTCCAGGTGGAGGATTTTGGGAAGTTGTATCGGTCGTGTGGCAATTGCAGCACTCAGAACGAGCGCCATGTGGAGATGAGTGATGTGACGGCGACGTCTGGTGGCGTGTTGGCGGGGATCAACACGAACTACAACGATACGGCGAAGTTCACGAACATCACGATTCATGATGCTGCGATGAAGACGGAGATTTGCGATCGGTTTACGGGGAACAATTCCGGGGCGGAGCCAACGAAGACTGGGACCGGAATGGACGCGACGCATTGTCTGTACGCGGCGAGCGACATTCACTGGGTTCCTTGAGGGGTCGGTAGCGGTCGCTTCGGTTGGCGGACGTTCTCTCGCGTTCGGGATCATCGCGCTGTCGAGTTCCCCCGAGCCTCCCGGGGCGGCGGGGTGATGATCGTGCCCCAACGTCTCACCTGAGCGGAGAACAGCAAGCCGAGCGGGCTGTTGATGGGCGCAAGCAGTGCTAGCTACCGATGCGAGCCAGAGCCTGCGCGCGATGCGGAAATCTGCACGCGGTTGATGACCGTGCCGGGCGTCGGGCCCATCACCGCGCGAAAATCGTCGTCGAGCGCAGGGCAGGTGCTGGTATCGACGCGCACCAAGCTCATCAATCACCGAGTGGCGACCGAAAGCACCACACCTCGTTGACGACGGCGGGCAACTCGCACGTGCGATGGCTGTTGATTCAGGCTGCATGGGGGACCTCGCGATGCCTGAGTCCAAATAGTCGCGGCGAGTCATGCCCCGCGAGCATTTCAGGCGAATCGGCGGCCGTAGTGCAGCGGGGCTTAATAAGGGGCGAGCTCGCGTTTGCGTGCGATGCGGACGTTGCGACGCCTGATTGGGAATTGCCGCGGGCCGACCTTTGCGCGCAGCAGCATGGTTGCACGCCGAGACGTTGCGGGCGCGTTCAGGCGGTGGAGCTGGATGACAGCTCAGCGGCCGCGCTGCGCTCACTGCGCTCAGCCCTGTACCGGCGTTGAGTCGCGCAGTGGAACTCGGAGCAGTGCGTCGACGTCGAAGTCGGGGCGGGGATCTCTGATCTGGAAGCGCTCCTTGTTTCACGATGCATGTGTGTGGCGACGCCGCGAATCCATTCCAGCAGTGGTACGCCGCAGAACAAAGCGACTGCGTCTGGAGCGAGTGGATGTGTACGGCGGAGAACAAAGGGACTGCGTCTGGAGCGAGTGGATGTGTAGTGCGGAGAACAAAGGGACTGCGTCTGGACCGGATGGACCGGATGGACCGTGAATCGACCTGCTTGTGTTGCGAGCTCGACGAGACTCGCGGCGTGGTCTCACGTTGGGTCTGGGCGAAGCCCAGTGAGGCCGCCCGCGGCCGCGGCTCTCGGACGCGTCTTCCCGACGACGTGATTGACGATCACGACACTTCGACCCGCCCCGAACGTAGTCGACCGGCGCCGGCATTCACCACGAACGACGCCTACGAATCGCGTGGCCCGCGACCCACCGATCCCGCCCCCTTACCAAGCCTACTAACGTGACAGAACACGACGCCGCTCGATGCTCGACGCAAAGCGTGTCCCCTCTCGATGCGTACCGCTGTTCGACACTTCGTGAACGCGAGACCCCTGACGCAGTAGCCATCGGCGAGGACTTCAGGTTCGATCCATCAACGCGGCAGTCGGCGACCGACCCGACCGCGAGGGGAGTTGCGTTCAGTGCCACACGATTGCAGCTAATGCGCTTCGAAGATTCACGCAGTCGGGGCTGGTCTCGATCGCGCTGGAGCGACTGCGGGAGGACCCGGCCCTGTGTCGCGATCGAGTTGCAGCTGATGCGCTTCGAAGATTCACGCAGTCGGCGATGGCCTCGACCGCGACACTGCGTTCGTCGCCGACCTCGGCCTTCAGTAGAAGTCTGTCTCCGAGATTGCCGGCACTCGACTCGATGGCGCCCTCATCCGCACGTCTGCCTGCTTCTTCACCGGAATCTCGCCGTGATCTGTTTCTGCCGCAGGCTCTGGCTGCGCCGGAAGCCGCTGCACCTGCAACCGTGGTTCCTTCGGACGCGCCGGCGCTCCGCCGCCCTTGGCTGCCGGCGCCGGTTGCCGCACTGCCGCATTCGCTCGCTCAGCCGCTGCTGGCGCCGAAGGCTCGTGCGCTAGCGTGCTTGGGACCAATTGGCCACCGGTCGCAGTGCCGGTCGGCGTCGGCTCCATCTCCGGCACCGTTCGCACGATGTTCAACGCCGGCAACTCGACCTCCGCCGGCTGCGGCTTCGGGGTTGCCGTGCTTGCAGCTGATGGCTGCATAGGTGCCGCCGCTTCTGGAGGCGCCGCCGCCGCACTCGGGCGCACCACACCCGGCGCCGAGGCTACCTGCGCCCGGTCGTGTCGCCACCAAAACGCACCTGCCACAATCGCAACCAGTACGAACGCACCGATGCCCACTATCCACGGCGCCCGGCTCGGCGCTGGCGGCTGCGAATACGCCGATACCCGCCCGCTGATCCTCGACTCCGTCGATAGCGGAGTCGGCAACGACAACGACGAATCCAGCGAACGACGCCCGATCGGCAGCTGCGGCGGAAAGCTTTCGCCACCTGTTGCATACGGCTCTAGCGCCGCAATCAACTCGTCGATGCTCTGAAAACGATCGGCCGCCTCTCGCGCCATCGCGCGCGCAACTACGTGCGACAACCCGCGC
>DASRXR010000769.1:0-5019 GCA_035687405.1 Polyangiales bacterium
GCTGCAGATCGCGCTCGTCGCAACGCGGCAATACGGCCACGACCACCCGGAAGCGCGGCGTCGGTTCGACGAAGCGTTTCGCGAATTTGCGTCGGCGCTGATGACGTGTGAGGTCGCGCTGTCTTGGAACCTCACGCCGTACTCGTTTGCGGTGCGCGACCAAGTCGTCTGGGAACCGGAGCCGCCGTGGAACCGGATCCCGTATCACTTCTTCGCAGACGGCGTTCGCATGATGGGCTTGGCGCCGGGGCTCGATGAAGTCGAGTTCAAGAACTGGTTGAAGCTGCTGCTCCTCGATCCGTTGACCGAGCTCTCGCCCGACGACGACTTGGTCACGATGCTCTGGGATGCGGGCTTCGATCACTTGTTCTTTCAAGCGGTCGATTCGTTCGCTGAAGGTAACCAGGATCAGCGCGCGCGCTACGAAGCTGATCGCGCGAACGTGCTCGCGGGCGCATTCCAGGATCACCGGATCGGACTCGCGGAGTCGATGCTTGAGGGCGAAGCGGGGTCGGGCCGCTCGCTGAAGCCGGGCCGTCCCCCTCCGAAGAAAACGAATACCGCGCTCGAGAAGAGCCGCGCCCTCTTCAAAGTGCTCGCGCGCGGTGAAGCGGCGGACGCCGAAGCCGCCGCGCGCGTCGCGAACCTGAACGTGCTCGAAGAGTCCCCGGACGAAGCCGAAGCAGCGCGCGCGATCGCAGTCGACGACACTGCAGTTGCACTGCTGTCCGCGCGCATGGAAGTCGACATCGCCGGCACGAGCGAGCGCTTCGTGGTCGCCGCGGCTGAAGCATTCGTTACGTCCGCGAAGATGGGTCGATCGGCCGCGGTGACCGTACCGCTGCGCCGAGCCGTCGACAGTCTCAGCAGCGGCTCGCCGGTGAAGGCGCTCGACATGATCCTCGAGCTGCGCGACGCGGTCGTCGTCGAAGGCAACGAGATCGACACCACGAGCCTGCGCGACACGATCACGAGCGAGGTATTGTCGGCGCCGACCTTACTCGAGATCTTGCGCGGCAGCGCCAAGGTCACCGAGGAGCTCAAGCCCGAGTACATGAAGAGCTTGGCCCGCGTGCTCGGCTGCATTCAGGCGCAGCACTTCGAAGCAGCGCTGACGTTCTTGCCGGATGCGCCGGAAGGTCCACTCCAGGCGCTGCTGCTCGAGATCGTGGCGCGGATGGGGCGCGGCCACGAAGCCAAAATCGGCGCGCTATTTTCGAAGCTCGCCCTCGATCTCGCGCTCGGGATGGTTCGCTTGCTCGCCGGCCTCGACACGCCGGCCGCAAAAGAAGCGATCGGCATGGCCGTGCAGAGCCCGCACGCGCTCGTGCGGATCGAAGCGCTCGGCAACGTCGAAGGCGCGGCTGGGCCTCGACTACGCGCGGAGATGCGGCGCCTGCTCGAAGATCCGAACCCGGAAGTGCGACTTGCGACGTTGAACGCGATGGAGTCGAACAACATCGTGATCGCGGGACCGTTTCTCGTGCTCCGGATCCAAGAGCAGACGTTCGCGAAGCTCCCGATCGAGGAACGAAAGCAATCTCTGAATGCACTGTGCAAGCTGCGCGCGAAACGCGGCGAAGAAGTCTGCATGGCGTTGCTGTCGAACTCGCCGCTGTTTCGGTCTCGCGCGCTCGAAGAGACGCGCGAGCTCGCCGCGCAGTTCTTGGCTGAAGTCGCGTCGAGCGACCCTGCGTTCTTCCTGCTCGATACCGTCGCGAAGAGCTCGGGATTGAAAAACAGTAAGCGCGTGCGCGATGCCGCGGCTGCGGCCGTGCAGCGTCTGAAAGATCGAGCGGCCGACGTCGAGCGTCGCCGCACCGAGCGGCGGACTCTAGCCGGTGCGAGAAAGACCGGAGCGAGCAGCGGCGCAAACGAGTCGCCGCAGCCGGCGGCGACGCCGAGCGTGACGCGCGACAAGCCGGCAAACTCGAACGCGAGTCCGGGTGCGATCGGTGCGACGCCGAGTCTTCCCGGCTCGCTCAGTGGCGCGCGCAAGCCCGGCCCTTCGACCGTCGCACCCAAGAACAGTCTCGCGAGCGGACCGCGCGACAAGGCGAGCTTGCCCGGGCCACGCGACAAGGCGAGCTTGCCCGGGCCGCGCGACAAAGCGCGAGGACAGCAGCCGTGAGACGCACCCTCAACCGCACTGACTTTCTCGCGTCCTGCAAGGCCAGCGATACTCGGAACAAGTCGCTCGAAGAGATTCGAGACCGCGGCGCCGACATCATCCTTTCAGTGTTTCGCCTGTTGAAGAACTCGCTCGTGCACGCGACCGACAACCGCGCAGTCCAGTCGGCCGCGAAAGAGACGCACGCGATGATCAACGAGTTCGCTGCAGCCGTCGGCGGCTACGTCAGCATCACGTACGTCGAGAACTCCGTGTTCGTCTGCGGCCAGCTGCTGCGCGCGCCGCGCATGGTCTACGACTCCGCGATGGAAGTCGGCAAGCTGCTCCTCGGCTGTGGCGTGTCCGAGTTGAGCTTCACCGGCGACATGACGGAGCGCGACCTCTTGCAGCTGTGTGAGGCTTTCTCGATCGCTTCGCGCGACCCGCAGCGGCGCAAGCACCTCCTCGATTCGAAGCTGAATCAGATCGTGGTGCGGGCAGTGGACTCCTCGCTCAAGAGCAAAGAGGCGACCGAAGACGACGCGCCTTCGATGGAGATGGCGCTCCGCGCGTACGCGTCGGCGCTGGTCGTGATGCGGCAGTTCTTCGATCGCATCTCGAAGGGCAAAAACGTGATGCCGCACCGGATCAAGCGCGTCGCGCAGCGGTTGGTTGCCCTCGCAGACAATCACGAGACTTCGCTGCTCGCGATGATCACGCTCGCGAACGCGCACCGCGACGAGCCCGGCCGCGCGGTGCAAACTGCGATTTTGTCGATCGTCGTCGCGCGCCGGCTCACGCAAGATCGCACCGTGCTGACGCAACTCGCGATGGCCGCGCTGATGGCCGACATCGGCCGTGCGCGACTCGCCGGACCGCAAGGCGCCGATCGACTCGTGCAGCTCGCCGACGACGTCGAGCGGCAGGTTCCGTCGCTCACGGGAGCACTGTGCATCGCGACCGGCGGCGTGAACGTGCAAAACGCGCTGCGCACGGTGACGACCTACGAAGCGACGCAGCTCGAGCGCCAGGGGCTGCTCGGTCCGCTCTACAAGCGGCAGATGGCGCCGCTGATTCAGTCCAAGATTCTGCACGCGGTGCGCGCCCTACTCGGCTTTCTCGCTCCGCGCGATACGACGCGTCCGATGACGGCGCTCGATGCGCTCACGGCCGTGTCGCGGCTACCGACCGTCGACGAGACCGTGTTCAAGCTGCTCGTTCAAGCGCTCGGTGTGTTGCCGACGGGCACTGTCGTCGAGTTCGAGACCGGCGAGTGGGGAATCGTGGTCGGCCCTTCCGAGAATCGGGCCGCGATCGCGCGTCCGCGAATCAAGCTCGTGAGCGACCGGTCGGGCCAGGTGTTCGCGAAGCCCAAGGAGATCGATCTCGGCGCACCGTCGCAAGGGCGGCGTTTCCCGCGCATCGTCGGGATCATCGAGCCGAGCCGCACGCGGTTCAACGTGACGGGTGTGCTACTGGAGAGCGCAGCCAGGCGCAGCACGGTGCAAACCGTGGTCTGATATCTTCCAGGTGGGGTGGCGGCCGGCGCACTCCACTCCTATATTGCTGGTTCGGAAGAGGTCGCGACCCATGATCACGCTGACAGAAAAAGCGTCGGAAAAAGTAAAAGAAATCCAATCAGCCGAAAACCTCCACGGGCAGGGGCTGCGCCTGCGCGTCATCGGCGGTGGTTGCTCGGGGTTCAGCTACGATTTGTTCTTCGACGACGAGATCGGCGACATGGACGAGACGTTCGAGTCGCACGGTATCCCGATGTACGTCGACCAGATGAGCCTGACGTATCTGAGCGGCACCGAGATCGACTACGTCGAGGGCCTCTACGGGGCAGGCTTCAAGTTCAATAACCCCGTCGCGAAGAGCACCTGCGGGTGCGGCTCGAGCTTCAACGCGTAGCCCGCGCGAAATTGCCGCAGCGTCTGCTGCGTGATTTCTGCACATCTCGCCGCCCGGCACTCGCCTGGCGGCGTTTTTGTATTTTCGGCGCCAAAAACGCCGCTCCCAGTTATGGACCGCGCTTGACGTTCGTGGAGGGGCACCTATGTTACGTTACGTAACGTCAGATTTGGGATCCCCTCATGCAATTCACGAGTCCTCCCCCCTCAGATGCCGCCCTGACCGACTACATCCGGCGGGTACGTGCGATACCCCGGCTTAGCCGAGAAGAAGAGCACGATCTCGCCGTTACGGCCGTAAAGGGAGATATCCAGGCGGCTCACCGCCTGGTTGAAGCCAATTTGCGCTTCGTGATCGCTGTCGCGCTGCAGTACCGGCGCTACGGCATCCCCGTATCCGAGCTGATCGCCGAGGGTAGCCTCGGTTTGATGCTCGCAGTTCGTAAGTTCGACCCAGAACGCGGTACGCGCTTCGTCACGTACGCCGGTTACTGGATTCGCGCCTACGTGCTCAACCTGGTCGTGAAGTCGGCAAGCATGGTCGGCGGCGGCTCGGGCGTTCTTCGCTCGAAGCTTTTCTTCCGACTCCGTCGCGAACGCGCGCGGCTTGCCTCGCTCGAACAGGATCAAGGCCGCGTCGTCGAAGAGCTGGCACAGCGCTTCCACGTCGACGCGGAGCGCATGTCTCGCATGCTGCGTCAGCTGGACGCGAAAGACGTCTCACTCGACGTCGCTTCGCACCCGGATTCGGCGCACACCATGCTCGAGACGTTGCGCGACGACTCGCAGAACCAAGAAGACGAGCTCGCAGCGTCACAACAGCAGACCGGGTTGTCCGGTCGGTTGGACGTCGCACTCGACAGCTTGGATCGTCGCGAACGCTACATCGTCGAACAGCGGATCATGGGCGAAGATGATGTCTCGCTCGCAGAGCTCGGACGCCGTCTCGGTGTCTCGCGCGAGCGAGCGCGGCAGATCGAAGCCCGGGCGAAGCGG
>DASRXR010000770.1:0-7102 GCA_035687405.1 Polyangiales bacterium
CGAAGTCAGGCCCGAGCGAGTTCAGCGCCCGAATCCGGCGATCGATCGAACTCAGTTTTGAGGACTTCATCTGCCGCTTGTGTGCACTGCGGATGAATGTCGGGGGGCCGCTCTTTCGCTTCGAATTCCCTGCCGACTGACCCCATCCGCTCTATAACCGTCCCCCAGGTACGTGGCCTGGCAAACCGGCTGGGGGTGTGCATATGACTGGCATGGCCGACAACTTCAGAATCATTCTGTGCCCGGTCGACTTCTCGCCGTCGGCCGAGAAAGCCCTTCGATACGCCGAAGGCCTCGCGAAAGTATTCGGCTCCGAAATTGTCCTCGTTCACGCCTACGAGGACCCCGCGTACATCATGCCCATGACTGGCTACCTGGGTCCTGAACCCGGGCTGATCAACCAGCTGCGCGCGCACCTCGAAGAACAGATGGAGCGCTGGAAGATCGCGGTCGCCAACGCTGGATTTGTGGTTCGCACCGATCTGCTGGAAGGCGTCGCACATCAGGTCGTGATCGGCGCCGCAAAAGAACACAACGCCGATCTGATCGTGATGTCGACACACGGGCGCACGGGTTTGTCTCACGCGCTCATGGGTAGCGTCGCGGAGCGCGTCATTCGCCTCGCGCACTGTCCGGTGCTCACCGTGCGTTCCGCGCCCGCCGTAACCAGCTGACCGAATTGCGCGTGACGCGTGGTTGGTAGATCATGGCTGCATGGTCGACATCTACGTTCACTACGAAGGCGGCTTGCATTGCACCGCCAAGCACGGTCCGTCCGACTCCACGTTCGCGACCGATGCGCCGGTCGACAACCACGGCCGCGGCGAATCGTTTTCACCGACGGATCTCGTCGCGACCGCACTCGGCACGTGCATGGTGACGACGATGGGCATCGCTGCACTCAAAGAGAACTGGGTGCTCGACGGCATCGGCGTGCACGTGAAGAAAGAGATGACGAAGGAACTGCCGCGGAAGATCGCGCGGCTACCTACGGTCATGAGCGTGCCGAACGCGATCGCATCGGACCTCGATGCAGCTGCGCGCGCGAAGCTCGAGAACATCGCGCACAACTGCCCGGTCCGGTTGAGCCTTCACCCGACCATCGAGGTCCCGATCACGTTTCGTTGGGGCAGCTAGTGCTGCACTAAAGCTAAACTGCGTACTCGAAGATGGCGCTCGCAATCGCGTCTTCGCCACTCTCTTTCACGCTGACCGTGATCGCGGCTTGGCCTGGCGCTTCGAGCTTGTAGCCGCGCACGATCAACGTGTCGCCCGGCATCACGACCTTCGAGAACTTCGCTTCGAAGGCTTTGAAGCGCGAAGGCTCATCCCCCGCGAGATGTTTGAGCGCCATGCGCGCGCCGATGCCGTACGTGCACAGGCCGTGCAGGATCGGGCGATCGAAGCCAGCCATCTTCGCAACCTCGGGATTCGAATGGATCGGATTCACATCGCCCGTCAGCCGATACAACAGCGCTTGGTTGCGGCTCGTCGGCACTTCGGTTTCGAAGTCCGGCGCTTTGCCTTTCGGCGGTCGCGTGCGCAAACCTTGCGGCGGGCGCTCTCCACCGAACCCACCTTCGCCGCGCAACAGCAACTGCCAGGTCGTACGGCAGCCGAGCTCACCATTCACGAGCGTCTCGGTATCGACCATCAACATCGCGCCGATCTTCATGTCCCAGACGCCGCGGATCGTGGCAGTGGTCTGCATCTCCCCTTGCGCGGGGAACGGCTTCACGAGCTCGATGCGCTGCGCCGTATGCAGGAGCTGAACGAGATCCGCTCCAGTGCGATGACCGGCTTGGAAGATCGGCTCGAACGTCGGCAGCACGCCGAACGTCGGCAAGACCTGCGGGGGAGGGCTATCGAGCAGGTACTTGAGATCGTGCTCGCCTGCACCGAGTGCGAGCGCGTAGAGCGCGGTGTCGCGCCAGTCGTAAGTCTTGCTACTCGGGCCGACGCGATGTCCGACGCAACTCAAGTCGATTGCCATGACGTGCCTTCTCCCCGGTCGGTGTACGTCACGCGTATACGTCAGGCGCCGGGCGGCTGGCAAACGCTTATTGGCGGACGATCGCGCGGGCACGTGCCAGGGCACTGGGAGTGCGTGGCGTCACGAATTCAGGCTCTGGGAGCCTCTCGCTCGCCCGAGGCGGGCGCTCGCGCGGGCATGCCACTTGCGAAGCGGTCCTCTTGGCCAAATGGAGTGCGGAGGCTGCGCATGCAAAGCTCGCTCGCCCGGCGCGGAAGGTGTCTCGATTCATGAAATCCACGGAGCTGACTGCAGACGCGTACGCGCCCACTTTCGTCGATTCCGACGCGGTGAGTGTTCCGCCGCTCGAGCGCGAGAAGCCGCGGACCCGTCGCGTCCCGAGCATCGATCGACTGCGCGGCATCGTCATCGCGCTGATGGCGCTCGACCACGTTCGCGACTTCTTCACCAACGCGCATTTCTCTCCGACTGACTTGCAACACACCACGCCGGCGTTGTTCTTCACGCGCTGGATTACGCACTACTGCGCGCCGACGTTCATCTTTTTGGCCGGCGTCAGCGCGCAGCAGATGTCCGCACGCATGTCGCGGCTCGCGCTCCAGCGCTTTTTGCTGACGCGTGGTCTGTGGTTGATCGCACTCGAGTTCACCGTCGTGATGTTCGTGTGGATGTTCAACGTCTCGTATCCGTTGGGCCTCGTGATGCAGGTCATCTGGGCGACAGGCTTTTCGATGTGCGCGCTAGCCGCGCTGGTCTCGCTGCCGGCTCGCTGGGTCGGCGCGTTTGGCGTCGCGATGATCGCGAGTCACAACCTGCTCGATGGCATTCGCCCGGAGAGTTTCGGTACCTGGGCGCCGCTCTGGCGAATCGTGCACGTGGAGGGCGAGACGCCGTTTGGAGTCGTCGTGTATCCCGTGGTTCCGTGGATCGGCGTGATGGCCGTAGGCTACGGATTCGGTGAGATCTATCGGCTCGAGCGCGCGCGCCGGCTTCGAACGCTCGTCTATGCGGGCCTCGGGCTGTGTGCGGCGTTCATCTTCCTGCGTGCGATCAACCTGTACGGCGACCCTCGTCCCTGGTCGCAGCAGCGCGATCTGCTGTGGACCTCGCTCGCGTTTCTCGACGTGACGAAGTATCCGCCGTCGCTCGCGTACGTGCTCATGACGCTCGGACCGGCGATGTTGGTCTTGGCGTTGCTGGAGCGCACTTCGAGTGGATTCGCAAAAGGCTTCGAGACGTTCGGGCGCGTGCCGATGTTCGCGTATGTCGTCCATCTCGCGATCGCGCACCTGTTCGCGGGCTTGCTCGGGGCTTTGCAGGGTCATGGCAGCACGATCCTCACTACGATCTTCGTGTTCTATCCGAAGAACTGGGGCGTCGGTCTGCTCGGCGTGTACTTCGCGTGGTTGCTCGTGCTCGCCTGCTTGTATCCATTGTGTCACTGGTTTGGCGGCGTGAAGCGGCGGCGCAGCGACTGGTGGCTTTCTTATCTGTGAAGTTCAGCTAGCGTGGCACGAGCCACGTCGCGTGTGCGTACGGCATGGGTTCGAGCTCGAGCGTGCGGCCGATCGATCGGCCGAGCGCTTCGAGCTCCCCGCGATCGAAGACGTGCGTGATTCCCGCGTGGACGAGGAAGCGATCGAATCCGGGTGCTGCTGCGGGCTGCGTGAACCCACGCACTCGTGCGAGTTTGGATCCGAGTGCGGCCCCCCACTTTCTGGCACGGCTCCGGCGCTCCAACGCTGGATCGTAGCTGAGGAAGAAGCTCGCGAGGATCGGACCGTGCGGACACAACGTTTGACACACTTCGAACAGCGCGTAGCGTTCGCGCGCGTCGAGCACGTGCGAAAGGCTCGTCCAGCCGACGAGAACGGCGTCGTACCGCCGCGCGGCTAGCGCTGCGAGGGGGCCGCGCTCACCGCGGCAAGCTCGCACCAAATCTTCGTGACTGCCCGTGAGTGCCAGGCCTGGGCCGACCGCCGCCGATAGCTGCGGCGACGCCGTCGGCGTGGGCTCGAACGCGTCGACTGCGTATCCGAACGCGCGAAGTGCGAGCACCTCTCGTCCTCGGCCTGCGCCGCCGACGAGCACGCGTGCCGGCGGCGGTGGGAGCACGGCCTCGAACCAGGTCTTCTCCCACGTGAATAACGATTCGGTTCGTCCAGCGTGTTGATCGTAAATCGCGATCGTGAGGTCGGTCTGCTCGGTGGCGTTCAGGCCCGAGAGCACGAACCCTTCGGCGAAGTGGGCGAGGCCAGACCGAACGCGGTCGACACGTCGATCGGCCTTGGCGTAGCCGCGAAGCCACGGCCGAAGTGCGCGATAGAAGAGGCTGGGCGAGCTCACGCATCACCCGCTTCGAGTGAGAGGGCGGGCATGCCTTCGAAGACTGCTTCGCAGCGGCCCGCGACTACGATGTGGACGCCGCGCAAGCCACGCTGTTCGAATGCGATCGCCCACGGCGCTCTGAGCTCGAGTCGGATATAACCGGCGGCCTCGAACCTCAGCTCTCGCAAGATTGCGCTGAGCGCTGTCACGGGCAGCCATCGGGGTTGGCACTACTGCTAGTCGGTGTCATCCAGACGCTCGATGAAGAATCGTAGACCTCTGCACATGGTGCGTGGACCCGGGACTGGTCACAACACCAGCATGTCTAGCACGCATCCAAGAAAACTTTTCGCACTCCGAATCCCGCGAGGACCCGCTCGAGTTCGAGGAGTGAGAAGCTCGCGCAGGCGTATTTGCCGGAAGTTCGAGTGTCAGAGCCGCACGCAGTCGCGATCACGGCACACAGCAGACCGTGATCTCGTCGCTTCCGCTCACCGCACCCTGAGTCGCTCCACCGGACGGTGTGCAATTACCGTCTCCGGTGATGCTCGCACCGACCCTCAGCTTGTCCAGCGACGGGTTGACCTGCACACATTGATCCGCACTCGTCAATAAGACGATCGGAGTCGCACACAACATGTCCGCCGCGTTGAACACACTCCAGCTGTAACTGCAGTTCGGACCGCTACACGCACACGCCGTACAACTGCGCGTGTCTTCGACGTCGCGGTAATAGCTGCGCTTCTGCGTGTAGGCCTGGCTCGGGCAATCGTGCTCGCCGTCACGCCACACGCAGATCGCATTGCTCGATGCACGTTTCGGCAGGCACTGCTCACCGGACTTGCAACCACCACGCGCGCTGTCACCGGCGCTGCAACCAACCACGCGTTTCGCCCACGTCACATCGGGCTTATCCGAGCTCTGCGCCGACGGCGTGCACCCCGAGGTTCCAGTCGGGAGCTTCGTTCCTAGATACGCGGACGTTAGGCCGGTCAAACACGGCGGCATGATCTCGCTGCAGCTCTGGTTCACCGACGTCGTGCAGGTCGTTCCTCCACAACCTGCCTCGGTTCCGGTCGTGAAATCGACGACGGCCGCGCAGGCCGCGTTCGGCGGCGTGCAGCTACAAACACTGCAGCTGGCGGCTGCCGCCGAGGGCGACTCGCCTGCTTCGAAGCTCTTCGTGTCGAACTCGCCACCACAATCCGGCGTAGCGCTGTCGCTGCTTCGCAACTCGATCGGACCCTTCCAACCGGTGGCCGCGGCGCGCTCACAGCTGCGCGAGCCACACGCGTCGTCCGCGCAGTCCGTCTCGCCGTTGCCGTCGTCGTCTTCGTTGTTGTCGCAGACCTCGGCCGGTGGCGGCCCAGCGTCGATCGGCATGTCGCTCGCGTCCAACGGTTCGCCCGCATCGACGGCTGCTCCCGCATCGCCGTCGTCGCCGCGCCCACCGCTACCGGCCGTGTTCGGTGGGTCGCACGTACAGGCCGACATCTCGGTGCCTTGGGAGTTGCAGGACTGGTGGCCGTTGCAGCCCCGGCGATAACAGGAGAACACCGTGCCGGGGTCGCAGACCTTTTCGGTTTCAGCCGGCGGGCTCGTCTTGTCGTCTCCGCAGCCCACGGCTGCAACGACCCACACCAACGTCGTGAGGAGCGAACCAAACCGCCGTACCGTCATCGCAAAGACCTCCGAACTACCAAGGCAGCCACAATACGGTGAAAGCACGTGTGATGTTTAGGTCAGTACGTGGGACACAACCTGTATCCGGATCACGTGTAAGGCGCCGATCGTGACAGTGATCCTGGCCTATCGGCATCGCGGTCCGCGTCGTTATGAACTACGATTGTGTTTCTACGCGTGGAGTTCGGGGTGAAGTCACGTTGGGCTTGGTTACGTCATACGGCGTGGTTTGCCCTAATCCTTGCTAGTTGCGATTTCGCGACTTCCCCGATTCTCGATCCTGACGGTTCTGGGGGTGGTGAGCCGATGGGGGGAGACGGCGGCACAGCCGGCGCGGGCGGCAAGAGCGGCTCGGGCGGCGCGACAGGTGCCGGCGGCGCCGGCGTCGGTGGTATGGGCGGCGCGTGTGTGCGGAACGCATTCATCGAGTGCCAGGGCACTGCCGCCATCCGCTGCGCTGCCAACGGCCGCGACCGAATGGCTCAGGACTGCGGTACGCCCGGCTGCAATGCGAGCGAAAAGCGCTGCAACGTCTGCATGTCCGGCGAGACGTTTTGCGCGGATCCATCGACGCTCGCGACGTGCGGACCGGATGGGTTGGCGTCGAGCGACGAAACTTGCGACGAGGGTTGTAACTCCGCGGTCTCACCGGCGATCTGCAACCACTGTGCGCCCGGAATCTCGTTCTGTTTGGACGCGGAGACGGTTCGTAGTTGCGACGGTCAAGGTAACGCGCAGTCGGATACCGGTTGTCCGAACGGCTGCTCGCTGACCAGTAGTACGACGGCGCAATGCAATCAGTGCACGCCGGGCGAAGTGCTCGGCTGCGCGGACGCGTCGCATCAGTCGCGGTGTAAGTCGGACGGCACGGGGCCCGAGACGGTCGACTGTGCGAACGGCTGTAGCGGCGATGGCGTGTGTAACGTGTGTGATCCCGACAGTAAGGTGTGCAGCGACGCGGACACGTTGGCGACGTGTAACGCGTCGGGAACTGCAACGTCCGACATGCAGTGCGGCTTTGGCTGCAGCGCGGGCGCGTGCAACGAATGTCAGCCTTCGACGACCGCGTGTCAGGCCAACAAGTTGGTCGTGTGCAAT
>DASRXR010000771.1:0-3837 GCA_035687405.1 Polyangiales bacterium
TGGCGCGGAGCAGCTCCAGCGTCGCCAGCAGGTTCTGGGCTGGTGAGGCGACGGTCACCCGTGGAATGGCCGTAACAATTCGAGAAAAGCCGCGCATCGCCAATAATCTTGGCTGGTTTCAAGGCGTTGCGCAACGAGCGCCCAGGCGCGACCCGAGGCGACTAGTGGCGTCCGAGGCGCGCCCCGAGCGCGACAGTCCAACTACTGATCGATTACATCTGTAGTTGTTCCAGCGTGATCGAGCGTCTTGGCGAATGCAGTACGCGAGTACCGCTCTGCTGCTCGACCCTACTCGCGCCGACTACTTACAGACTTCTGACACGACCTTGCCGTGCGGACAGTGCGCCAGACCTGCCACGTACCCGTGCACAACTTGCCAATTGCTTGCGCACAAACCCTGCGACACGCAGCGACCGGCTCCGGTCATGTGTGTTTAGGCCTGACTATGCATAGACAATCGGCCAGACAAAACAGTCAGAAACCCATGTAGGTGACACAAACCCCATCCCGGAATCCGTTAGAGTGTGTGGCGGGTCACATGATTCATCCGCTCGACATGGAACGTTTCATCCATGTTGCAGTCGTGGCGAGGCACAGGGATGCAGCCAGTAGCGACGGAGCCTCCAGCACGCAGTAGCGCATTCGGGACACGGACGGGCTTCAAGCGGCCGGGCGGAAGTGTCAGCGCCGCGCTGAAGTTCGCCGCGCTGCGCTTGTTCAAACCCGAGCAGGACGCACGTGCGATCGGGTCGCTGCACTTCGCGTACTGGGCGCTTCTCTCGCGTCGGCGAATCACACAGCTGCTGCGCGCGAGCGGGCAGAAAGCTCCGGCGCCGGTCCGTAGCCAGCTGTTGTTCTTCAGCGATTTCTCGGGCGACTGGGAAATTTACCTCGCCGGTTTCAACGTCGTTCTGCTGCTCGTGCTCGACCTGGTTTGGGGGAACGCGACGGGCTGGAAGAACGACATGAACCTCGACCAGTACCTCGAGTACATCCGAGAGCATCAGTTGCTCCCGCCGGTCTACTTCCAAGCCTATGGCGACAAAGCAACCGTCTACGACGTTCGCTGCGCGATCGCGCTCAGCGAGGAGCTCGACGAGTTCGTGGCCAGCGCCGGACACGACTTCGCAAACTTCGAGAGTGCTTATGCGGACTTGCTTACTAACGTGGGCACTCGGATTTGAGCGTTGAAAGCCACGAGCCGGTGCGATCGCACCGGTAGCGAGCGCTCGTTTAGGCATGGGACACAAAGGTCACGGGCATGTTGACAATCGATCGTAAGGACATTCAGGGCAACATCCTCGAGGGCTACACGTTCCCACACGTGATGCATCTGCTCGCGACCTTCACCGACGCACCGCGCGGTCGCCAAGCACTCGCGGAACTGCGCTCGCTCGTCACGACCGCCACCCGTTGGGATGCCAAGAACCGCCCCAACTACGCGGTCAACCTCGGCTTGAGCGCGGCCGGGCTGCGCGCGTTGAACTTGAGCGAGTCGCTGATCACGCGCGGGTTCCCCGAAGCGTTCACCCAGGGCATGCACACGCGCGCAACGCGGCTCGGCGACAACCCTTCCCACTACGACCCGCTGTGGCGCGAACCGGAACGCATTCATCTGTGGCTCTGGGTGCACGGCAGTACCGAACACGAACTCGACCGCTTGCACAAACAGATTCAGCAGCGGCTCGCGGGGCTGGCGACGTTGCTCGAGCCGTCGATCCGCGGCACTGCACTCCGCAACGACAAGGGCGAATCGATCGAGCACTTCGGTTTTCGCGACGGCCTATCGGGCCCCGCGATCGCCGGCAGCACGACGCCCGCAAAGCCCGGCGACGGGAATCTCGACGCGGACGGGAAGTGGCGTCCGATCGCGACCGGCGAGTTCGTGCTGGGGCACGTCGACGAGTCTGGTGCGGTCGCACGACTTCCGCCGCGAGACTTGAGCATGAACGGTACGTTCGCGGTGTTTCGCAAGCTTGGCCAAGACGTCGCAGGTTTTCGCGCCTACGTAACGGAGCAAGCTGAAACGCTCCGCGCGACTGGCGCTCCGATCGACGAACACTGGATCGCGGCGCGGATGGTCGGCCGGGAGCGTGACGGCACGCCGCTCACTCGCGATCCACTCGCGCACGATGGCCGCACGAACAACGCATTTACGTTCCGCGACGACCCGGAGGGCCGCGTCTGCCCGCTCGGCTCGCACATTCGGCGAGGCAATCCACGCGACGGACACGGGTTCTCCGGTGCGTTTGCACGCCATCGGATCTTGCGTCGCAGCATGTCTTTCGGACGCCGCTTGCCTGAAGGCGACATGAAGGCCGGTTCTCGCGAACAACGCTACGCGCAGCGCGGGTTGCTATTTGTGGTGCTGAACGCCGACATCGAGCGGCAGTTCGAGTTTTTGCAGCGCCAGTACATGAACGATGGCGCGGCCGCGCGGCAAGGCGGAGATGCGGACCCGCTCGTCGGCTCGCACCCACGGCAGGGGAGCGACTTCATCATTCCCGGCGATCCTTCGGCGAAGCGGGCGACGCTGGTCTGCCCGCAAGTGCCGCGTTTCGTCGAGTGCCTCGGGGGCGAGTACTTCTTCGTTCCCGGCCTGCGCGCGCTCGAGATGCTCGCCGGTGAGGGCGTCCACATCGATCTCCCCGTGCTCGACAACCTCGGACTAAAACCCGGCCTGGCGAGCGAGGCGATCGAAGCGGCGCCGCTACAGCCGGAGGTCTCGCCATGAAGCTCGAGCACCTCTCGCTTCTGATGGGTCAACTCGGGGAGTCGTTGCGCGAGTTTCAGCGTTTCGGCATCCTGCAGCACCTCGAGCGGAGCCAGCTCGCGGTGCACGAGTTCACGGCGGTCTTTTCGATCGCTCCAGGTGGAAGCGAAGCGGCGCTCGTGAAGGCGTTGCGCGACTTCGATCATCACAAGTCGGTATTACGTCACGTCCACGGTCTACACACAGCGCGTTGGATGCCGCTCGCGGGTCTCGACCCGCTGCAGCCAATCAACAAGCGCGAGAGCGGAAAACCATTCGCGATCGTATTCGCGTTTCTGTGCGACGGAAACGTGCTCGACGTGCTCGAGGAGCTGTTCGAGCACGCGCGTGCGCCACTGGAAGCCGTGCTCGAGCACTGTTCCGGCTACGAGAAGAGCGCCGGGCTCGAGGCGTTTTTGAAGTACTGCCGCAGTCATCGCATCCGCAGCAACTACTTGTTTCGCGACTCGCGCCAGCTCGATCCACATGCGGCGCACCTGCATCCTTCGTCGCCCGAGATCCAGCGCGCACTCCGGTTGCGCAAGCGCTTCCGCGACTTCGTGATCAAGAGCCAGGGCAAGACGCCCGAGGCGCGGCGCGATGCGTTCCGACAACAGTTCTCGTCGCAAAGTGAGCTCCCGGCGCAGGCCGCAACCGCGCCCTCGAACACGAATCACGGCGTCGAGCACACGCCATCGCCCGGCCTCACGTTCCCGCTCACGGCGTTCGAGCGGCCGCTCGACCACGAAGGGATGTGGATCCGGCGGACGGCACAGATCGCACGGACGCGCGCCCGTCGCGACGCTCGCGCGCGTTCGCGTGCGGGCGAGACTCCGACCGCATTGCGCGGCGTCCACGCGAAACATCACGGTCTACTCGAAGCGCGGTTTCGCGTTCGCGACGACGTCCCACTGCGCTTGCGGCACGGCATCTTCATTCCGGGCCGCGAATATGAAGCGTGGGTGCGACCGTCGAACTCCGACTTGAGCTGCCGTCCCGACTGGCTGCCCGATGCGCGCGGAGTCGCGATCAAGCTCGCGGGCGTGAACGGCGATCCGCTGCTCGACCGGCCGATCCCCAACGGT
>DASRXR010000772.1:0-7315 GCA_035687405.1 Polyangiales bacterium
CCTCGGGCGAGGGCGAGGCCGCCGTCGCGTAGCCTCTCGGCGTACGGATCCGGCGCACTGGTGCTGCACTAGTTCGTTGCGAAAATTCAGTGACTCCGGCGGCTTGGCCGGTGCGCGAGGTTTTTGCTACACAGGCGCTGCGGCTTCTGCCGCAGTGCCCTCATGAACTCATCCGCTCCCAATTTTTTCGTGCGGCTAGCCCTGGCTTTTCAGGTGTTTTTCCGCGTGCTGTTCAATGCAGTTTTCGCGGAGCGCGTGCAGCGCCTCGGCCCAGGTGCAGCGATCATCGAACCTCGAGCCAGCGTGCCCGCGCCGGTGACGCCTTCCGCACCGCCGCTCCGCGAGCTGCCTAGCCAATCCGCGCTGCAATTGCTCGGTTTGCTGCAACGCGAAGGCCGGTTCGTCGATTTTCTGCAAGAAGACGTCTCCGGCTACACCGACGCACAAATCGGAGCGGCCGCACGGGTCGTCCACGATCAATGCCGCAAGGCACTCCTGAGCCACGTGACCTTGGAGCCCATTCGCAGCGAGAACGAGGGCCAACGCATCACGCTCCCACCGGGATTTCCCGCAGGTGAGATTCGCCTCACCGGCCAGGTGTCGGGCCAACCGCCGTTTACGGGCGCGCTCACCCACGCGGGCTGGCGAGCAGCGAAGATCGAGCTCCCCAAGCTGAGCGACGGCCACGACGTGCGCGTGATCGCCCCTGCGGAGGTAGAGCTTTGATCTCTCAACTCTATGCCGTCGGGATCGACCTCGGGACGACGCACTGCGCAATGGCGTCGCTCGAGCTCGAGCTCCAAGCCAATGGGGTGGCGGCCGCAGAAGCCCCGAAGCCGGTTGTGGTGCCGGTTCCGCAAGTGATCGCGCCGGGCGAAGTGGAGACGCGGTCGCTTTTGCCCTCGTTTTTGTACATTCCGCACGCGAGCGAGCTGCCGCCGCACGCCCTCGCGCTGCCTTGGCCGGATCACCCGACCGAGTTCGCGGTCGGAGAGGTCGCCCGCGCGCTCGGCGTGAAGAGCGCGCTGCGCCTGGTGTCGAGTGCGAAGAGCTGGCTGTGCAGCGCGGGCGTCGATCGCCGTGCGCCGATCCTGCCTGCAGCTGCAAGCGGCGACGTGCCGAAGCTGTCGCCGCGCGACGCGAGCGTGCGCTACCTCGAGCACTTGCGCCACGCCTGGGATCACGCGCATCCCGAAGCGCCGATCGCCGAGCAGATCGTCACGCTCGCAGTTCCGGCGTCGTTCGACCCGGCTGCGCGCGAGCTCACGGCGGAAGCGGCACGTCTAGCCGGGCTCGGGCACGCAGTGTTGCTCGAAGAACCGCAGTCTGCGCTCTACAGCTGGCTCAGCACGAGCGGCGAGCAGTTTCGCGAGCAAGTGAAGTCCGGCGACATGATCCTCGTGGTGGATGTCGGCGGAGGAACGGCGGACTTCTCGGTGATCGCCGTGCGCGAAGACGCGGGCGAGCTCGCGCTCGAGCGCGTCGCGGTGGGCGAACACATCCTGCTCGGCGGCGACAACATGGATCTCGCGCTCGCGCACATGTTGAAAGGGCAACTCGAGCAGCAAGGCCACGTGCTCGACCCCGTGCAGCTCGCCACGTTGACGCAAGCGGCGCGCGCGGCAAAAGAGGAGTTGCTCGGTAAGAACGACGTATCGGTCGTTCCGGTCGTGATTCCGGGGCGCGGCTCGAAGTTGATCGGCGGGTCGCTCAAAGTCGAGCTCACGCGCAGCGATCTCGAACGTGTGCTGCTCGATGGCTTCTTTCCAAGCGCCGCCGCGGACTCGCGTCCGCAGGCCCGTTCGCGCGCCGGTTTGACTCAGCTCGGTCTGCCGTACGCGCACGATCCGGCGATGACCCGACACTTGGCTGCGTTCTTGTCGAAGCACGCGGCTGCGTTCGGCGAAGAGCCTGAAGCGGATGGCAGCCCGACGATCGGTCACCCGACCGCGATCTTGTTCAACGGCGGCGTGTTCAAGTCTTCGCTCTTGCGCGAGCGCGTCCTCGTATCCCTAAATGGTTGGCTCGAAGCAGCGGGCGCCGAGCCCGTGCGTGTGTTGCAAGGCGAAGATCTCGACCTCGGCGTCGCGAAAGGCGCGGCGTATTACGGCTACGTGCGTGCGGGGCACGGCATTCGGATCCGCGGCGGCACGGCGATGGCGTATTACGTCGGAGTCGAGAGCGCGATGCCTGCAGTGCCGGGGCTTCCACCGCCACTCACAGCAGTGTGTCTCGCGCCGTTCGGCCTCGAAGAAGGCTCGCACGCGGACATGCCGGCGGCAGAGTTCGGTCTCGTCGTCGGCGAGCCGGTGCGGTTCCGGTTCTTCGGGTCGTCGACGCGGCGCGATGACCAAGCCGGCACTGCGCTCGATTTCTGGGAGCCGGAAGAATTACTTCCGCTCCAAGACATCGAGGTCACGCTGTCGGCGGAGCAGCACTCACCCGGTGAGACCGTGATCGTCCGGTTGCAAGCGGGCGTGACTGAAGTCGGCACGTTGCAGCTCGAAGCAGTAGCTCGATCCAGTGGTGAACGCTGGAAAGTCGAGTTCGATACGCGCGACAACTCGCCATGACCGCCGCCGATCCACGCTTCATCGTGGGCATCGATCTGGGCACGACCAACACGGTCGTGGCGTTTGCAGATCTTTCGCGCCCCGATGTGCGGGTCGAGCCGTTTGCAGTTCCGCAGCTGATCGCTGCGGGCGAAGTCGAAGCGCGCGCCAGCTTGCCGTCGTTTCGTTACCACCCCGCCGAAGCCGAGCTAGCCGATACGGACCTCGCGCTCGGGTTTGCACCGCCGCTGCCGGAATTGCCGCGCGGTGTCGTAGGAACGTTCGCGCAGTCGCTCGGAAGTCGTGTGCCGGGGCGCCTGCTCGCGAGCGCGAAGAGCTGGCTGTGCCACGCCGGCGTCGATCGCCAGGCGGCGATCCTGCCGTGGGGCGCGCCGCCAGACGTTCCGAAGATTTCACCCGTCGCTGCGAGCGCGAGCTACCTCGCGCATCTGCGAGCGAGCTGGGACGCCGCACATCCGGAAGCTCCGCTCGCCGACCAGGAACTGGTGCTCACGGTGCCCGCGTCATTCGACGAGGTGGCGCGCGCACTGACGCTCGAAGCGGCGAAGCGCGCGGGCCTAGCGCGTGTGCGTTTGCTCGAGGAGCCCCAAGCCGCGTTTTACGCCTGGCTCGATCGCAATCGCGACAACCTCGAAGAAACGCTCGCTGACGTTCGACTCGCCCTCGTGCTCGACGTCGGCGGAGGCACGACCGATCTCACGTTGATCCGGGTCGAGCTGCGCGAAAGTGGTCCGCGTCTGACGCGCATCGCAGTCGGCGATCATATCCTGCTCGGCGGCGACAACATGGATCACGCGCTCGCGCGCTTGTGCGAGCCGGCGCTGCTCGGCGGCACCGCGGAAGGGCACCTGCCTGCCGGGCAGTTCGCGCAACTGCTCGAGCAGTGCCGTGAAGCGAAACATCAGCTGCTCGGGAAAACGCCACCTGACAGCGCGCACATCACGGTGCTCGGCGGTGGCTCGAAGCTGATCTCGGCGCAGCGCGCAGCAGAGCTCACGCGCGCGCAGGCCGTCGAAACCGTCGTGCACGGATTCTTTCCCGACGTCGAGCTGGCTGCGCGGCCGCACGGGCGTCGAAGCGCGCTCACCGAGTTTGGTTTGCCCTTCGCAGCCGACCCCGCGATCACGCGTCACGTCGCGTCGTTTCTGGCACGTCAGAAGTCGGTGATCGCGGTCGAAGCCCCGAGTCTCGTTCCGCCGCAGCCCGAAGGCGCGGGAGAGTCGGTGCCGCCGTCTGCGATCGAGCGCGACTTTCCCCCGAGTGCGTTTTTGCCCGACGCGGTGCTGTTCAACGGCGGCGTGTTTACGAGCATCGAGATCGAAGAGCGGATGCACGCGGTGCTCGCGCGCTGGCGCGGTGGAGACGTCAAACGCCTTCGCAACGACGAGCCGGATGCTGCGGTTGCGCGCGGTGCGGTCGCGTACGGGCTCGCGCGTCGGGGTCTCGGTTTGAAGATCGGCGGTGGATCACCGCGCAGCTACTACCTGCTCATAGAATCCGAAGCCGACAAGCAGACTGGCGTGTGCGTGCTGCCGCGCGGCGCGGAAGAGGGCGAAGAGCATACGCTCGCGGAGCGCAGCTTCATGTTGCGGATCGGCAAGCCGGTTCGCTTCCGATTGCTCACGAGCACGACCGAGCGACAACATCGGCCGGGCGAGCTCGTCGCGCTCGACTCGAGTTACGAAGCGCTGCCCGACATCGCGGCCGTGATCGAAGGCGAGTCGGGCAAAGAACCGGAGCTTCAAGTCCAGCTGCACGCGCAGCTCACCGAGGTCGGCACACTCGAGCTCAGCCTCGCGTCGACCGCAAATGCATCGCGGCGCTACCAGCTCGAGTTTCAACTGCGCGGTGGCACCGAAGATGTGTCAGGTGCACCGGCCCGGGTGACACAATTACACCCGCGCTTCGATGCCGCGGTCGCGCTGATCGCGATCTTCTACGGAAAGTCGGCGAAAGACCTCGAAGGCCGAAAGCTCCGGAACTTGCGAGCGGATCTCGAGAAGTTGATCGGCGATCGCGAGACTTGGAACCTTCCGCTACTGCGCGAGCTATTCGGTGAGTTTCTCGGCAGTGCGAAGCGGCGGCGTCGCTCGGCCGATCACGAACGGTTGTGGCTGAACTTCGCTGGCTTTTGCTTGCGGCCGGGCTTCGGCTATCCGGCAGATGCATGGCGCGTGCAGCAGCTGGCTGCGCTCTACTCCGAGGGCGTGCAGTTCGCGGCCGACGCTCAAGTCTGGTCGCAATATTGGATCTTGTGGCGTCGCATCGCAGGCGGCCTCGATGAAGGCTTGCAGACGCGGATCCTCGACGACATCGCGTGGTATCTCGAACCTGCCACCGGTGCGCGGCCGCGACCACGGCCGAAAGGGCCGCGCGCGCAGGGTCTCGAAGACATGGTGCGTCTCGCGGGCGCGCTCGAGCGCGTGGCCGCTGCGCGAAAGCTCGAAGTCGGAAGCTGGCTGCTGGCCCGGCTCAAGAGCAAAGAGCTGTCGCAAGCGAGTGTGTACTGGACGCTCGGGCGCCTCGGCGCGCGTTCACCGTGGTACGGCAGCGCGCACGGCGTGATTTCGCCCGATGTGATTCGCGAGTGGCTCGAACCGCTGCTCGAAGCCGACTTGCGCAAAGCCGAGCAAGCGGCGTTTGCGATCGCACAGCTCGCGCGGTTGACCGGCGATCGCGCGCGCGACCTCGATCCCGAGCTGCGCGAGCGGGCGGCGCGAGCGCTCGAACGCGTGCCGGGAACCGAGCCTTGGGTGCGGCTGGTTCGCGAAGGCGGCGAGCTGAGCGAGGCCGAAGCCGGTCGCGTGTTCGGCGAATCGCTGCCGGCGGGTTTGCGGCTTCTTTAGCTTGATGAGCCAGCACGTCTCACGCGCGAGGGCCAATGTCTGAACTTTTGGGGACGTTCGAGGGACGGCGATCGCACGTGTCTCGAAAAGTTCGCGGAAGTGGCCAAAACATGCGCTTCACGTTGTGACCCGTCCGACGGGGGGCTAGACCACAGAATCCGGCGGCGAAACGCGAGCGAGGGTTTGAGCGTGAGAGCGAAGCTCGTTCTGGCTTGGTCGATTGGGCTTGCTGTGCTCGGAGGCTGTCGGTTCGACCGCAGCCCGCTCTCCAGTGGCAATCGCGCGGACGGCGTGAAGACGGATGCCGCCGTCACTGCCGATGTGGACGCCGCCTCGGGAGTGGCCGCGGATGCCGCTTCGAGCGGCGACGGCGGTGCGACCGCGGCCGTGCCGGCTGATGCCAGCCTGGAAGATGCAGCTCTGACGGACAGCGACGCGGCTGTGGCCGATGCGGCCGTCGTCGTGGACGCGGGACTGATCCCTCCGGACTCGGGCACGACTGCGCCGCCTCCGATGACCGGCGGCCTCGCGTGCGGCGGATCGTTCTGTGCGTTCGGCCTCGACCCGGAGAAGCCGTGTTGCACCACTGCGGCGGACGTCACGTCGCGTGCGGCGCGGGCGGTAGACCGTTGCGGTCTAGACTTGAGCGGGATCCCGAGCTCCCCGTACGGCCAGCACTGCTGGCAGCGCGACCAACTCGGCATCGTCGACGACCGTTGCCCGGCGTCTGCAGCGGGTGGCGGCACGGGTGCCGAGCCTGGCTGCTGCAGCGATGACGGAACGTGTGGCACGCTGAACGCTGATCACAAGCTCGGCTGCCGGCACGAGAGCGGCGCGGCGCCACGCGCGTGTGCGATGCAACCGGGTGGATCGACCTGCGATCCGATCGGCACGTTCGGGCTCTGGTTCACGGTGGACGCAGCTTGGGGGGGCCGTTCGGGCGGGTTGTGGGACCTCACGGACGACGGCCGCGGCAAGATCGAAGTCTACGTCCTCGCCAAAGTCTCGGGTGTCGATGCGCGCACGAAGCGGATCGACTCGAAGGGTCGCGTCTGCGGCGTGCGGCTGCCGCCCTTTTACAGCACGACGTTATGCGAAGCGTACCAACCGAACTTTCCGGTCGAGGTCTGGGAATCGAGCAAGTTGCCGGGGCTCACACTGACCGGTCGTTACGACTGCGCCGCCAATGGCTGCGTGCTCAGCATCGATCCTCAGACCTATTTGCTGGGGTTCGATCTCACGAATCCCGAAGCTCCGTGGCCTGGGGCGTCGATGGTCGATCAGCTCCGGTGCCCGAACGGGCGAGGCGAGGGCTGCTTTCCCGATCACGACGACGACGGGAGACCGGGTGTCGGCGTGAACTTGTCGACGAGCGGCATGGCCGCCGGTAGCTGCCGAAATGGGCGCTACATGTATCGAGGTGCGCCGCTCAGTGCGAGTGCGGCAGCGATCTTCGATGGAGTCCGGCGCACCGATCGGTTGGAGCTCGGGATTCGGACGAAGCTCGGCGCTACGACGCGCTTCGCGAACAACTGCGACCGTGGCCAGGGCTCTGCGATCGCGGAGTACGTGAACTCGCGTGCGGCGGGCTGCCTCGTCCAACCTGGGACGTTCAACTGGCCGAACAGCGGAAGGCCGGCCGGCGATGCCGACGCGTGTGAGTCTGCAGAGGCGAGCTTTCTCGACGAGAACCTTCCGGTGTACACGTTGCTCGCGGCGAGCCAGACGCCGGACAGTTCGCTCGATCTCGCAGATCGGCAGCCGAGCCGTGGCCCCGAAGTGAAGGCCGTGCGGTTGGGTGATGTGGATGACGCCGTCAGCTGCGCAGAGGTAAGGGACGCGAAGTATTGACCGGCACAGCAGCGGCGCTTCGCTTGCTGCTGTTAGAACTTCATC
>DASRXR010000773.1:0-2596 GCA_035687405.1 Polyangiales bacterium
CGTCCGATCCGCGCGGCTTTGATCCGCAAGTCTGCTTCTGATTCCGACATGTGGAGTGATCGAACGCAGTAATCGAACATCGAGCTGAATCCTTGATCGCGATACAGTCCGCGATCATCCACTTCACCAAGGTGCGCGAGACGCCGAGCACTCAGTTCGCGGTCCTCGCGAATGTACCGCGACAGTTTGGAGATCAGCGCTTCATCACTCAGCCGCTTCGCAAGTTCCAATTCCCTCATGACAGCCCCCAACGTTCAAAAACAATCTATAACACCGTGTTTTTTAGCATCTGAGGATGCGCTGTGTTGAACGAACTGCTTCGAGTACTCTTGCAAATCAAAACTCGAATCGCGCGACCGCACGGCGCAACGTCGGTGCGGCAAACGATATCGAGAATACGAGATGCGAATGTTGGCGAGCGTCGTCGCGAAACACGTCAAGCCTCTATTGATAAAAAGATCAAGAAAGTTTTCCGCAACTGACATCAAGCCTGTCCGAAGACTCTTATGAGATCGTCAGATGACCGGTGCTCAATCATCTCTCGGATACGTCACGCGTCCGCAGCCATCAGCGGCGGCAGTGACACCGCCGCATCGCGAGCTCGACAGTTTCCTTCGGTGGTAAGAGCTGCCAGACCGGCGTCCTGATCTGAATCGGCGGCACAGCCTGCGGCAAGTCCGTGAATCGTACTCGCGCCGACAATCGAACCCTGTCTGGACCGGGTCCCAACCATGATCCACTCCCGTCGCGACGAGATGTGAAGTTGCCGTGGCCACGGTTGGCACGATGGCTCCTGCCGGCGCGGGTGGCGCGCCCGAGTGGCCCGGCCGTGATTGCGCGGGTGGCGCGCCCGAGCGGCCAGGCAAGCGACAAGACAACGACTCCAGCACGTGCCGTTCCGGGTTCGAGCGTCCTACAAGAAGGTTCGATATGTCGCTGGAAACTCTGCCTCGCTCGGCTGCGATGTCGCGTCGAACAACGCGTCCAGCATCTCACACCGTTCCGCCTCGCTGTCGTGGTCACACGCTTCCGCTTCTACTCGCAACGTTTCGATCGCCACTCGCTCTCGCGGAATCGGCCGCATCGCACGGGAGATGAGCGCGTATGGATACGAGAGCTCCGGCGCTGGAGAGGGGTCGGCGTGACAGAAGTCGCAGGTGCTGAGGCGGTCATCGTAGCGCAACCGGGTATAGGGATCGGTGGGACCGAGCTCCGCCGTGATCGGAAACTCGAGCTCTGCTTTGAGCGAATGCGTTTCGCTTCGCTGCTCGCCAAGCTCGAGCAAATCGCGACCGACGCCGTCCGGAGCGACCGAAACGATCAGCGGACCCATGAACACGAATACGCGCGGGCTTCGCTTGCCGACCGCCGGCTGCGCGCTCAACACGCTCGAGGTGGCTTGCAGCGCGAGCGGGCGCGCCAAGGTCTCGAGAAAACACGGCAGCGTCACCGGCTTTGGCATCGCGTTGAGCATCTCGACGACCTCAACCACGCTGCGGGGCGACATCGCCGGCATCCGCCCGGACTCACACAATACACGGCCCGCGCTCGACATACCCGCAACAGCCGCCACGCCCGCCGCGCCGGGCACTGCGGCAGCGCCTGCATTCAACGAATCTCTGCCAGGCCGTGCATCATCGGAGCCGCACGCTGCAGCCAGCAGCAGCAGCAACACAACGATCACCTGAACCAGCACTGGCAATGGCCTCTCCATCAACGGACGCATCTCGATCGAACGTGCTGCGCCACAGTTTGAAACGCCGGCACAACCGCGCCCACCCGTGCGTCGTCCGCCCCGACGCGCTGCAGCCGCGAGCGGCAGCGCCCGTGCGAGGAGGTAGACCCGCGTCAGCAATCGCAATCCTCTCTCCATCAACCCACGCATCTCGATCGAATGTGCTGCGCCACGCTCTCAAACATCGACACATTCGCACCGACGCGCTGCAGGTACACGAAGTCTTCCAACATCTTGGCTTGCTGTTCCACGTTCGCGCTCATGAAGCGCTCGAGCATCCGCACAGGGTCCTCACAAGCTTCGTACGCGTACGGATCGCGTCCCGCCAAGTAGCCCGCCTGCAACGGAATCGCCTCCCATGTGACGCGCCGCCCTCCCTGCCGCTGCCAGACGTGCATCGCCTCGTGCGCAAACACGGACGCCACACGCGGATCCTCGAGCTCGATCTCACCCGCTGCATTTCCGCCACGAAAGTGCCTGCGAACGAGGCTGATCCGATGCCCAAACGGCGACCACGAGCGCCGTCCGAGCGAGGCCCCGATCCGCAAGGACCGCGTATCCAGCGAATCCCCGAAGTACTCCTTCAGGAAGCTGTGCTCGGCTTCGCTCGGCACACGCCCTACGAACCACTTCGCTGATTTTGCGACTGAGTGTCTCAACGCCGATGTCTCAACTCAGGGCAGCGTAGCTCGCAGCTCGACGTCCGTGCCAGACTGCAGCGCATGTCGTTCGCAGTCACACCCGAGTCGCGCGTCATCCGTCTCGTGAGCTCCGCGGTAGCGCTCCTGCTCGTCGCCGCTTGCAGCGGCGACGACGCCGCACCCTCCACACCCATCTCGGGAGCCGGCGGCGCTGCAGCGG
>DASRXR010000774.1:0-10521 GCA_035687405.1 Polyangiales bacterium
CGTCTCGAAAAGCGTCGCGGAGCTCGCGCGCAATGGCTACGTGCAAGACGCGCCGAGTAGCGATGGTCGCGTGCGCAAGCTTCGTTTGTCTCCGCGCGGAAAATCGATGGTTCAATTCACCCGCAGCTGCCGTCGCGAGGTCGAAGCGCAGCTCTCCACGCGCGTCGGTAAAACTGCGTACGATCAGGCAAAGTCGGTGATTTTAGCTGCGCTCGACCAGCTGGACGCGCTCGGACCGATCCGACACCGCAAAGTTCGGCCGTAGGGTATACAGTGTCGCCATGAGCTCGCGGTCGGCACGCCTTTCGGAAGCGTTGGAACGCGTGCAGCACCGCCGCATCGAGGCCGAGTTGCTGTGGCTTCGGCGCGCGCAGCTCGACCAAGATTGGCTCGACTCGGCGCGTGCGCTACTTACTGAAGAGAGCGCCGCAGCCTTTTCGGACGCGCAACGTGAGCGCGTGTGGACGCTGCCCGAGCAACGCGCGTTCGTCGAACAACGCGCAGAGCTCGCGTTCACGATCGAGCTCGCGGAAGGTATGCCCCAGCTGAGCAAGCTCGTGCTCGAGCCATACGCGCTTCCGTTCGGTCGCGAAGCGCCCGTTGCGCTCATCGCAGGCCTGTCGAGCGACGGCGACCAGGAAGGGCGCGAGCACCGCGCGGGTGCGTTGGCGGACGCTACCGGCGAACTCACGTCTCGCCTTCTCGAGCTTCGCATGCACGCACTCCGGGCGTATGAAGAGCAGCTCGCATTGCGACCGGAAGCGGTGCCTGCGATCGAGCTGCCCGGCGGTTTGGTGATTCCCGGCGGTGTGCTGGGTCCGCAGCCGAACGCGTCGCAGCCGAGAGCCGCAGCCCACCCGGGCAAGCCGGCCCTCGCGGCCGCGCCGCCGCCCACGGCTTCGGAGCGAGCCGCGCAGTTCCTCGCGAGCACCGACGACGCCACGCGCGAGATGACACGCTGGCTCGTGCGGCCTGCTGCCGTCAGCGGCACGATCCCATGGCACGTGCTCTTGCGGGCGTTGCGCGCACCCGAGCTCGATGGCCTCGCGAAACCGGCGCGTCGGCTCGCGCGCATCGCGAACGGCTTGCGCGGACTCGGCTTCGAACGCGACTTGAACGCACGCGTGCGCGCCGAGGCGGCAGACGGCCTACTCGATCCACGGACGCGCGTGCTGGCGGTGTCCGTCCCGGCCGACATTCGAGTCGCGCAATCGAAGCTCACGTTCGGGGTGATGTCCGATATCTACGCCGCGCACGGAATCGGCCATGGCCTGGCGCTGTCGCTCGTCTCGCAGGCGTTGCCGGACCTGTTGCGACGGCCGGTGGTGCCCGGCGTGGCCGAAGCGTTCGGCATGGCATCGATGCAGCTTCGCGCGGATCCGGGGTACTTGCGGCGCATCGAAGGTCTCGAGCCGTTGTGGGTCGAAAAGCTCGGAAGGCACGCCGGAGTCATCGTCCTGCTCGAGGCGCGGATCCAAGCCACGCTCAGCCTCGTCGCGAGCCATGTGCGCAACGAAAGCGAGTGGTCGCAGCAGCTCACGGCGGCGTTCGAGCGAGCGCTCGGGGCGCAGGTGCCCCCCGGTTTAGCCGCGCTAATCGCCTGGTCTGCACCACCCGGTACGTCTGCATTCGAAGCCTGCGCGGCAGGGCTCGCTGCGCACGTCGGGCTACGCGAGCGACTAGACGCGGATTGGTACCGAAACCCTCGCGCTTCCGAGGTGCTGCGCGGAGCGGCGACGCGTGGAACCACGCTCCCGCTGCCCGAGCTGCTCGAGGAACTGGGCGTGACTGCGACGACCGCGAGTGCCCGTGCGATCGAGTTGCTCGCCTGATCCCGCACCCGTTTCGGTGCGGACGATTAAGTGATAGGGCCTGTTCGCGGAGGACCAGCGGATGTCGAAAGCGATCTGGGTAGTGACCGTGCTCGCGTTCGGCGTGCTCGCTGGGTGCAGCCGACAGCCCGGAAACTTCTCGTCCGCGACGTCGCTCCAAGGCTGCAACAAAGACGAGCAGTGCGGCGCAGACGAGCTGTGCGTGTTCCGGCTGTGCACGCCGATCTGTGGTGGTGATCGCAGCTGTGATCACGGCGCTGCCTGCTTCGAGACCAGTCGCGGTTCCGCGTGTCTGACCCGCGAGTACAACGCGTGCGTCGACGACACGGACTGTCCAAGCGCGACTACCTGCAAGGACAAGCGCTGCGCGAGCGATTGCGATCCCGACGCCGGCCAAGCCTGCGGCGATTGTGTCAACGGATTGTGTCTCGCCGAGGGCTCGGGCACGAGCGACGCGAGCACTCCCGATTCCGGTGCGACCGAAGCGTGCCCGGCCGGTTCAGCGCAGTGTCGCAGCGGGATGGTCGTGCAGTGCGATGCTGCAGGGCAGCCGCAGCCGAAAGCGGCGTGCCCATTTGCGTGCGTAAACGGAGCCTGCGCGGGAAGCTGCAAACCGGGTGAGCTGCGCTGCGATGCGCTCAATCGCCAACAGTGCGATGACACGGGAACCTGGAAGACGCTCGAGCAATGCCCCTCGACGTGTCTGCCTGCCGCCTGCGAGGGCACATGCGTGAACGGAGCGCGCGAATGCAACGACGCCACCCTGATGGTCTGTCGCGGTGGTCGCATGATCGCGCTTTCGACGTGCGAATACGTGTGTCGCGCGGGCGCGTGCAGCGGTGCGTGCACGCCGGGAGCGCAGCAGTGCCGAACCAACTCCGTTTGGACCTGCAGCGCGGACGCGCAGTGGGCGACGCCGGTCGCCTGTCCGAACGCGTGCAGTGAAGCTGCCTGCGTCGGTGAATGTATGCCGGGACAATCGCGCTGCGACGGACCGACGGCTTATCAACAGTGCGATCGGCGCGGGACGTGGAGCGACAGCGTCGAATGCCGCGGCCGCGCCTGCCTGAACGGCAGCTGCACGGGGGCTTGCACGCCCGGCGTGACGCGGTGCGAAATGGATTCTGCGCTCTCGACGTGCGGGCCCGATGGGCAGTGGGGTCCGCCGCAGCCGTGCGCGGCACTCGCTTGTGAAGCGGGTGTGTGCGTGGACTCTTGTGCACCCGAAAATTTGCGCTGTTTGCCGGGCGATCCGGCACAACCGCAGGTCTGCAACAGCGGCGGCCAATGGGCGAACCTTCCGCGGTGTTTGCCGACGGAAGCGTGCGTCGAAGGCGCGTGTCGGGGTGAGTGCGCGCCCGGAACGCGGCGTTGCACCCCCGATGACCCTCGCAGCATTCAAAGCTGCGGCGCTGCCGGTGAGTGGCAACCGGCGATGCCGTGCGCTCCGGATCAGCGCTGCGGAGGTGAAGGCGTGTGCGGCCTCGGCAATACTTGTCCGCCCGGTGAGAGCCCGGCGTGGTGGGACGGTGCAGATGCGGTCGATCGCATGGCCAATGATCCGCGCTGGGGTGGCATGCTCGAAACGTTCGGCAATCTGCAGCAGAGCATGCCCGCGGGCTACGCGATGGTGTTCGATCGCCAAGCGAATCAGCTCGCGGTGACGCTCCGCACGACGGCGGAAGACGCCGCCGCCGTCAGCGACTTCGTGTACTTCGGGATCGCCGGTAACTCGGGCGGAATGCTCGCGCCGCACGCGGTGCGCATCGCGCTCGTGGTGCCGGGTGGTGGTGACGATCCTCGCTCGCTTCCGCAGATTACGAGCTACGAGTTCGCGATGGGCGCGTGGACGAGCGCGGATCTGCAGCCGCCGTGGCTCTTGCATCCGGCGGCGTGGGTGACGACGACCGAGCCAGGTTGGGCCGTGAGCTTCCGCGTGGACCTGGCGGCGGCCGGAGTCGACGTCACCGCGCCATTCCGTGTCGCGCTCGGTTTGCACGCGGAAAACCAGTTCGGCATGTTGGAGTGGGTGACGCCGGCCTCACTTTCGCTCATGGACGTCGCGAGCGCGATGCCGCGCATGTGGCCGTCCCTCGATGTCACGAGCGTCATGTGCGTCTCACGTGTGGACGTACCGTAACTCTCGCGACGCACTTCAGTTGCAAACACGCCTCAGCGTGGCCGTTTTCGCCGCAGCTGGGGTGTAGGTCTGTGGCCGATACTAGCTAACCGAAATACCCGAATTCCTGCTGAAATAGCTCGCACACAAACACTGCGTGCGTTGCGGTAGGATGCTGACGTGCACGAACAGCCGGAACGCATGCACGAAGCACCCAGCCGGGCCTCGCCGCTGACGGCGGCGTTGGTGAGTTGTGGAATCGGAGTCTGGTGGATCGACGCGGACGGCGTCTTTCACGCCGACAACACGTTGCTCTCGATGTGGGGCCTCTCGAGCGAAGACCTGGAGCGCTCGGAAGCGCCAGCGTGTTTCGTGCACGCGGACGATCGCGAAGCCGCGGACGCGTTCTTCGACCGCAGCTCACAGCGACAAGCCGCGAGCGAGCAGCTGTTTCGAGTCGCGTTGCCGGATGGCAGCTTGCGTCAGGTGTTGTGCCGGCGCGATTCATCCGACGACGAAAGCGAGCATCGCGCCGGCATCGCGATCGACCTGACCGCGATGCGGCGCGCTGAAGAGGCGCGCCAGCGCGGGCGTGCGTTCCAGATCGTAGCGACGTTTGCATCGCGGCTCGCGCACGACTTCAACAATCTGCTCTTCGCGATCTTGGGCAATGCGACGCTCGCGCTCGGAATGGTCCCGCCCGGGGGCGACAATCCCGTCCGCGAGAGTCTGCGCGAGATCGAGCGCGCGGGTGGACGGGCGTCCGACATCGTGCAGCGCTTGTCGATGTTTGCGCGCCCGGTGCAGCCACGCCGGCAGATGCTCAAGGTCGGTGCGATCGTCGACACCACCGCGCGCACGCTTCGCGAGACTCTTCCGCAACCGCTCGCGCTGCGCACGCAACCGACCCCTGCGGAGCCCTCCGTGCTCATCGATCCACGGCTTGTCCAAGAGCTCGTGTCGAACCTCGTGTCGAACGCGGTCCATGCGATGGAAGGACGCGACGGTGCGATCGCCGTCGACGTCGAGCCGGTGGCGCTCGACGCGCAGCCGTGGATGGCCGAGCTCGGGCTGAAGCCTGGGCTCTACGTCGAGCTGCGAGTGCGCGACTTCGGAGCCGGCATGGATGCGCCGACGCTCGAGCGTTGCGCCGAACCGTTCTTTTCGACTCGGCCCAAAGGCACTGGGATGGGCTTGGGGTTGTGCATTGCGCAAGGGGTCGCGCGCAGCCACGGCGGCGCGTTGCGCATCGAGAGCGCGCCCGAGCAAGGCACGACAGTACGCGCGTATTTCCCGCAGTAGCTCAAGTCGCGTCGAGCCACCGACGCAACACTGCACTGCCGCGCTCGACTTTGGCCGCGAACTCGAGCTCGTGCGCGACGAACACGCAGTTTGGATGTTGCGCCCAGACCGCGCGCAGCTGCGCGTCGACGCTGATGGCGGCGTCGAGCGTCTCGGTGCGCGTGAGGTTGCCGGCCGCGATCGACAAGCCGCCGACAGCTGCAGTCTCGAGAAACAACACCGCGTCGTAGCGCAGGATCTCCGACTTCCAATCCGTGCTCATCGCGCCGAAAAATGCTCCCGGCCCCTCCGGCCAGTAGCCGGCGCCGTCAGGCACGCCGCGGTCACAGAGCAGCGCTTGCCCTTCGACGCGGCGCGTCTCGAAGACCGTCTCCAGATTGCGCTGAACTTCGAAGATGGCGCGCTGCACTGCGCGCCGTTCGGTCGGGTTTTGCACGCTTGGGAACACGTGCTGAAACATCAGCGTCGCGACCTCGGGCACGGCGACCAAACGTTCCGCGTGGGTCGTTGCGAGCTCGCGCCAGACGCTGGTTTTTCCTGCGCCCGGGCCTCCCGTCACGACGATGCGGGACAACGCCATCTGCCTACTCGGTGCCGTACAAACGATCGCCCACGTCGCCGAGCCCCGGCACGATGAAGCCGCGCGCGTCGATCTCGGGGTCCATCGCGCAGGTATACACCGGCACGTCCGGATGCTCCTCGTGGAAGGTCGTGACGCCCTGTTGATGTGCGATCAAACACGCGAATTTGATCGTGCGTGGGTTCGACTCAGCGACGCGCCGGACCGCTGCCGCCGCGGAGCCACCAGTCGCGAGAACCGACGAGATGACGATCGCGTCGCGTTGCTCCATTCCGCTCGGCAGCTTCAAGTAGTACTCGACCGACGTGCTCAGCCGCCGGTCCCGGTACAAGCCGATGTGTCCGACGCGCGCCGACGGCAGCACCGTCAGCATGCCGTCGAGCACGCCGAGACCGGCGCGTAGGATCGTCACGAGAACCTGCTTTTTGCCATCGAGCTCGACGCCGTGCGCGGTGCCGAGCGGCGTCTCGACGTCGACCGGTTTGAGCGGTGCGTCACGCATGATTTCGTACGCGAGCAAGGCGCCGATCTCTTGGGTCAACAAGCGAAAGCCACGCGTGCTCAGCTCCTTGTTGCGAAGCAGCGTGAGTTTGTGTTGGACGAGTGGGTGGTCGAGGATGTGAAGATCGCAGGCCATGGTCCTCAGAATACCGTGCCGTCGCTGATCACGCGGATCGGCGGCATCGCTTCGCGGCGCTTGGTTGCCGCGAGGCGCCGGCCTGCCGCCCAAGTCCCGCCTTCGAGCACTGCTACGAGCGGCAAACGATCTTCGCGCACGCCGAGCTCGGAACGCACGAGCGGCGCCAAGCGATCGAGCAGCGCGACCGTCAGCGCACGCCACTCGACGACGAGCTCGGAGCCGACTTCGTGCGCTTCTTTGAGCACGCCGGCGTGCTTCGGGACGAGCACTTCGGAGTCGAGGAACAGGCCGCCGTTGCGATATTCCGCGAGGCCGGTCAGCTGATCGAGCGCGCGCACACTGACACCGGCGACGCGGAGCGGCTGGATCAACGAATACGTCAGCCACTGCGTCAGCTTGTGGAACGGCACGAGGTCCGCGGCTTCGCCTTTCAAGTCGCCGCCGTGCGCGCCCGAAGCGCCGCCTAGAGCTGCATGCCGCCAGACGTCGCCGAGCTGCTCACCGTCGAGCGTGAGCCGGCCAGGCCAGATGTCGCTCAGCTTCGCGAGCAGCGTCCCGAGCAAAAACGGCGCGCTCACCGACAGCGCAGCGGAGCTCGGCACGGTGCAGTGCTTCACGCAATAATCGAGGAGCCCGCCAGGGCGCCCCTGCGGTCCAAACGTCTCGGCGTGCGCCGTGAGTGCGCGGCCCAAACCGTGCAGCAGGTGCAGGCGACCGGGTAAGCCTACGAGCGGGTTGGTCGGCCCAACTTGAAACGCCGTCGCGAGCTGTTCCTCGGTCACGCGCAAAAGGCCTTCGGCATCGACCTCGTAGGGCTCTCCGCGACTCGAGAGCGCGCCGCTTTTCACCCATGCCAAGCTCGCCACGGCGAGCCCTTCGGAGCGCCCGAGCCGCAGGTTTGCGCACGGCTCGCTGTAGTGCCAGGAGGTACCGGCTCCGGCGTCGAGCAACACGCTCGTCAGAACCACGTCGATGAGCAGCCGCGATTGTTCGGCTTGCGGGTGATGTGCGATCGCAGCCATCAGCTGCCCCGAGCGCCGGATGCCGCTCGCGTCGAAGTGCGTCATCCGGCCGTGCTCCGGCACTTCCAAGCTCGGATAGCGCTCGCGCGTGACTTCGGCGGTGAAGTGTGCCGCCGCTTTCAGCTTCGCCAGGTCGATCGCAAAGTGTTCGAGCTCGCCGCGCAAACCGACTTCGAGGATGCGGTCGCATCGCGCGCGAATCGTCCGCGGGTCACGAAGCTCCGACAACGCGCCGCTGACGGTCATTCTTCGAGGTCCCTGCCTTTCACGGTTGCGAGCATGTCGGGAGGTGGCACCGATCCTTCGGTGTAGTAGCCAGCGGCCACTTTCGCTTCGATTTCGACGCGCGCATCGGCGGGGACGAGCTCGTTCGGTATCTTCACGCGCGTTCCGATCGTGATGCCCGAGCCCGTGATCGCATCGTACTTGACGTTGCTCATCGAAACGAAGCGATGAATGTGCCGGATGCCGAGCCAATGCAGGACGTCGGGCATGAGCTCTTGAAAGCGCACGTCCTGAACGCCGGCGATACACTCTGTTCGCGCGAAGTACGCGTCGGCGCGGTCGCCGCCGAGCTGGCGCTTGCGAGCGTTGTAGACCAAGAACTTCGTGACTTCGCCGAGCGCGCGGCCTTCCTTGCGAGAGTACGCGATGAGACCCGTTCCACCCGATTGCGCCGAGCGAATGCACTCCTCGATCGCGTGCACCAGGTACGGCCGACAAGTACAGATGTCCGAGCCGAACACGTCTGAGCCGTTGCACTCGTCGTGAACGCGTGCGGTGAGCGGCGTCGCCGGGTCCGCGATCTTGCTCGTGTCGCCGAACATATAAAGCGTCTGACCGCCGATCGGCGGCAGCAGGACTTCGAGATCGCCGCGCGTCACGAGCTCTGGATACATGCCGCCCGTCTCTTCGAACAACGTGTGCCGCAGCTCCATTTCTTCGATCGCGAAGCGCTTCGCGACACCGGGTAGATGCCAGACCGGCTCGATCGCGGCTTTCGAGACGACGCAGGCGCCTGACTCCTTCAGCACTACGCCATCTGCGTGCAACCGACCGGCCGCCATCGCGGAACGGATCTCCGGCAAGTCGAGATGTGCGGTCGTGATCGCGATCGTGGGCTGGATGTTGTAACCCGCCTGGATCTCCCGCGCGAACACGTCGGTTACGAGGTGGCCGTATGGATCGATCGAGACGATTCGATCCGGATCGCCCCACTGCGGGTGCGGGCCGACGGCCTTCGTCGGCAACGTGTTCGTGAGATCGGCTTGGTGCGAGGGATCGAGCGCGCCCGACGCGATCGCGAGCGCGCGGTACACGGCGTACGATCCCGAATGTGCGCCGATCACGTTGCGATGGGCGGGGCTGGTGAAGGTTGCGATCAGCGGGCCACGCTCGAGTGGCGTAGCGGCGCCCCACTTGATCGGCGGCGGCTTGTGACCGTTGTTGCCCGGGTGGGTCAGGAGCCGGATGTGGCCGTGTCTGCGCCGTTTCTTCATCAACTCATCCAACTTCCATCTGTGTTCGTGCCCCACTTGCTCGTGATCTTCTTCAAGTGCGTCCAAAGCTCGACGCCACCTTGGCCCGTGATGTCGCCGTGGCCGAAGCGCGAGCCTTTCGTGCCGCCAAACGAGAACGGCTCGCGCGGCACCGGCACGCCGACGTTCACGCCGATCATGCCGCTCTGAGCGGCATCGCTCACTTGGCGTGCAACTGCGCCACTCTGGGTGAAGATGCTGGTCGCATTGCCGTACGGGCTGGCGTGTTCGAACTCGAGCGCCGCTTGGATCGAAGGCACGCGCACGATGCTCAGCACCGGGCCGAACAGCTCGGCGGTCGCGCAGTGGCTCGCCGGTGGGACGTGGTCGAGCACGGTCGGTGCAAACCAGGAGCCGCCTTCGTACCCGAGTGGAGCAGGTGCGGTGCGGCCGTCGAGCACGACGCGCGCGCCGTCGGCGACTCCGCGTTCGACTGCCGCGCGCAAGCGGTCGACCGATGCAGGATCGATGATCGCACCCATGCCAGCGCCCACTTGGATCGCTCCCGCCGCTTTCACGATGCGCTCGATCAGGCCGTCACACGGACCGACTGCGACGAGGACGCTCCCCGCCATGCAGCGCTGGCCGGCACACCCCGTGAACGACGCGACGATGCCTTGCACCGCGAGCGCGGGATCGGCATCCGGCGCGAGGATCAAGGTGTTCTTCGCGCCGCCGAGTGCGAGCACGCGCTTGCCGCGTTCGGCGGCCCGGGTGTAGACGCTCGCCGCGACTTTCGACGAGCCGACGAAGCCGTACGCGTGAACGTCGGGATGATCGATCAACGCTTCGACTGCGCGCGCCGAACCGTGCAACACCGAAAACACGCCCTCGGGATAGCCGGCCTCATGCATCAACCGCGCGAGCTCGGCAGCCGTGAGCGGCGTCTTTTCCGACGGTTTCAAGATGAACGGGTTGCCGAGGGTGACCGCGAGCGGAAAGAGCCAGGGCGGGACCATCGCCGGGAAGTTGAACGGGGTGATCCCGGCGACCACGCCGACCGGCTCGCGCCTCAGCTCGCAGCGCACGCCGCGGCTGACTTCGAGGGAGGCGCCGCCATCCAGGTTTTGCAGGCTCAGGCCGTACTCGACGACCTCGATGCCTTTTTCGACGCCCGCCGCAGCTTCGGCCACGGTTTTGCCGCACTCACGCGCGGCACTGTGTGCGAGCGCATCGAGGTTGGACAGCAGCAGCTCCCGAAAGCGAAACAGCGGCTGCGTGCGCTCCTTGATCGGCAGCGCGGCCCAGCTGCGGCTGACGCGCAGGGCGGCGGCCACGACCTCTGCGACTTGCTCCGGGCCGCTGTCCGGCACACTGCCGAGCAGCTCGCCGGTGTAAGGGCTGTGGACCGAGATGCGGCGCACGCCAGCGGCGGATAGCCGCCGAGCACCCACTTGATTGTCGTGAACGAGCGGCGCCGACGGCATGCGCACGAGCGGCTCGGACACGAACACAGCGGCAGATTCAGCCATGGCCACGACCTCCTTG
>DASRXR010000775.1:0-2727 GCA_035687405.1 Polyangiales bacterium
CAAGTGTGACACGTCCACTCCACGGGCGCGTTCCTTGAAAACATGATCTGCAATGAGTAGTGTCTGCCCACTTCAACAACGTCGTTCGAGGGTTCATGGCAGCAGCACCAGCCGCAACGCCGAGACCGCAACGAGTACGTCTGACCATGAGAGTGGACCCCTGGTGGGTACCGTCCCTTCTCACTTTTCTCGGCCTCTCTTCATTTATCGTCTACGCCACGTGGGCTGCACTACAGAACGCGCACTACGCGTACGGCAACTATCTCTCGCCGATGTACTCGCCTGAGCTCTTCGGGTACTCGCCGCACGCATGGTTCGGACCGCCACCGAGTTGGATCCCGGCCTTCGTGTCACCGGCGATGCTGATTCTCTGGGCGCCGGGTGGCTTCCGCTTCACCTGTTATTACTACCGCGGGGCTTACTACAAAGCGTTCTGGGCCGATCCGCCGGGCTGCGCAGTGGGCGAACCGCGGCATAGCTATCTCGGCGAGGCGTCGTTCCCGCTGATCGTTCAGAACATCCACCGATACTTTTTGTATCTCGCGCTGCTCTTTCTCGTGTTCCTCGCGTACGACGTGTATCGCGCGCTCTGGTTCGTGAATCCCGCGACGGGAGTGGAAGAGCTGGGGCTCGGCATTGGGACACTTGTCCTGTTGCTGAACGTGACACTGTTGAGTTGCTACACGCTCGGCTGCCACTCGCTACGTCACCTGGTTGGGGGGCGTAAGGACGAGCTCGGTGGGCAGTCGGTTGCGCTCAAATGTTACAACTGTGTCAGCTCGCTGAACCGCCGGCACATGAACTGGGCGTGGACGAGCTTGTTCGGCGTCATGTTCGCGGACCTGTACGTGCGCATGTGCTCGATGGGCGTGTGGACAGACTTTCGTATTTTCTGAGGGCGCACAGATGGCTGATTTCGAAACCCACGAGCACGACGTGCTCATCATTGGGGCTGGGGGCGCTGGTTTGCGCGCGGCGATCGCCGCGTCGGCAGAGGGCGTGTCGGTCGGGCTCGTTTGTAAGTCGCTCCTCGGCAAAGCGCACACCGTGATGGCCGAGGGTGGGATGGCTGCTGCGATCGGCAACGTCGATGATCGCGACAACTGGCGAGTCCACTTCGCGGACACGATGCGCGGCGGCCAGTACATCAACAACTGGCGCATGGCGGAGCTGCACGCGAAGGAAGCACCGGACTGCGTGAAAGAGCTCGAAGCCTGGGGCGCGGTGTTCGACCGCACGCCGGACGGGCGGATCCTTCAGCGCAACTTCGGAGGCCACAAGTATCCGCGGCTCGCGCACGTCGGGGATCGCACCGGCCTCGAGATGATCCGCACGTTGCAGGATCACGGCATCCATCAAGGCATCACCGTCTACATGGAGTGCACGACGATCGACCTGTTGAAGGACGGCGCGCGCGTCATCGGTGCGTTCGGGTACGACCGCGAACGCGGGCGGTTTCGCGTGTTCAAAGCGAAGTCGATCGTGCTCGCGACGGGCGGTGTCGGCCGCGCCTACAAGATCACGAGCAACAGCTGGGAGTACACCGGCGACGGGCAGTCGCTCGCGTATCGCGCGGGCGCCGACCTGGTCGACATGGAGTTCGTGCAGTTCCATCCGACCGGGATGGTCTGGCCGCCGAGCGTGCGCGGGATCCTGGTGACAGAAGGTGTGCGCGGCGAAGGCGGCGTACTGAAGAACAAGGAGGGTCGTCGATTCATGTTCGACGACATTCCCGACAACTATAAGAACCAGACCGCGGACAATCCGGAAGAGGGCTGGAAGTACACGCAAGGTGACAAGAACTCGCGCCGGCCGCCGGAGCTACTGACGCGCGATCACGTCGCGCGCTGCATCATGCGCGAGGTCCGCGCGAATCGCGGCAGCCCGCACGGCGGCGTGTTTCTCGACATCGCGTGGATCAAAGAGAAGCTTCCGAACGCGGCCGAGCACATCAAGAAGAAGCTGCCGAGCATGTACCACCAGTTCAAGCAGCTCGCGAACGTGGACATCACGGCCGAGCCGATGGAAGTCGGGCCGACGACGCACTACATCATGGGCGGCGTTCGCGTAGACGGGGACACGCAGATGACGACCGTGCCCGGTTTGTTTGCAGCCGGTGAAGTTGCAGCGGGCCTTCACGGCGCCAATCGACTCGGCGGCAACTCGCTGTCGGACTTGCTCGTGTTCGGTCGGCGCGCCGGTCGCTATGCGGCGATCTTCGCGAAAGAGAACCCGTCGGGCAGTGTCGACAACGCACAGCTCGACCGCGCAGCCAAACAAGCGCTCGCGCCGTTCGAGCACGGGCCTTCGGGCGAGAACCCATACCAAGTCCAGGAAGACCTGCAAAACATGATGCAGGACTTGGTCGGGATCGTGCGCCAAGAAAGCGAAATGAAGGAAGCGCTGGAAGGTCTCGCGAAGCTGCGCGAGCGCGCGGTCCGCGTGCGCGTGCCGGGGAACCGAGAGTACAATCCGGGCTGGCACACCGCGCTCGATCTTCCGAACCTACTGACGGTCTCCGAAGCGATCACGCTGTGTGCGCTCGAACGCAAAGAGAGTCGCGGCGGGCACTTCCGCGACGACTATCCCGACAAAGATCCTGCCGCTGCGACATTCAATCACGTCATCTTCAAGGGCGAAGACGGGCGGATGCAGCTGCGACGCGAGCCGATTCCGAAGTTGCCCCCCGAACTTCAGCAGGTCGTGGAGGAAAACAAATGAGCAAAG
>DASRXR010000776.1:0-3090 GCA_035687405.1 Polyangiales bacterium
ACGTTTCCGCTCAGCGTCGCGCCTTCCTTGAACTCACCGCGCAAGTCCACTCCGAACCATGCGCTAAATTCCTTCGAGTTCGTGAGCGCCTTCCAAACCCGCGACCGTGGAGCCTTGAGAACGATTTGCTTTTCGATGCGATCGGTCGTGTCAGTCATTGTGCAACCTCCTAGTTGCACAATAACCCCGGCTGTCGAAAGCGCAACCCAAAAGTTGCATATCCTGACCTACCGGACCAGACCCCGGATTGCTACTGGCCGAGCTTCTCGCGGTATTTCTTCTCTTGTTCGCGCCAGCCGTCCGGCTTCTCGTTTTCGGTCGCCGGGATCTCCTCCGACTCGAACACACGGCGCACTTCGATCTCACCGTGATCGATCCCCGTCCCATCGACGTGAATCTGCAGACAGCGGCGCGCCCACTCGACGGCTTCGGCCTTCGTCTTCGCGCGGTACATCGAGAAACCTGCGATCAACTCCTTCGATTCCGAGAACGGACCATCGATCACGGTGACCTTGTTCTTCGACAGTGTGAGCTTCGCGGCTTCTTTGGTCGGCTTGAGACCTTCACCCGAGATCAGCACGCCCTTCGCAGTCATCTCCTGCATGAGGTCACCCATCTCTTGCAGCAGCTTCTCGCTCGGCATCAGGTTGGACTCAGTGTTCTTGTCCGCCTTGATGAAGCTGATGTAGCGGTGACCTTTTTCCGGCCCGCCATCCGGTGACTTCGCCCGCGCCTCGATCTCCTTCTCGCGCCAACCCTCCGGCTGCTCGGCCGGATCGACGGGAAAATCCTCGACCTCGAAGATCGGCCGGAGCTCGATCTCACCCTCGACCGTAGGATCGTCCGGTGCACCCGGGATCTTCTTCGCCCACTCGATCGCTTCCTTGAGCGAGCTCGTCTTCAGCATGAAGTAGCCGGCGACGACCTCTTTCGCTTCCGCGAACGGCCCATCGATCACCGTAGTCTTGCCCTTCGAGATGCGAACCTTCGCACCGTCGCTGGACGGGCGAAGACCTTCGGCGCCGAGCATCACGCCCGCGTCGACCATCGTCTGGCAGTAGTTCCCCATGTCGGTGAGCATTTTCTCATCCGGCGCCCCTCCGGCCTCGGCAGTGGCATCGCTCTTGAGCAACATCATGATTCGCATCGGTCCATCTCCATGTGCGTCGGCACGGTCTGAGAGTGCCTGGGTTCACTCAGGCGACGGTCGGCGTACACGGGGATCGACACCCCCCCGAGCTTTTTCTCGGAGCTGCGACGAAAATTGGAGAAAAAAAGGGCCGCGCGCCGCGAATGAATCAATCGCGGCACGCGGCCAAAGTCGACGATCGGCTCGGTTACCGAGCGCGGTGTGGGTCAGTTACCCGAGACGACGGTGTCCCCTACGTACGTATACGCACGCGTGAACGTCTCGTTCAGCGTCGAGCAAATCGAGCCGGGGAACAGGCAGTGAATCGTCAGCGTTCCATCCTTCCGCCGCACCAATCCCTCGAGGTTCGTCGAGAACCGATAGTCCTTTAGCGAGACCGACGCGTTGGCCGTCGTCACGCTGCCGGATTGCGACACGAAGTTGCTCGCGATCGTGTTGAAGCTCGGAGCGTCACTAGTCGGCGCGGACGTGTACACGATCGTCGTGTCCACACCCTGAACGCTCGCCTCGCTATCCGCATCGTTGTAGTAGAGCTCGATCCGAACCTTCGAGCTCAGGTCGTAGTCGACCAAGTACGTCTCTTTGTGAGTCTTCTCGCCGGTCTTACGCGGCACCGGACTCATGCGTACGTACGGCATGTCCATCGAGACGTTGTTCACCGGGTCGCATATGACCACGCGCATGTCTGCCGCGCAGCTCTGCGTGACGTACGCTTGCCCGAAGTTCTCCGGGTTGAACACGAGGTCGATGTTGATCTCCGCCTTGGCATCGACGTCGGCCTGCGTGATCGCAAACGGCTTCTGGAACACGAAGAGCACGCCGCCGTTGTTCAGCATGTACGTCGTCTCTTCGGTGTCGCCGCTCAGCGTGTTGCCGATGTCGATGCGATCGCTTCCGGGCCCGCCGTTCATCCCCGGCGTCTCGTGAATCGCTGCCACCGCCTTAGTTCGGAAGTAGTTCGTCGACGGCTCTCCGATGATGGGGAACTCCGCCTTCACTTTGATCGGGCGATAGAAGTTGATCAGACCGTAGCGATACACACCAGCTTGCTGCTTCGGAGCCTCGGCGACACCGCCGTCCGAGTCCTCGACTGGAACGGGCGCCGCTGGCTCCGTCGCGATCGGCACCTGCAGCATCACCGGCTTGCGCAACGCGGCTTGACCATCGGCGCTCATCAAGTCGATGTAACGCCCGGGCGTGTTGTCGTCCTTGGCTTCCTCGGTGGAGTACTCGTTGTAGTCGGGCGAGCCCGCCGGCATGTTCTGATACAGGCTGATGCAGCCCTTCGTGCTCGAGAACCCGCTGCCCATCACCTCGAGGTCCTCACAGAGCTGAATGCTCGTGACGTAGTACTTCAAGCTGAGCAGCGTAGTCGCACTCGGCGATCCCACGCGCAGCGCGTTCTGCTGCGAACCGACGCCACCACCACCGCCGCCGGTCTGCGACCCCGCGATGACGTTCGGCACGAGCTTGATCATGCCCATCTTCGGGCCCGAGTTGCCGCCCCCGCCGCCCGCACCCGACTTGCCACCGGTGCCGCTCTGGCCGGGGCCCGAGCCCGACTTGCCGCCGCTACCGGTCGTGCCCGAAGAGCCCTTTCCACCACCGCCGCCGCCCGCTGCAGACGAGCCAGACTTACCGGACGATCCGGCACCGCCGCTGGTAGCTGCGCCACCATCACCGGACCCTGGTGAGTCGTCGTCTCCGCAACCAAATCCCACCAGCAGCAAACACGCGAGTAAGAGTCGCATCGGTTCTCCTTGCAGCCTTGCAGGCGGCGTAGTCGGGTATCGGCTCGACGGCTGCCCGACTTGAGCTGGCGGAAGAACACGGATCACGCGCGCAGGCGTGTCAGATGAAGGCTCACGTGCTCAGGCTCGCAGCAGGTTTTCGAGGGTGCTGCGGTAGCGCGCAGCGATCGCTTCGCGATCCTTGTGCCG
>DASRXR010000777.1:0-6606 GCA_035687405.1 Polyangiales bacterium
GGCGGAGACACGCGGAGTGCCAACCGCACCAACACTCGAGGGCCCCGCTGTGGGCTGCGGGCTCGGAGGCTGCGCCGACGCACTACGCTTCCCTACCTCTTCCGCCGCATCCGCGAGTTTAGTCGCTAGCTGTCCGAGCAGCGGAGGCGGCGAAAGGCTGGCGCGTTGTTCGAGCTCGGCCGCGAGCTCGGTGAGCTGCGAATAGCCGTAACTCCCCGCAATCCCGCGCAGCTTGTGACCTTCGACCTTGAGCACCTTGCGTGCGCTTTCGTCGCCTGCGAGCAGGCGCTGCACTGCATCGCGCAGAGTGTGTGCGCGAGTCAGCAGGCCCTGTTCCATCCTCTGTTTGAGCTCTAGAAAGCGTGCTTCGAAGGCTCTCCTGCGCTCGTCGTCTTCGGCAGCCATCCGGTCTCCGCTATGCCCTGTCCCTGATGGTGCAACACGTTGTAAGCTCGTCGATACGCCTGTCGCGAATTTTATGCGAGGCGAGTCGTCATGAGCGTAGACGATCCCGCTAAGAGACCGCGCGCGAGCGCCGACCCACCTCCGATTCGATCGATCCGCTCACCGTCCCCGCACGCTGAGACTACACATGCGTCGGGGCCGCCGAGCGAAGACGACGCACTGACTCGTGCGAGTGGTGAGCTGCAAGAACAAGAACAAGCCGCGCATCGCGCACCGGCGTGGGAAGGCCCTGCCGGCGGAACGCTGATCGGTGATTCGTATCGCGTCGTCGGTCCGCTCGGGCAAGGCGGCATGGGTGTCGTCGTGCTCGCAGTCGATGAACGGCTCGAACGCGACGTCGCGATCAAGCTGATTCGCCCTGCATATACGCGCAATCCGAGTGCGCGCGACCGGTTCTTGATCGAAGCGCGTGCGATGGCGCGGGTGCGACATGAAAATGTCGTTGAAATCTTTGCGTTCGGCGAATACGTCGACACGCCGTACTTCGTAATGGAGTACGTGCCTGGAACGAACGTCGCCAATTGGCTCGACGACGGTCTGCTCGAAGACCGTTTGCCCTCGGTCGATGAAGCGCTCGGCTACCTCGATCAGGTGTGTCGCGGCGTTGCAGCGATTCACGCATCGGGCGCAGTGCACGGTGATCTCAAGCCGAGCAACTTGTTGATCGGTCCGGCATCACGCGTCGCGGTTGCGGACATGGGACTATCCCGGCTGTTCGATCCGACAGGTCGACTCGGCGAGCACCCGATGGCGGGCACTCCGGCCTACATGGCCCCAGAGTTTGCGCGAACGGATCTGTCGCGCGAGCTCGTACAACGCGGCGATGTCTACGCGTTGGGTGTGATCGCGTTCGAGATGTTGAGTGGTCATCAGCCGTTCGCGATCGAGACGACCGCCGACATGCTGCTCGCGCACACCAGCGGTCGCCCACCGTTGCCGAGTCAGTTCCGTCCGGAGCTGACGACCGCCTTCGACGAGTCGCTGCTCAATGCGCTGAAGTTCGATCCAGTCGAGCGCACGAAATCCGCCGATGCATTCCGGCGGTCGTTACTCGAAGCGCGCGAGACACTCACCTCGAGCTACAACGCGGTTCGCATTCTGATCGCGGATGACGACACGGACTTCTTGGCGCTCGCTTCGGAAGCGCTCGCATACGGTTTTCCGGGCGCGAAGATCGAGGCGGTGACCGATGGTGAAGCCGCGCTCCGGGCGTGTGATCGGGAGCCAGCGTCGCTCGCGGTGATCGATCTCGACATGCCCGGCTTGAACGGAGTCGAGCTCACAGCTGCGCTGCGTGAGCGCTACAGTATGCCGATCGTCGTGGTGACCGCTTCAGGGGGTGCACCCGACTGGCACCTACTCTCGTCGCTCGGTGCAGACGGATTTCTCGTCAAACCGATCGACCCGTTTGCGCTCGTCGCGCTCGCGCGCAAAGCGGTAGACGCGAAAAAGAAGAACAGTCGCAAAGCTAACAAGCGTTAGTACATCTGCGTTAGGTGTAACGAGTTGTAACCGGCGGAACGTCGCCGTGCCCCCGCCTCGCTATGGCGAGCGTCCATATCTCGGTATGATGGAAGGGCATGCGCGGGCGCCGCACGACGATCATGATCTTGGCCCCCGGCCGCAACGCGATCCACTTGGACGTTCCAGTCTTGCCGCCGCTGCGAGCTGCGGCGCTCGCGATGCTCGTGCCCCTATTCGCCGGCGTCACCGCCCAACGTTTCCTCGGCGATGGCGTTGGACGTAGCTACTCCACGGTCGCGATGGGCAGCCTGCACCGGGTCGAACCCCCGATGTTGCGGCACCTCGTTCGCGAGTCTCAGCAGCTTCGAGCCGCAACCACGCCGACCGCGTTGCCCGTGGTCGTGCATGCTCCGGCGAAAGCTCCGGCGGGTCCGCCGCTGCCTCCCGGTGCTGCACCCTCGTTCGGGCAGACAACCTTGCGAGCGCTGATGACGGCCGTTCGGCCGGCGGAAGAGCCACTCCAAGCGGCAGGTTTGGTAGCGCCGCTATCGGCTGCAGGGCTGCGAGCGGTGACCGACGGCCCGTTTGCTGCGATCGGGACGCCGGACGTCATCAGCGTCAAAGCTATCTTGAAGGCGATCTCGCAGAGGCGGCGTTCGCCGGCAGAGCTCGAGCCGGGCGTCGTCCCGATCAACGGAGTGCTCCGCATTCAAGCGCTGCACTTCGACGAGACGTTGAGCACGCGGCCATTCGATGACCTGCTTCGGCCGGATGTGCGTGCGTTCTCCGACGTGAATCATCTGATGCGGTGCCGCGTGACGGGCCACGAAGTCGAGATGGATCCGCGGCTGGTCGCGCTCTTGTCGCAACTCAGCACGGTGTACGGCCGTACGCTGCAGCTGATCAGCGGCCACCGAGCGCCGCATGCGAACGGCACGAGTCCAACTAGCCAACACACGCTCGGGCGCGCTGCGGACATCCGCATTCCGGGCGTTTCGATCGCCGAACTGAAGAAAGTCGCGATCAAGCTCGGTGCGCGCGGCGGCGAGCAAGCCGACATGGGGTGGGCGCGGCCGAAGCTTGCGCGCAACACCGAGGCCGAGTCTGCGTCCGAGGAGGGCGGCGAGGAGTCCGACCAGGGCGCGACCGCCGGCGACTCCGACTCACACGAGTCTCACGAATCGCACGAGGGACACGAAGTTTCGTCGCCCGAGCCCCCGCAGCCATCAGCAGCAGCACCGGCCGAAGTACCAGCGCAGTAAACACCCAAAGGTCGGTCTACGCGCACGCGAACCACGCGACTCTTTGGGCTGTTGGTGCTGCTTAGCGGATGCGTGCTTGGCTGCCGCAGCTATGATCCGAAGCTGATCGGCGGCCATCCGCACGATGGCGCGGACGGCGGGAACGATGTGGTGGATTCCGGAAAGTTCGACGCGTCCACCGACTCGAGTGTAGTAGACAGCGGTCCGAACCAGACTTCCGACTGTCGGCAACACACCACCTGTAAGCTCGACCATGCGATCGCAGTCTGTTCGGAAGGCGAGTGTTTGATCGCCGCGTGTGAGACGGGATACGTCGACTGCAACGACGTCGCCGAGGATGGTTGTGAAGCGACCTTGGATTCAGTCGAACACTGCGGCGTTTGCCGGCATGGCTGCACGTTCGCGAACGGGTCGAGCCGCTGCAGTGACGGAACCTGTGAGCTCGCCGAGTGCGAAATGAACTTCGGTGATTGCGACGGCAGTCGCGACAACGGTTGTGAGCGCACTCTGACCACGCTGAGCAACTGCGGCGCGTGCGGAACGTCGTGCAGCCTCGCGAACGCAGTCACCAATTGCGACACGGGGCACTGCATCTTCGCCAAGTGCTCCGCCGGCTTTGGTGATTGCAACGGCGACGGAGCGAAGCTCGCCGAAGGCAATGGCTGCGAAACGAAGCTCGATACTCCCGACCACTGCGGCACATGCGACACGAAGTGCAGCGGAGCCACGCCGTACTGCTCGGGCGGACGCTGCACCGGAGTCGTATGCGATCCGGGGCGCGCGGACTGCGACAACGACAACCTGATGTGCGAAGCGGATCTGACGACGTTGAGTAACTGCGGCGCGTGCGGTCAGAACTGCGGACCGTTGTCAAATGCAACGGCGACCTGCGCAACCGGACAGTGCGCGGCCACATGTCAAAGTGGTTTCAAAGACTGTGACAACACGCTCGCCAATGGCTGCGAGACGAACACTCGCACCACGAGCAATTGTGGCGAGTGTGGCCGGCCCTGTACCTATGCAAATGCGACAACGAACTGCGGCAGTGGCGCATGCGCGTTAGCCTCTTGCACCTCGGGTTACGGCGATTGCAACGCGAACCTCACTCAAGACGGCTGCGAACAACGCCTGAATACGCTGCAGCACTGCGGCAACTGCAATCAGGCGTGCAACTTGGCAAACGCCGCTTCCAGCTGCAGTAGCGGCAGTTGTCAGGTCGGTAGTTGCAATACCGGCTTCGCGAACTGCGACGGCCGTGCCGACACGGGCTGTGAAAGCAACTTGGTGACTTCGAATCAGAGCTGCGGAGCCTGCAATTCCGCGTGTCCGAGCAATCGCACGTGTAGTGGCGGCCGGTGTGTCTGCACGAGTAATTCGAACTGCGGTTCGGGCCAAACATGCTGTAACGGCGCATGCGTCGATCAGCTGAGCGATGAAGCGAATTGCGGCAGTTGTAGTAACGTGTGCGCGAGCGGCTCGACGTGCTGTAGCGGCACCTGTCGAAACCTCGCGACCGACTTCAGCAACTGCGGCAGGTGCGGCGATCGCTGCGACTCCGACAAAGAAAATCGCTGCACTAACGGCGAGTGTCGATGCGCAAATAGCGACAGTTGTCCTGCTTTTTGGCGCTGCTGTAGCTCTGGCTGCAAGTTCGGCTTGGGCTGCTGATGGCAGCAGCAATCGCTGCAGCAGACCATTTCTGAGCCGATTGTCGCCACCCAGCGCACAGGCCATTTAGGCCCCCCGCTGGACTACCGGCTCAGACCGGGATAGCCCTGCGTTTGGGTAGGCGGCAATCCCATGGCCGTCCGGCCTCTTATGCGTGAGCTTTTCCGCGTGATCGAGTACAAGTACTCACTTTCGGAGCTGAGGTTCGCACATGCGCCGTCTTCCGTCGTGCTGGCTGTTGTTCGTGGCGTGCATCGTATCCGCGTGTGGAAGTGAAGAACCGCCGGTCAATCAGGTCGGAGTCAACGTCGTCGAGAAGGCGATCTTCCAGGACTCCTGGTACATGTCGCGCACCGTAATCGATGTCGATTACGAGGCAGCAGGCATGGGCACGTTCCCGGGTGACATCGCGAGCGACGCCGCGCAGGACTTCACCGCGTTGCCGCGAATCCGCTGGGTGATCGACGAGGACGCGCTGTTCGCGTATCGCGACTACGAGCTCGTCAAGGGTGGCGACGGAACTTCGAAGGCGGGCGAAGCGGGGCAGCAACAACAGGATCGCGCGAAGATGTACGCGTCGCCGGTCGCTGCCTACAAGATCGAAAAGCACTTCGACATCAATCGCGCCTACAACCCGAGCACGGGTGAAGAGCGAAACGTCGTCACGGAAAACGATGAGGATCGTCCCTGGTACGAACGCAAGTTCATGCGCGTGGACTGGTCCAAGAATTTGTTGCCCGGGTATTTCGGTCAGACTCAGAATTTGTATGAGCTGCTGGGTCAGTACACGCGCGCACCGGCCGATCTGTATGTCCAGGATGTGTCACGGTTCCCGAAGTCATATGCACCGCGGTTCGACCGCATGGGTTGCGACGGGCGGGACGGCAAGCAGGACGCTAAAGACGCGAAGAACTGCCCCGACTTCGAGCACGACTTAGCGGGCGACTACGACAAGGACGAGCTCTATCACATGAGCTTCGTCAGTCAGGAGACGCTCGCGCCCGGCATCGTCAACGATCCGGAGACGGGCGCACTGATCAACTGGTGCGCGGCGAAGCTGTACAGCGATGCGCCGGCGTGCAGCAGCATCGTCAGCTACGTGCGGACGAGCTTCCTCAAGGTGAGCGACCGCCGTCACAAGCAGTACGAAGCGGTGAACTTCGAAGACGACCGCTTCGAGCGGTTTGGGATGTTCCGCTTGGCGGCGCCGACGATCGATCGTTCGGGCGACGACCCGGCCGATCCGGCGTTCGGCGCGACTGACTTCCTCAACTACTCCGTCAATCGTCACAACATCTGGCAGAAGTGGCGCGACGACGACGGCAAGTCGATTCCGTTCGAAGAACGCGAGATCCGCCCGATCGTTTGGTACACGACGCCCGAACTTCCGGCGCACCTCGTCCAGCCTGCGTACGACTTGGTCTCGCAGTGGAACGAGACCTTCATGACGACGGTCCGTCGCTTGCGTGGCCAGAAGTTGCCGAAGTACGGCGAAGTAAAGTGCCAGCGCGAAGACCCGGACTCCTATTGTTACTGCGACGGCGATGTGGCGACGAACACGCCCGGCACTGCGACGTGCGATGGCAAGTACGATCCGTTCAAGAAGCCGACTGACTACGGCGATGGCACGAGCGACCCGTTCGACTGCTACATCGACGTTCCGAAAGCGGTCAGCCAGATCGACATGAACAGCCCGTCGCTGGCCGACGCGGATTTCAATCCCTGGTTCGACATCAAGTTCACTGGG
>DASRXR010000778.1:0-14368 GCA_035687405.1 Polyangiales bacterium
CAACCTCCCAAGTATCGCCCAACGAATCGCCGCTCTGCGCTGGGACGAGAACCAAGCCAGCCTCGATGTGCGTGGATACGCGGTTGCGAAACAGCTGCTGACCGCTGCCGAGTGTGAGAGCGTTCGCGCGTTCTACCCCGACGCCGAACGCTTTCGCAGCCGAATCGTGATGGACCGATACAACTTCGGTCGCGGCGAGTATCAGTACTTCGCGTATCCGTTGCCCCCAGTCGTTCAAGCGCTGCGCGAGGCCGCCTATCCACAGCTCGCCTCGATCGCGAACACCTGGAGCGAACGCCTCGCGAGCAGCACATCGCCTGCGCGCATCTGGCCGAGCGCGCTCGCTGAGCTCACTGCGCAGTGTAGCGACGCAAATCAAACGCGTCCGACTCCGCTCCTGCTCAAGTACGGCGCCGGCGACTACAACTGCTTGCACCAAGATCTGTACGGCGAGTTGGTGTTTCCGCTGCAGCTTGTGGTGCTGCTCGACCGCCCTGGAGTCGACTTCGAAGGCGGCCAATTCGTGCTCACTGAGCAGCGTCCGCGGATGCAATCACGGGTCGAGGTGGTTCCGCTCGAACGCGGCGACGCTGTGATGTTTGCAGTTCGCGAACGTCCGGTCCGCGGCACACGCGGCGACTATCGCGTCCAGTTACGTCATGGTGTGAGTGAGCTCCGCAGCGGAGAGCGGCACACGCTCGGCGTGATCTTTCACGACGCCGAGTGACGGCGAGTGATTCAGCTGCTCAGCGGCGTTTCGCGACGAGTTCGGAGACGTCGCTCTCGTACGAACGCTCGGCGTGTTGGGGCTTGCTGCTGTCTCGGCTCGCGAGTGCCCAGACGAGCTTGTGCACGTGGATCAAGCCTTCGAAGTGACCGAGGTCGTCGATGCACACGATCGGATCCCAGCGCAAGCGCTCGAGCCGCGCAGCGCTGCGAAGTGCGACGGATGCGAGCGGGCTTCCGCGCTTCACGCGCAGAAACTCGTGGGACGAGCGAAGCCGCACTCCGCTCTCATCGGCGATGCGCATCTCGACTGGACGCGTCGTCGATTCGAGCCGCACGCAGGTCCCCGAGTCGTCGGGCCACTCGGACTCGAGATCACACAGCGCACAGGGCTCGACGAGTGCCTCGACCAAGCCGGTCGAAGGCGTGTCACGTGGCAGCGCGTCGAGCGCGCGCTCCACCTCGGGAGTCAGCCCAGCCCACGGCGCGGTGGGATGCGCGAGAAAATAACCCTGTGCGAGCGGTACTCCGAGCTGCGCGAGCACATGAAGCTCAGCACCCGACTCGACGCCCTCCGCGATGATCCATGCATCCAACCGCTCGGCGAGCTCGCCCAACATTTCGATCGTGGCGCGCTTGGCTTCGTCGGTATTTACCGAGCTCACGAGCGTGCGGTCCAACTTTAGGAACTGAGGCCGGAGCGCGAGAATCTGTTGGAGGCCGGAGTATCCCGCACCGGCGTCATCGACCGCGGAGATCGCCCCGAGCTTCCGCAGCCGCGAGAGGCTGCGCGCGACTTCTCGAACGTCGTCGATTTGGCGCTGCTCGGTCAACTCGAACACGATGCCGCCGAGGTTTCCGTGATCGAGGATCACGTCCATGACGCGCGTGGACGTAAGATGCTGAGGATCGACGTTGATAGCGAGAAAGCAGTTCGGGGGCGTATCCTTCGCGAGCGGTAGGGCGCGCTTCACGACGAACGCTTCGAGCTCTTCACCCAGACCGGCTCGCTCGGCGCACGCGAACACGACGTCGGGCGGCGCGGGCTTTTCGAGTTTGAAACGCGCGAGCGCCTCATAGCCGACGATGACACCTCGCCGTAGGTCGACGATTGGCTGCGTGACGATCGCCAGGCGCTCGCCGTCGGACAGGATCCCCCGGATGCCTTCCTCGCTGACTAGCGGAGGATAGCCCGACGGTTCACGCATGACCGCCCGTTCGGATGCGCTCCTTCACGGCCGCCACCAGGTCGGGCGAGAGTTCGGTTAGGCCGTGATCGTCCCGCGCGTGACGAGCGATCTCCTGCAGTAGTGCTTCATCGGTCGGGGCCCGGAACGAAGCCGTGCAGCCCGGCACTACATCTCCACATGAAAACTCTTTCATGGCATCTGGATACTAACCGCGCATTGCCTGATTACTACTCTTTCGGCGCTCACATCCGTGAGGTGCCCACGTGGCGCGTCTCGACGCATGGACCTGGTTGCAGGTGGGCGCAAGCCACCTACATCGACTCCATTTAACTGGTGTGATTAGATTGTGTCTGACACTAGTAGGTCGTGGTAAGTGGCGTCGATGGGTCAAGTTGAACGGGTTGCCGCTCGCAGCGGCAGGACGAACACACGGTCGTTGATTGCCGGTGTGTGTCTCGCTTGGATGTCGCTCGGGTTCGTTGCCTGCGGGTCGGACAGCGAGCCTTCTGGAAGCGCAGGTGCAGGTGGTGTCAGTGCCGGCTCGAACGCTTCCGGTCAGAGCGCCGCGGGGATGCCAGTTGCAGGAGCTGGACAGAGTGGAGCAGGGAGGGGCGGAAGCGGGATGGGCGGTGCTGGAACGCCTGCAGCTAACGGCGGCAGAGGTGGCGCGGCTGTCGCCGGTGCGGGTGGTGCGGGCGCCGGTGGTAGCGCGGGAGCGCAAGCGGGCGCAGGCGGTTCGGCTTCGAGCGCGAAGTTCAGCTTCTTCTTGACGAGCGTCGCCGCGATGAAAGAGCTCTCGAAGAATCCGATGGGTTTCGGTGGCGATCTGCGTTTCGGCAAAGCGACCGGGCTCGAAGGTGCGGACGAAATCTGCCGGCTGATCGCAGAGAAGTCGTTGCCGGGATCAGGTTCAAAAGGTTGGCGTGCGTTTTTGAGCGCGACTGCGGGTGGAGCGAGCGGAGGTCCAGTGCACGCGAAAGATCGCATCGGCGACGGACCCTGGTACGACCGCTTGGAGCGTTTGGTCGCAGCGAACAAAGCCGACCTATTGCAGGATCGGCCGCGCGGCGCAGATCCCGCGATCATCAATGATCTGCCGAACGAGAGCGGCGTTCCGAACCACACTGACGGCGCGCCTGGATGCACCGGCAATGCTTGTCCGGACAATCATCAAGTGCTCACCGGGACCAATGCGATGGGCATGGTTTACAGCATGGACAAGGCTTCGACGTGTAACGACTGGACTAGCTCGATGCCTGCCGGCAAGCCGTGGTGCGGGCATTCGTGGCCGCGCCAAGGCAGCGGCACGAACTGGATGTCGTCGGTCGCGGACGGCGGCTGCGCCCCATGCGTTTCACTGATGGAGATGGGTGGCGTGAAAGCGCAGTGCGTGGGATCGGCCGGCGGATACGGAGGTTTCTACTGCTTGGCCTCGACTCCGTGACTGTGCGCGCTCACTTGCAGAGGCGGTTCGTCTGACAGGTCTGCCCGCTTGGGCAGTCGGTGTCTTCGGAGCACGAGACGAGCCCCGGGATCATCACCGGTAACTCGATCGGTGCTGCGACCGTGAGCGTGACGTTCTTCGCTTTGCCGCTCCCAGCGCCGATGACTTTGCGCGTCACTGACACCGTCGGAAAGCCGGCGGCACCGAGCTCGAGGAGGCGACTGATGAACGCCGCTGGAACCTCGAGCGAGCCTGTGTCGGCGACCTCGCACTCGACCTTGCCCGTCGATCCGCCGTGGTGACTGATGTCGAGCTTGACGGCGATTGTCGCGAGGTCCGCTCGCCCCGGTGCCGACCAGGTGAGCTTCAGCGCTTGGTCCTTCTGCAGGGTGTACTGGCCCCCGAACGTGAGGGGCGCGATGCACTTGGCCGAGATCTCGAAGGCGGCGTGGCCGCCACCAGCTGCAGCGAGTTTCAGCGTGTCGCCTTCGCTGCACGGCGGGTAGGGGACGCTGGAGCTCGATTTCGGTTGATAGTTGTCGGCGATCGGGTCCATCGCGATCGGAGTCGCGCCGACGCCGGTCAAAGTGGCCGTGCCGACGCCGGTCGCTTTCGGGTAGGGGATGCACATGCCGTCGCCGCCGCACGCGGCCTCGCTCCCGCATGCCGGCTGACACAGCACACGTTTCGGCAGATAAAGCTTGCAGCCACTGGCTTCATTCTCGACCGTCCACACTTCCGGACTCGGTGTGGGGCCGTCGTTGACCTTGCCGATGATCGACGTGCGAGCTGCGCTCATCGTGTCAGGGTCGGCAGGCACGAACGAGACGTTGAAGCTGCCGTAGAGATCGAGGTCGTCTGCGCCCGAACCTGCGGCATTTGCGCCCGCGGCATTTGCGCCTGCGGCATTTGAACCCGCGGCATTCGAGCCGGCTTTCCCCGCAACCGGTGCGCCGCCTGTGCCGCCGTTGTCTCCGGTCGGAGGCGTAGTTTCGTCATCACCGCAGCCCGCGCCGATACTGCAGGCGAGCGCGAAGCCCAAGATGGTTGCGATCGTTCGAGGCACCCCGGGGTAATAGTGCGTGACCCTGAGCGCATCAAGGGGTCGGCTCAGACTTGGTTGCGAGTCGCAGCTTCGCGGCCATGTTCACGAGGTCCGCGAGCGAGCCGGCTTCCATCTTCCGCATGACCTTGCCGCGATGTGCCTTGACGGTGATCTCGCTGATGCCGAGCTCACTACCGACTTGTTTGTTCAACATGCCGGATACGACCAGCGCCATGACTTCTTGTTCGCGGCGGCTGAGTGAAGCGTGACATCTCCGCAGCGCTTCCAATTCCGAAACATCACCGAGCGTCGCCTCGCTGCGTTCGAGCGCACTCCGGATCGCGCTCAGCAGCACGTCGTCGCTGAACGGCTTCGTCAAAAACTCGACTGCGCCCGCCTTCATCGCTCGCACCGTCGTCTGTACATCGCCGCGACCTGTGATGAAGATGATCGGCATCTCGAGCCGATCGCTTGCGATCTGCTGCTGGAGATCGAGACCATTGAGAGCCGGAAGACCGACGTCGAGGATCAAGCAGCTCGGAACGAGCGGTCTCGGAGAATCGAGAAAGGCTTCGGCAGACTCGAAGGTTTCGGGTTGCCAACCCGCGAAGCGAATCATTTGTTCCAGCGATTCACGCACCGAGATGTCGTCATCGACGACGAACACAATCGGTGTGGCGCGTGACATAGCTGCTGGCATCGACTTACGGACGTATGCAGCGACCACTCCCATGTCTGTCTTGCGAATGCAAGACCGCGATCGAGCCACGCGGAACATGCTGCTCGTGTTGCGCGTGTGCTCGTGCGGTTTTTAGCGTGCAGCCGTGGTTGGTGGCGGTTTCTCGCTGGCCACTTTCGTTTGCGCCCACTGCAAAACGCGCGCGTTTCCGACCGAGCGAGGTGCCGCTTCGGCAGCGGACGAGCAGGCCCACAGACTGAACGAGATGGCTCCAGACGTCGCGAGTTTCTTTCCAAACATGCTGAGTCTCCAGATCTTGAAGTTTGAAACCTTGGGTTTCGTAGACTTCGAGAACCTAGTGACAACCAGCGCGGCGAACCATCACGAGTTTCTGTTAGTCGAGTGTTAGTCGGGCCGAGACAACTCGCGCAACGCCGTCGCATCTCCGATCAGTCGATTGAGATCTTCGAGCGCGCTCAGATACGCCTCGGCCCACCGTCCGGTCGGTCCGGCGACGCGTCGTTCGCGCGGACATCTTCTGCATGATCTTACCGCGATGGATCTGAAGCGTAACCTGGCTGATGCCGAGCTCTGCCGCCGACTGCTTGTTGAGTAGCCCGCTGATCACGAGCGAAAAGACTTGGCGCTCGCGCGGCGTGAGTTGTGAAGCACGCGCCTGCAAGCGTGCGAGCTCGCTGCGTTCGTGCCGGGCCTTGCGGTCTTGTTCGAGCGCATCCCGAATCGCATCGATCAGATCCTCTGTCACGAGTGGCTTTGTCAGAAAGTTCAACGCACCTGCTTTGAGCGCGCGGACGGAGGTCGGAACATCGGCTTTTCCGCTGATGAAAATGATCGGTGGATGTGCTCGATTTGCGAGCTGACGCTGGAACTCGAGCCCATTCATGTCAGGCAAGTTCACATCCAGCAGAAGGCACGCCGGCACGTCCGATTCGGGGAAGTGCACGTAGTCGGCAGCTGACTCGAAGCTCACTGCGTTTAGACCCATCGTTCCGACCAGGCCGACTAGCGATTCGCGCACGCTCGGGTCGTCATCGACGATGAATACCACGTGATCCATGAAGCCACGAAACCACCTGATCGCCTACGCGTCTATTGGACGTTGGTGTCGGTCACCGCGACTGACGCGACTCGCTCAGCTCACACCGAGTGCGGCATTCAAAGCTTTGAGCAAAGCTGCTTCAGTGAACGGCTTGAACAGGCAGTCCACCGCGCCGCGTTTGACCACGCTCCGGCGAACCGTTTCATCGATCTGGGCAGTGATGAAGACGATCGGGATCTTTTCCCCGCGCCGGATCAACTCCAGCTGGAGCTCCGTTCCAGTCATACCGGGCATCGCGATGTCCAAAATCAAACATTGAGTTTTCGCGAGGTACTCCGACGCGAGAAACTCTTCAGCCGAGGAGAATGCCTGTACGGCAAAGCCCAACTCTTTCAGCAAGTCGGGCAGCGACTCGCGTACGGATTCGTCATCGTCGACGACTGACACCAATGAACGGATATCCGTCACAGACTCCTCACGCCGCGCCCCTTGGGCGCCAAAATAGGACCACGAATCGGGCTCAGCGTAGGCGTGCTGTTCAAACCGTCGGAGGACTGTAGGGGAATCGAAAAGTAGAACGTCGCCCCCGGACCCTCGTTCCGAGCAGCCCCCAGGCGCCCGTGGTGACTCTCGATGATCGACCGACTGACCGAGAGGCCCATGCCCATGCCGTCGCTCTTCGTGGAGTAGAAGGGTTCGAACAGCTTGTTCACACTGTCAGGATCGAACCCCACTCCCGCGTCCTGCACGCTCAGGCGCACGTGATCGCCGTGTTGGACCTCAGTCTTGATTATCAACTGTCTGGAGTGGTCGTCGATTCCGCTCATCGCATCTGCCGCGTTCAGGAGGAGGTTCAGAATCACTTGCTGGAGTTGCACGCGATCGCCGGTGACCGGCGGCAGGTCGGGAGCCAGTTCGGTCCGCAGGATCACCCGTCCACTCTGAAGCTCGTTCCAAGAGAGAGAGATCACTTCCCGAGTGGTCTCATTCAGGTCCACCGGTTCGCTCGTGGCTTCCTTGTTTCCGAAGAGCGCGCGCAATCGCGTGATGACGTCGGACGCGCGGTGGCCATCACGGATCGTTCGGCGAACCGTTTCCTTCGCGCCGTCGACGTTCGGAGGATCTGCCGCGAGCATCCTGAGACACGTGCTCGAGTTCGTGACGATGCCCGACAGCGGCTGGCTGACTTCGTGTGCGATCGAGGCCGTCAGCGCTCCGAGCGTGGTGACTCTCGCCACGTGGGCCAACTCGGATCGGACCTTGCCGAGCGCCTCTTCCGCCAAGTGACGTTGTGTCACGTCCTGAATTGCCCCGATGTATTCCAACTGGCCGTCGTTGTCGCGCGCTCCGTGCGCTACGAGATGAAGATGTTTGACCGTGAGGTCCGGCATTTTTGCCCGGTACACGTAGTCGAGGTCTGTCGCAGGGCCGCGCGCGACGTCGATGATCTCTTGCCACAGTGGAAGATCTTCCGGGTGCACGCGCGACGTGATCAAGCCGAGCGTCACGGGCAGGCTGGGGTCGAGCTCATACGTACGAAACGTTTGCTCTGAAAACTCGAGCGTGTCCAATGCCACGCGCCAGTAAAAACTTCCGGTCGAGCTGAGGTGCTGCGCTTCCTTCAGCAGCGCCTCGCTGCGCTGTAGATCCGAATACAGCCGCGCGTTCTCGAGCGAGATCGCGGCTTGTGAGGCGAGAAAGTCGAGAACCGCAACGCGATCGGCCGTGAACGCACACGTCGTGAGATTGTTCTCGAGATACAGCGCACCGACGACCTTCGTCTGTTTGAAGATCGGAAGGCATAAGACCGACTTCGGCTGATTCTGGCTGACATACTCATCGTTTGCGTCGAGACCTTCCGCCGAAGCGTCATCGAGCACCATGCGCTCGTGCGTTCGCAACACGTACTGAAGTGCGGATAGCGGAAGATCCGCGGACGTGGCTCGAACGCTTCGAACCGCGACCTCCAGGCTGCCGCGCCCGGTCGTCGCCTCAGCTTCGATGTACGCTTCCTCGTCGCGGAGCAAGACCAGAAGCCCGCGCTCTGCGCCCGCGTGCTCGACGGCGAGGCGCATGAGCTTCTCGAGCAGACTCGGCAAGACCATCTCACTCGACAGGGTCTGTGAGGCTTTGTCGACGGTCTGCACGTCCAGCTGTGCGACCGGCGTATCGATTCGGGCTGTTGGAAAGCCCGGCACTGCACGTGCGCGCAACTGCGGATACCGCGCATCGATCTGCTTCACCTTGCTCATCGCGCCCCAGCGCTCGTAACAAGTGCGCGCGTTGCGAAGATATGCTTCTGAAGCCGTCTCCAAGCCGCGTGTTAGATAGAACTGGCCCGCGAGCTCGTTTGCGAGCCCTTCGTTTTGAATGAACCCGTGTTTGCGCGCCAGCTGGATCGCTTCTTCGTAGAGGTTCTGCGCGTCGAGCGGGCGCCCCTCGAGCCGCGAGATCTCGGCGCCGATCAATGCCTGGCGATTGGCAAAGTTCTCCGGGCAGTTCTCGGCCCAGACGACGATCCGTTCGTAGTGTTTCGCGAGCGCTTTGAGATGCTCTGCACGTTGCTCCTCCGAACTCTTGTCACTCGCTGCAGCGTGTGAGAGTGCAGCGTAGAAATCGTATTCGGCTTCCTCGATCGACGAGCGCATCGCCCAGCGAATACCGCCGACGCGGGCTGCCGCATCCAACGCAGTCTGAAAGTCTCCCGCGAAGAATCGTTCCTCGAGTTTGAACACCCAGTGATAACAAACCATCATCGCGAGACGTGGGTCCGCCTCGACTTCCTGCTTCGCCCATGCCTCGTCCACCGGCCCGTGCTCGGTGAACACGCCACGAAGCTTTTCGACGAGCTCGAGTTGGCGAATGAATCGCTCCGCGGGTAGGCCCAGCTCGATTCGCTTTGCAAACGCCATCGTCTGCTCGGCCTCACGCTGGACTTGGCTGAGCGGCAAACCTGATGCGAGCAGATGCGTGATCAGGTTTCGCGCGTTGTAGGCAGCGAAAGCCATGTCGCCCATGGAGCTGCCGACCTCGAACGCGTGCCGCATGAGCGGCTGGCAGAGCGGCAGGTGTTTGATCCACGGCATGGCGAACGCGCCGAAACATGAATACACCCGCGCTTTGAAACGATTCACGCCGCGCCGGTCCACGAGCGTACGTGCGAGGTCGCCCAGGCTGTAGGCAGTCTTGTAGTCGGCAAAGTGCGAGCCCAGCACCATGTTCAGCGCGGAGTAGGCGACGCTCGAGCTCTCGCAGTTGCCCCGCTCCAGGCTCAAGTTCGTCATGCGTAGGAGCACGAGCTCCAGCAGGTATCGATCGACTGCATAGGCAGCCGGGAACAACTCGGTCAACACCGCCATCGTCGCGATGCAGTCGGGATCGCTCATGGCCGGCAAGTCGATGAGCGTCTCCATCGGCCGCCACGCGAGCTTGCGGCGCATCTCCAAGTATTCGTGGCGTACTTCCGCTTCGGTCGGCCGCGCTGTCCATGTGATGCCGACGCGCGACAAAAAACCGAGTGCGACTTCGACCGCGCGATCGCTTCTGCCGGTCGTGAAGTACAGCAACACGGCGAGGCACACTACGGCGGCCTGGTCGGTGAGCCCTGACGCGTGCTGTGACAATGCGGCGAGCCGCTGTTCGGCCTGGGCCAAGTCACCGAGTACGATCTCGCACTCGGCTTGGTGTAGCTCGAGGTCGAGGGTCAGCTTGTATCGATGTGTCCAGGCGCGATCACTCAGCAGCGCGCGCCCTGCCGCGAAATAGGCTGAAGCTGAGGCGTACGCGCTCGAAGTCTTCGCGCGTTTGCCGGCGACCAAGTAGAGCTCCGCGACGATCTCGCGCTCTGCCAGCGAATCGATCGCCGATGCCCCGCGGTCGTATTGGTGCACGATCTCGAAGATCTTTTCTTCGAGCTCGTTCGCCGGAGTCAGCGCGAGCAGCACTCGCCCGATCCGCAGATGCGCCACTGCGCGCACAGTCTGCGGAATCAACGCATAGGCCGCTTCATGAACGCGGTCGTGCATGAACGCGAACGATCCGTTCACTTGCAGCACGAGGCCCGCCTCCACACCGTCTCGCAGCGTCGCGTGGACCTGACTCTCCGAGCTTCCGCGCATGAGCGAGACGGTGCGAATGTCTGCAACGTTGCCGAGACAAGCGAGTTGCCCCAACGCTTCACGCGTCGCGAACGGCAGCCGGCTCAACTTGGCCGACATGAGATCTGCCACGTTGTCAGTGATGGCTTTCGCGCGGATGCGGTGCATGTCCCACTGCCAACTGGAGCTCGCGGAATCGAACGTCAGGAGCCCGTCTTCGCCGAGCGCCGTGACGAACTCGACGGCAAAGAACGGATTGCCTCCGGTCTTTTCCGCGAGCAGCTCGGCCAACGGGCGCGTGCGTGCGACCTCGGTATTCAACGCATCGGCGGCGAGCTGCGCGAGATGGCTGACCTGCAGCGGCTCGAGCGTGATCTCCGAAACGCCACCCCCTGCACCGCGGATCGCCGCGAGCGTACTCGAGAGCGGATGCGCGGCACCGACCTCGTTGTCGCGATAGGCGCCGATCAACAGAATGTTGCGCGCTTCGGGCTCCGTAGCCAAGCGCTCGAGCAGCTGCAGCGTGCCGGTATCCAACCACTGCAGATCATCGATGAATAGGACGAGCGGCTGCTCCGGCTTTGCAAACACGCTCAGCAAATTGCGAAACACCAAGTGAAAGCGAGCCTGCGCGGTTTGCGGCTCCACTTGCGCAATGGGTGGCTGTTCCCCGATCACGAGGGCGAGCTCGGGAATCAAGTTGACCATCAGCTGGCCGTTCACGCCGAGCGCGGCGCGTAGCTCGTCTCGCCAGTGCGCCAGCTCTGCATCGTTTTTGCTGAGGAGTTGGCGCACCAGACTTTGAAACGCTTGGGCGAGCGTCGCGTACGGGATGTCGCGCTTGTACTGATCGAACTTGCCGGCTGCGAACAAGCTTCGTCGTGGAACGAGTACCTTGTGCAGCTCGTTGACGATCGACGACTTGCCGATACCCGCGTAGCCCGACACCAATACCAACTCAGTCTTGCCGGTCGTCACGACGCGCTCGAACGCGTTCATCAACACTTCGATCTCAGCCTCGCGCCCGTACAACTTTTCGGGCATGAGCAGCCGATCTGACACGTCGCGCTCGGCGAGGTCGAACGCGTCGATGCGCTCGTGGAGCAGCCACGAGGTGACACATCGGCGGAGATCGATCTCGACGCCGGCCGCCGTTTGATAGCGATCTTCCGGATTTTTCGCGAGAAGCTTCAGGACGATCGCGCCGATCGGAGGCGGCAGCCCAGTCACGCGCTCACTCGGGGCGGATGGCTGCCGCGCGATGTGACAATGGATCCACTCCATCGGGTCCGAAGCCGTGAACGGCAGCGCTCCAGTCAACAGTTCGTAGAGCGTGACGCCGAGCGAGTAGAGATCGCTGCGAGCATCCATCGAACGGTTCATGCGCCCGGTCTGCTCGGGCGCCATGTACGGGAGAGTGCCGGCGATCAGCTCTGGAGGCCCCGGGGTCTGCCGCTCGCTGCGCAAGCGCGAGGCCATTCCGAACCCGGTGAGGCGCACTCCTCCGACTTCGTCCGCGAGCACGTTCGAAGGCTTGATGTCCTTGTGGATCAGGCCTCGCCGGTGGACGTGTGCGAGCGCTCCGGCCAAGTTGCTCGCGAGCGCGAGGAAGAGCGTGAGCTCGATCGGCGTGCCTTGCGCTCGGTCGAGGGTGCGATCCAAAGGCTCGCCGCCGAAGTCTTCGAGCAGGAGCATGGGCCGGCCTTCGTATCGCGTGAGCTCGAGCGGCCGAGCGGCCCAGGCTGGATCGAGCTCCGAGGCGAGGCTGTACTCGTGCGTGAGGCGCTCGATGCTCCCCGGCGGCGGTTGCTGTTCAGTCGTAGCAAGCCCGAGTCGCGGCCGCTCATCGCCGATTCGCGCCCGGTACAAAGTGAACTCTCCGTCCGATCTGAGGACCTCGAATCGATATCCGGAGTGCTGCGTCATAGGTGCGTTCCTGGCAACGCGAGCTGGAGCAGGAGACGGCTGAACACGCGCTCCATCCAAGCCCTTTCGTGGCCTTCGCCGAGCCGCGAGGATGCGCCAATCCCGGGAAAACACCACGATACTTAAGTATCGGTCTTCGACCGAACTCGCGCCGCCTTCACCGAGGCAATATTGATCGTGATCGGCGTGAAGTTCGTGTTCGCCACATACTTGGCTTTCGCCCAGTTGGGCAGTTCGCCGTGGGCCTCGAGGACTGCGCGGAACAGCTTGTTCATCGGTTGCTCCACTCCGACGTGAATGTCGAGACGAAGCTAAGCACGCGCGGGAACATCCAACGATTGGACGAAGGTATCGGTGAGATACGTCGCTTCCCCGCCTTGGGGCTAGGCGCTGCAGCCATCCGCGGCAGGCGCAGAACGGATCAGCGAACGGGTTGCCCGATCCCGATCAGGTTGCCTTCGCTGTCGCGAAACCAGGCGGCGCGCTCACCTTTGCCGCCTTTGCTCGGGTAGTTGCCTTGCACCTCCGCGATTCCGTTCACGGTCTTGAGGCCGGGCAGGTCGTATTCTTCGAAGACGAGGCCGCGCTTGCGAAGCGTAGCGATGGTCGCTTCGAGGTCGTCGGTCTCGAGCCCGAGCTGCGTGTGCGTTCCAGAGGCGCTGCCTTGCGAGGCAAACAGCGCGAAGGCACAGCTGCCGATCTGATAGCGCAGGCCTCCCGGTCGCTCTTCCGCGGGCGTGAGGCCGACTTTTTCTTCGTAGAACTTCCTCGCGCGGGTGAGGTCTTGGGCCGGCAAGCGTGCCGCGACGTAGGTGAATGCGGTCATGCTTACCGAGTAATCCCGGCGTGCACCCGCGCATCCGCCCGAGCCTTCGGTCTCCGGCCGTGGCGTCGTGAACCGGCGAGGGTGGACACCTCAATTGCACCGAAAAACAGGCGTATCATCGCGCGACCGCGCTCATGAACCATACCTATCGGCACACACAGTTCGGCACCGTGATCCTGGCCGGCCTTGCCGCTGCAGTCTTGCTGGCCTTCGCGACTGTCGGTGCCACGGGCGTACCGCTCGTCGCAGTTCGAACGTCACTGTTCCTCGCAGGCTTGGTCGCAGTGTTGTTTCCGACCCTGACGACCGAGGTCGATCGAGATCGCGTGTGCTGCTTCTTCGGCCTCGGGTTCATCCGCCGCACGGTCGAGATGCGAGACATCGAGCAAGCGACTGTGGTTCGCAACTCGTGGATCAACGGGTGGGGAATCCGGCTGATCCCCGACGGCTGGTTGTGGAACGTCTCCGGTTACGATGCCGTCGAGCTCAGGCTGCGCGGTGGACGCCGGTTTCGCATCGGAACCGACGAGCCTGCGGAGCTATTGAGCGCGATCCAAGCGCACGTGCCTGCGCCTTGATCCGTGATCACGCATGCTCAAAACGCGCCGGCGTATTGCATCCCGACGGTGCCGGCTCCAGCGAGCGGCATCAGTGATCCATGCGAACGGCCGTTATTGCCGAAGTCGAAGTTCGTGAGATTCGGCAGCAGATAACCCGCGGCGAGTCCGACTGCGGCGCCAGCCAATACGTCGCTGAGGTGATGGCGATCGGCGACCATGCGCAACGTGCCTACGGTCGTCGCTGCGCCCAACGCTGCGCCGCACGCGATCCAACCTGCCGCTCCGGAGCCGTAGAGTTTCAAGTTTTGCTGGTTCGCGCACATCAAGCCAGCGCCTGCAAATGCAGCGCTCGTGTGGCCGCTGATGAAACTTTCGTTTTCAGTCGCGCAGGCCATCTCGGTGCCGGCTTTGCAGTTTCCAATGTCCGGTCGCGCGCGGCCGACCAAGCGCTTGGTCAGGTTCGTGACGAGGTTTGCGACCATCAGCGACTGCGCGCCGATCAGCGCCATTTGAAACGCGACGTCGTAGTTGCCGTGAACCGCGCCGGCAGCCAAAAAGGCGTCGACGGCGAACGGAGCCATCACGAGCCCGAGTGCCATGTAGTCGCTCACGGTCGAAGCGTTGCGGCGGCCGGACTCACTCGATGCGGCAAAGAAGCTGCGCGCACCGCTGTCGAACATGATGTTGCCGCGCCAGTGGACGTCGTTCGAGGCGGGTAGAATTGCTCCGCTGGCGAGGACACCCGTGAAGCCGACCATCGTCAGGCCGTACTGCAACGTGGTGAAGTGTGTGAACCTCGGGTTCCACTGCTCGCC
>DASRXR010000779.1:0-17481 GCA_035687405.1 Polyangiales bacterium
GCTCGAAGCCCAAGGTGTCACGCGCAAAGTCGCCGCCGATATGTTCGGACTGGCGCTTCGCAGCTATCAAAAGAAGATCCAGCGACTATCCGAGAGTGAGACGCAGCGCGATCGCACGTTGTGGGAACTGGTCCTCGAGCACTTGACCAAGCAGGGTGGCGCGAGCCGCAAGGAGCTCGCGCACGACTTCAGGCGCGAAAACGCAGTCGATTTGGCCGCGGTGCTCAAGGACCTTACGACGAGCGGTCTGGTTACGGCGGCCGGTCGTGGGGATGCTGCGCACTATCAGGTGACGACCGCAGAGGTTCGTGCCTCCGTCGCAGCGGAGTCGGAGTTCGACGTTTTGCTCCATTTCGTGTGGCTCGCGGTCTACGACCACCAGCAAGTTCTGGCGCCGCTGCTCATCTCGAAGCTTCCCTTCGATCACGATGTGAGTCGCAAAGCGATCGCAGCGCTGATCGACGACGGGCGGATCCAAGCCGACTCGACTGACATCGAGCACGCCACACTGTGCTGCACGGAGCTACGGATTCCTGTCGGTTCGGAGCAAGGCTGGGAAGTCGCAGTGTTCGACCACTTTCGAGCAATGGCCAACGCGATCGGTGCGAAGTTGCGCGCGAGCGGCGCGCGCTCCAACAAGGGAGATCGCGTCGGCGGCAGCACTCTGACCTTTAGTCTGCATGCGGGACATCCCAACGAACACGAAGTGTACGGCTTGCTCCAGCGCGTTCGCGAAGAGGTTCACGCAGTGTGGGACCGCGTTCACGCGCAGAACCTGCAGCATCCGATTCCGCCGGAGGAACGTGTAGACGTCACATTCTACTTCGGCCAGCACGCACAGTTCGACGAGCGAAGCGATCGTGAGGAAGCGTCATGAGATACTTGTGGATCGGCCTGCTCGTGTTGAGCGTCGTAGCCTGTGGCAAGTCGAGAAGGCCGTTTCCCGACAAGACCACGAGCTGGTTGCGCGCGTGCGATCGGGATGCACAGTGCGGTGACGAGCTAGCTTGTCTGTGCGGAATCTGCAGTCGAACGTGCGACAACGCCGCGAGCTGCAGCGGGGATACGCGCTGTATTTCGAGCAACGATCCGGACGCAGCACAGGCGTGCGGCGACGATCCGGCGACGCCAGCATTGTGCGCGAGCACGTGTCGTCGCGATTCCGAATGCCGCGAGCTAGGCGACGACTTCACGTGTCGACGCGGGCTTTGCAGCGCGCCCGCCGCCTCCAGCCCACCGCCCGAACCGACTCCCCCGGCGTGCGATCAGCCGAGCTGCGTTCCGGATCCTGTGATTGCGTGTACGGATGGTGAGGCCAATCTGAAACTGTGTGACTTCGTCTCATGCACGGGACTGAATGAAACCGCAGTTACGCTTTGCGAAGATGGACACTTCTCGACGTGCGAGTGTGTCGTTCCGCGCGACCGGTGCGCGGCGACGGATTGTGCAGCGGGCTATGCATGTTACGCAGGCAAATGTCTCGAAACCGCGCGCTGTTCGGAGCGAGCGTGTGACGAAGGATGGACGTGCTGGGATGGAAGTGTCTGCGGCAAAACTCTCGCGAGCGATCAACATCGGCCGAACTCACTCGCGAGCGATGACGGGGCACTCTACTTCGCCAACGGTGGCACATTCGGCGTCGATGGCTCGTTCAACGGTGACTCGAGCATCGAGAAAATCGTACTCGACACCGGCGAGCAAATGCGGATCGCAGAGGACAAGAATCCGATCCGCGACCTAATCGTGAGGACCGGGCGTGCGTATTGGTTCAGCGAGGGAAGGCCCGACGCGTTCCAGTTGATGACACTTACCTTGCGCGATGGTGTACCGAACGCGCTGATCAGCGGCATCGGATTTGCCGAGTCGCTGGCAACAGACGTGGACAATCTGTACTGGTTCGATCGCTCGACCACCGGTGCGTCACGGCTGATGCGGGCTGCTCAATTGGACGGGGGAGTCCAATCCCAGCTGCTCGCGACCTTAGTATCGCCGACGGATCTCGTACTCTATCGCGAACAGATCTATTTCACCGACGAGCAGAAGTTATGGCGGGTGAATCCTGACGGATCCGATCTCAAACAGGTCGCCGAACCCGATAAGCCCGGCCGCTGGCCGCGGCATCTCTCTGCCGACGACGATGCGATCTACTGGCTGTGGTGGGACGAGGGCAACGCCACCGGCACTTCGATCTACAACGAGGACAGCGGCCTCGGTGAAACACTCGGCATGGACGAGAATAGCCTGACTACGAACGCTGCATTCGCAATCGCCGCGTCGGGCAATACCGTGTTCTGGCTGTTCGCGTCGTCGGAGGGCTACGTGATTTTGAACCGAACCGACAAACAGACAGGCGAGACGCGGTACGTGTGGGGCACTCCGAGGTTGACTGTCGAATCGCGGATCCTCGTCGACGAAGGTTCGATCTACTTGACGAGTCCAGGCACGGACTCGGGCGACGGCGAAGTGCTGCGGCTGGTCAGGCGCTGGTGATCGTCGAGGTCGAGACTCCCACATTCTCCGAGTCTCGCGCCGATCGCCGCCGACGTACGTTTCACTCGGCCGAGCAGGAACGCCTACCGAAGCCACTCACGTTTCTCGATGAATCTGAGTTTTAGGTGTGCCGGCCGGCTCACGACGGATTGCACCGGCTGGCCGCCGTGACAATCTCAAAGAACATGTCCGTCTCTCGGCCCATGGATTTGGGCACCGACACCATCGCAGCAAACGCACTTGGCCCCCGTCTGATCCTTACAACCTTCGTCGGCAGATCCACTTGGGCGTTGTCCGAGAACGCGCGCAAGGATTTCGAGACGTTAGTCGCAGCGATGGACACGCCCGTCTGGATCAGCGATGCAACTCGGCTCACCGGCTTCGAGCCACGCACGCTCACGAACGGTCATCGCTGGTTCTCTGCGTTCAAAGCACGAGGCGGACGCGACTGTTTGGTAGTGTCCGACTGGGACAAGGCGATGATGGCCGCCAGATCGATGGCGCTCGGACTCGGCATCCGGATTCGGAACTTTTCGACGTTCGAGCAGGCGAAGGCCGCCGCAACAAAGCTGCTCGAATCAGCGTAACGCAGCGGATGCTCGCGGAGCTCACCAAACTGCACAGGGCTGCGCCCGCTTCATCGCGTCGCCATCTTAGCAGCTAAACGCTTCGCTGAATTGCGACAGATTCGAGAGGGGTCCCTCGACGCGAAAGCGACCCGGACTGTGCGGATCCGTGAGGATGCTCAAACGAGCTTGCTCCTCGGTTTTCAGCTCGCATTGGCGCTGAGCGAACGCCACGAAGAACAATTGCTCGTCGGTCAGGTCAGCCACGCGCGGCAACGGTTCTGCATCAGCGCCCCGTGTTCGGGCGAAGGCTTCGAATCCGAGCTTCAATCCCCCGAGATCGGCAATGTTCTCGCCGAGGGTGAGTGCACCGTTCACATGGAGGCCGGACTCGATCTCATACGCGTCGAACTGCTCCTTGATACACATCGTTCGCTCTTGGAACTTCGCGATCTGTGGTTCCGACCAGTAGAGCCCAGGAACTCCATCCGGGCCGAAGAAGCGACCGCTGTCATCGAAGCCGTGTGTCAACTCGTGACCCATGACCGTGCCGATCGATCCGTAGTTGACGTTCAACGGATAGTCCCTCGAGTAGAAAGGCGTCTGAAGGATGCCGGCGGGAAGATTGATCACGTTCAGCGCCGAGCTTGCCGCGTTGACGGTTGCAGCGTCCCACTGCCACAGGGCTCGATCGGCAGGCTTACCGACCGTCGAGAACGCCTTTCTGATCCGGAACCGTTGCGCCGCGCGCGTGTTCGCGACCGGTTGTCCTTGCACGAGAGCGAGGTCCGAGTAGGTCTCCCAAACATCGGGATAGCCGATCTGATTCAACGTGGCCTCGCGTTTGGCGAGCACCCAAGCACGCGTGTCCGCTTCCAACCAAACGAGTGTCGTCACATCATCGCGAAACGCGTCGTGAATCGATTGGAGGATCTCCGCCGCATCCTCCCGACTCTCGCGATCGAAGTACTTCGCCACGTACACTGCGCCGACCGCATCTGGAATCGCGCTGCGCATGCCTTCGAGGCATAACTCGCGCCGCGGAATCGGCTCGCGTTGCCCGGCGAGTACCTGCGAGAAGAACTCGAAATCCGTGTCTCGGAAACGCTTCGGCAGATCATCGACGGTCGCGTGGAGGACACACCAGCGAAGGTAGACACGAAGATCCTCGAGCGGCGTCTTCGTGAGCAGCCGATCGAGTGCCCTGTAGTACTCGAGCTCTGCGATATTGATCCCACCCGTGATATCGCCCACGCCCACTGCAGACAGATAGTCAGACCACGGCAGTGAAGGTGCGTACTGCTTTAGTCCGTCGAGATTCGTCGGATGGTAGATCGCAGCCAAGTTTCGGCGATCGGCATCACTGAGCGAAACCTTTGCGAGCTCACCTTCCAGCGCGAGAACCTTCGTCGCCGCAGCCAGTCCATCACTCAGCCCACTCAGCGACAACATGTGAGCGACGTGTTCGAGATAGCCGTCTCGGATACCCACGCTCGCTTCGTCCGTGCGTAGATACGCGTCTTTCTCGAGCAGTGGCAACGCCACGTGGTCGAACATCGGCTCGGTCACACTCGATCCGGGGGCGGTGTAGGTCGTGAAGCTGAATGCAGCATCGATCGCTTGCGCGTGAAATTCGCCGAGCACGCGCATGAGCGAACTCGGATCAGTCACGCCGTCGATCTGCGCGAAGTAGGGCTCGAGCGGTGTGACTCCAGCCTGCTCGATCGCCTCCTCGTCCGAGCACGAGCCGAAGTACACGCGAAGCCGTTCGAGCTCGGAATCATTGCCAACCGCCTCGACCGCCTCTGTCACGATCCTGTCGAGTCGCTCTGTGACCGAGTCGCGAGCCAGAGTGAAGCTGCGCGAGCGGCGCGTCTCGTCCGGATCGAGCTCGGTATCGTCGATCCATCCACCGCAGGCATATCGGTAGAAGTCTTGGCAAGGATCCGCGGTCAGATCCATCGCCGAAACGACGCTTTCAACGAGCTCGGGAGACGGCTTGGTCGTTGGGTCAGTCTTCGATTCAGGCGGATGACCGTCGCCGTTACACGCTGCGAAGACCAAACACGCGACCAAGGAGCCGAGCCAGCGTTCCATGCCTAGTTAGTCTGGCGAGGAACGATTCGACTGCTGTGACAGAGATCACTGCATTCGCGTTCCGCACGGGCGGCTGGCTCGCGAAACTCGGTCACATCCGCGCACTGCCCTCTCCACCCCATACCGAGAGCTGAAATGCACCCGACGGCACGCGGCTATCGATTGCGTTTCAACTCTGGCACCTTGGCTTCGACCCACGCGAAGCGTGTTAGAAGCCGGCATAGCGACCCCACGGAGGGATGTTTCATGCGCGCGGAGATACCGGCCTACTTCATCTGCCTCGAGCTGAGCGTCTTCGCCCTCTTCGCTTGGGGGTTCTATACGGCGGTGCGACGCGGGCGCCTCGACGTGATGACCTTGATCGCGGCGTGCCTGGTCGGCTTCACGGTCGAATACCTGTTCGGGACGCCGATCGACGAGCTACCTGGCTTCCTGCAAGCGCTGATGAAGTCAGGCCGAGATGGCAGCGACAACTACTATCGATATCCCCAGTTCTTAGTGATGATCACGGACGTCCCGCTTTGGATCGTGCTCGGGTGGGCGAGCATCATCCACGCAGCACGGCGCACGACGGAACGCCTCGGGTTCGGCCTCGTTCTGGGCTCGCTCGCATGCGGCTTACTCGCCGCAAGCATCGACTTCGTGCTCGATCCGATCGCTGAAGCCGTCGGCTATTGGAAGTGGTATTGGGGCGCCGACGGAACGGGGACGGCCCCACCTGGCAGCACGGCCTTCGGCATCCCGATCGACAACTTCATGGGCTGGATGATGATCGTCGCCGGCCTCTCGTTCACGCTGCGCCTGAGCTGCAACTGGATCGAGCAATGGCGCGCGAAGCTGTGGCTCCAAATCGTGCTGCTGACCGCGGCGATGTTTGGGGGAGTCGCGATCGTAGTCGTGCTGCAGTCAGTCTTCGACAAGATGTACACGGCGTTCACGCCGCAAGGCACGTTCATGCTCGTGTACGGGACGGTGGCGTTACTGACAGTCACACGACTACCGTCATTGCGACGTGATGCGCCGATCGAGCCGTGGACACTCGCCGTCGTCGGCTTCTACCACTTCTACCAAATCGTGATGTTGGTGACACAACGCGTCTACGTCGACCACAAAGTGCTGATCGCGTTCATGCCGCTGATGGCGTTCGGAAGCATGCTCGCGTTCGCTTGGCCCTCGATCGACACGATCCTCGCGCGGTTCGGGGCGCGGCGCGCGCACTCGTCGCCTGACATCGACCCTTCACCGGCCCAATAACCTCAAATCAAGCGCGAACATGAACCACTTCCCACACGTATCGCGACACAACGTCCTAACGCCGAGCAACGAGCAGGAGCTGCGCGCGCTGATCGTCGGCGCCGCTCGCTCCAACCACACGCTGCGCGTGATCGGCTCGTCGCACTCGGTACCAGAATCGATCGCCGGCAAGAGCGACGTGCTGGTGTCGATCGAAAAGCTACGCGGCGTGCTCCACTACGATCCTGCGAACGGCGTGATCGAGGTGCAAGCCGGGATGACTTTGGGGCCCTGCCCGCTCTGGCCCGATCGGCCCGACTCCGAAACCCTCGGAGGGTTTCTCGAGCAGCAAGCACAAAGGAACGGCTCAGGTTGGGCGCTGCCGAACCTGGGCGGCATCACGCATCAAACCGTCGGCGGCTTTCTGCAGATGGGCTGTTCCGGCGGCTCGACCCGCTATTCGCTCGGCGATGCGATCGACTCGATCACGTTCATCGATGGCCACGGCGATACGCATACGGCTCGGCCTGGTGACGCCCTGTTCGATGCGATCGCAATCTCGATGGGTCTACTCGGAGTGGTTACGCGCGTCGCGTTCCGCTGCGTGCCTTGGTACGACATCATCGGTCACGAGACGACGACACGAACCCAAGATTGCGAGATCGATCTATTTGGCGACGGCCCCGGCTGCTTGCAGGAATTCTTGTCCAACACTCAGTACGCGCGCCTGTTGTGGTGGCCCCAACCGGGCGTGAACAAAGTGACGGTTTGGCAAGCGCGGCATATGCAGCCCGCCGACTATCTCGCGCAAAACTCTGTTCCCACCAAGCTGAATTCTCAGCCCTACGAAGCGATCGGACTCGCGGGCCAACTCGTCGCCGACGCGTTCTATAGTTTTCTCGGGCTCGGCTACGGGCACGACGCCATCGATCGCGCGATCAAAAAGCTCACGCCGGTGATCGCCGGGCCGGTGATCAACCTGTTTACGCCGGTCAATGCGTCCACGCCGACGTTGTTTTGGGATACCTGGCGCAGCGGCTTGCCGATGGACGACAAGAGCTCCGACACATTGATGCCGACTGACTTCACCGAACTCTGGATTCCGATCGAGCGTACCGGCGAAGTCATGAGAGCGATGCGCGATCACTATCGCGACAACGGGCTCGCGGCGGCTGGCACGTATGCATGTGAGATCTACGCGGCGAAACGCTCGCCGTTCATGCTCAGTCCGTCGTACGGCACCGATGTAGTTCGCATCGACATCTTCTGGTTCGATCGAAACCGCGAAAATGCAGCGACCGACTTCTACCCGCAGTTCTGGTCGCTGCTCGCACGGTTTGGCTTTCGCCCGCACTGGGCCAAGAGCCTACCCGCTCCGGACTCTGAAACTGGCGTCGCATACATTCGCGACCAGTATCCGCGCTGGCAAGACTTCATGGACATCCGAGCTCAGCTCGATCCCGGGCAAGTCTTCGTCACGGAGTATTGGCGCGAGCACCTTGCGATCGAACGCGAAGCCGTGCGATCCGATTCGATGGTCGTGCCGCGCGGCGACGCCGCCGCAGCGATGAGCGACGACGTGGCGCGCGGTCAATCCGGATAGCCGGGCGCGTACGTCGCCACGAACCGTTCGGGCGAAGCGACTCCGCGCACAGTCATGTCGGCGACTGCGCGCGTGTGGTGCATCGCGCCCTCCGCTCCACCGAGCAGTTGTCCGAGACGCATGCGCGCGCAAGCCGCCCACAACATCTGGCGATCGGCTTCGAAGTCTTCACACGCGCGCCGCAATAGCCCGGCGGCCACCCGGCTATCGCCACGCAAATACGCGATGCACGCACGCGCCAAGTGTGAGAGTGCCGTCGAGTAACGCACGCCCTCGCGAGACAGCCGCGTCGCAAACACTTCGGCGCGTTGCAAACGCGCGTTTCGTTCGAAGCCCTGAGCGGCGATCGCGAGCTCGAGGTTGGCGCAGTAGCCCATCACGACGACGCGATACAGTTGTACGCGCGACATGAACGAACGGAAGAACGGCTGATACAAGTCGCGCACGCTGACTAACGCTCGAGGCGACGCACGCTCATAACACTCGAGCGCGGCGAGCACGTGGACAGCTGTCATGCCGGCAGGCTCGCGATGGTCCGGTTGCCAGCGAGCTAGCGTCGGCTTGATTCCTTCTCGTACCGCCGCGACGTCGTCGGCTGCGAGCGCACCATACAACAAATACACGCCGAGCTGACCTTCGGCCTCGAGGTCCTCGCGCGCGCGAGCATCCTGCAACCACGCTGCGAGCGGCCCCATTGCCGACGGGATCTCGCCCATGAACAACAGTGCGGGCGCCCAGATACAACGCGCGAGGTTGAGCGGACCCGTGACACCTGTGCAGCGTTCGCGATAGATCAACTCTGCTTGGGACGCTGCCTCGGCTGCTTCCGAGAATCGACCTGTTAGAAGTGCATGCGCCGCAAGCGCAGTCGTGAAGTACGCCTGGGTGCTCGGCTCCGCGCGCGTGACCTCGATGCTGCGCGCACAGGCGGTCAGCTCCTCGATGCGATCGACCGCAGACACCCCTTCGGTCGCGGCATACATGATCTCGGTCGCGAGACCTTCGACCACGCGCGACGGTTCACCCGCCGCGAGCGCGAGCCGCAGGTGCATTGCACCGAACACCGCGCCCATCACGGGTTCGCGAACCGTCAGCGTGCGCGCAGCGACACCGCACGCATCCACGCGTCGTAGAACCAGCGGATCGATAGTTTCCGCAGCTCTAGGTTCGAACTTCAGGCCAGCCAGACGCAGCCGAACCCGCGCTGCGAGCAATCTCGCGAGTGCAGGCCCGTGCGTCGGACCTGCGATGCCGCTGTGCTCGAGGACACGGTTGAGCGTTGCAAGACCTTCCTCGCGGTGCCCGGAGATCAACAACTGTTCCGCCGCGCGACGCTCGAGCTCGATCGCCTCACCCGGCTCGCTCATGCGCGCAGCTTCGAAGTAATGACTCGCGGCTTGCGCGCCCCGACCGGCATACGTCAACGCATGACCGAGCGCGACGCGCAAACGGCGTGCTTCCGCGGGTTCGAAGCGGCCGTGCTCGAGGGCTTGTGTGTACAACCGCGCCCCGCGCTCGAAACTCAACTCGCTCAAAGCCGAATCTGCAGCACGCGCCAACTGCACTGCGGCGAGCTCCCGCTCCCCCGCAGCGAGCAAATGCACTGCGAGCTCTTCAGCGCCCGTGTCCGTCCGCGTCGACAATGCTTGCGCCAGCGCAGCGTGACACTCCCGCAACCGTTCGCTCGAAAGCTCACCGAGCAACGCCTCGCGGATCTTGTCGTGAAAGCACTCGACGTGCGTTCCATCGCCGGTCGCGCGCGCGAGATGTGCGTCGCGCAGCGCTTCGAACAAAGCGCGGGGCCCCTCCGCCACTTTGGCTGCTTCGACTGCAAGCATCAGCTCGATCGGCCGGCCCGCGACCGCGAGCAAGTCCATCAAGCTGCGTTCGGCCTCGCGCAAGGTTGCGGCTCGCGCGGCGATCACAGATCGCAATGAAAGCTCTGTGACTGATTGCGGCGCATGTGCGGCAGCGTGACGGCCGAGCTCAGCGAGCAAAAACGGATTGCCGCCCGCTTCGTGCTCGAATCCGGCCAACGACGAACCGACTAGTCTGCGGACCGCATCCTGAGGCAGCGGGCCGAGTTGCACGCGCCTAACATCGAGCCGCGCGTCAGTCGGCAGTTTTTGATAGAGCGGCGATAGGAACGGATGGCCGTCCATCTGTTCGCTGCGGTGGCTCACCACGAGTAAAAACCGCGGCGCATCCGCTTGACTCAACAGATGCATCATCAACGACGTAGAGTCAGCATCACTCCACTGTAGATCGTCGAGGTGTAAAACTAGCGGCTGGCGATCGCGAATCCGACCGAGCAGCTCGGCAAACGCGGCAAAGCCTCGCCTCCGCAGCTCGTGCGCATCGGGAACCTCACGGTTGGGTGCAGACGCGATCGCCTCGACGCGCCCGAGCACGGGAAAGATCCGATGTAGCGCAAAGGCGTCGCGCGGCATCAAGCCGTAGGCCTCGTCGCCGAGCTTGCGCAAGTAACGACTGAGCTCGTCGACTACGACGTCGAACGCCTTGAACGGAACGCTTTCGCGCTCGAAGCACCGACCCGACAACACGACACTTCGTCGCGACGCCCGCAGCTCCGCCAAGAACACATCGCACAGTGCGCTCTTACCGATCCCGGATTCACCTGACAGTAAGACGATCACTGGCTTGTCGGCCGAGCACGACGCGTGGAACGCACCGCGTAACGCCTTGAGCTCAGCCTCACGACCGAGCAGCTCGACCGTATCGAGTGCGTGCGACAGCGGAGATGGCGCCACGCTCCGCGCGGGATTCGGCGTCGCAACCGCGTTCGCAGCAGTGCTCCCGAGACTCTCTCGCAACGCATGAATACCCATCCGCCGTGCCGGATCGCGTTCGAGCAGCGCATCACAAATCGCATCGAGATCGGCCGGCGCATCGCGAGCGATCGCCCGCGCACGAGGCGCGGCATCGCGTTGCTTCGCCGCGAGTATTTCTCCCATGCGGCCGTTGAAGGGCCAAGCTCCGGTCAGCGATTCGAACAGCATTACACCGATCGCATACAGATCACTCGCAGTCGTCGCGGGAGCGCCGGATGCCTGCTCTGGAGCCATGTAGCCCGGCGTTCCGCTCAAGCTCTCTTCCAGCAACGTTTGTCCGACTCCACCCGGTTCGGGATCCGAGGCGAGGCCAAAGTCGAGCACGACGACTCGACCCTCCGGTGTGACCAATACGTTCGGTGGCTTCAAGTCGCGGTGCAGCTTCCCCACCGCATGAATCGCCGAGATTGCATCGCACAGCTGCAGCAACGCCGCGCGCAGGCGCAACTCGTCGAGCACATCGTTCGGCCGTACCCAGTTGTCGAACGGTTCCCCGTCGACGAGCTCCATCGTGAAGAACCACTCTTGTGCGTCGTAGAAAAGCTCGTAGAGGCGGCACAAGTTCGGATGGCTGACGTCGGCAACCGATCGAAACTCGTTCTTCAACCGATAGACATCGCTCGGGCCGAGCCGACTCAGCGTCTTGAGCGCGACGTCCCCGTGCCTTCGCTCATCGTAGGCTTGGTGGACGATGCCCATTCCACCCGCACCGATATAGCGATGCACGTGCAACCGACCGTCCAGCAGCTTAGTCCCTGGCTGCAAACGCGAAGCCGAGTGTGCCGGCGAAGGCGTGGACACGTGTGCCGCAAGCTTCAGCAGCGCGTGAAACGCGGCCTCCTCCGTCTCGGCTGTCTCGGTCCGATCGTGCTCCTTGGACACCCCTGGCCTTCCGATAGGGTCGAACGCTAGCCCGCACGGCCACGGACGGGCAAGCGGTACCTGTCCAGGCAAGCAGCGAAGGTTGCAGGCGATTGGATCCAACAGAAGCCAGACATGGAAAGTCTGTCGAAGAGTTCACCGACGCAGTGGTGAGTCGGGAGCGGGCGGCACTAGTGCGGCACTAGCTCAGGGACATGTTCGATCCGCGACTCGCGGCCGTGAATCACCCACCGACCCGGACGCCAGTCGTAGACTCGGAACTCATCGAGTGTGCACTGGACATAAAAGACGCCCGAGCCGCGTTCTCCGATGACGTCGAGCGCGAAGAACATGTCGTCGCCGTTCATCTCGCGGGCGAAGCGATGTTTGTCGCGTGCGGTCGGCGCGATCGCGACGATGCGCCCCACGTCACGCTGAACTTCGGGAACGGCAGCGACGACGTGCTTCAAAGCTACGTACTTGGACACGCGAGCGCTCGCCCAGGCGTCGCGCTCGGCGACACTTGCGGACGCAGGGAACGCGCGCACGTGTTCCGACGCAATCCAGCTCATCAGTAGACCGAGCGCGACTAAACGCGCGATGGGCCAGCGCCGCGCTGCCGCTGTGGGCTGCGCGCGGCGCAACCACCGGGGAACCTGTCCACCCAAACTTGCACCGAGTACGGCCGCAGTGATGACGATGATGCCTTCTTCGAGTGGCAAGTAATCGTAGAAGACGACGCGGGCGGCAGGACCGATGTTCTGCAACGTGAGACAAATCGCGGGCAGCGCAACCATGCCTGCGATCGCCGAGACGACTGCAAGTGCGGTTTGGCGAAGCCGGTTTGGCGTCACGACTTTTACTGTCGAGGATTACGGCGGAAACTGCCAGTACGAGTCCGCGGGGCGCATGTGTGATGTCCAAGGCGCGGGGATCCAGCTCCAATGCAGCCGGCGAGTACAGACTCCGGCTCGGGCTCGCCACGCCCGACCGAACAACCTCCGCGCTCAGCTGCAGGCGCGGGACTCACTGACTCCGGCGCTGCCGCTCAGGGCGGCGCAGGGACCGGCGCGGGGGGTTCGGCCGGCGCGGTGTGACCACGATCCTTGCCGTTCACGCGGCCGGTCGTCGCGAACGACGCCGTGCACGGCATGCTGATGTCCAATCCCACGGGCCTGATCGCCGCGATTCGCAACGGAGTGCTCTGTTCGCGCTGCGACTGTGATGGTTCATTGAAGACGAAAGCGCGCGCGGCAAACCCGCGCGCTTTTAGTCGTCTAGCCCGATTTTCGCCGCAATCCTTACGCAGATAGGCCGGCGCGCTCAACCTTAATGCGGCTCGATTGTGGTATGCCGGAACTCATGAGCGTCCAAGATCTCGCCGCGCAGCTCACACTTGGAGCGCTCCTCGAAGAGATCCGCGGCGTTGCCGGCCACTACGAGCTCCTCGATCACTGGCAGCAGGGAGAGTTCCACCACGACACAGTCGTTCGCGTCGATGCCGCACGACTGGATCTTCCGGGCTCGGTCCTCGTCGTCGCAACGAACTGTAACGGTGGTGTCAAAGAAGTCCTGTGCTTCGCAGAACTTCCCGATCGATCCGCACTGTGGCATCACCGGTGCCCGGACAATCCGGAGTTCACCGGTAAGCTCGCCGCTCCGCTCGCGAGCGAGAAAACCATCCACTGGTTCGATCCCTGTGAGTTGCTCACGTCCGACGCACGCAGCGAATATCGTCCGGAGTTTCGCGAACGTCAGGTCGGTGGCGGTTGGAAGATCGGTTCAGACGATTGACGCTCGGGCTGCGCTGAGACAGGCCTCGCCTCCTTCGCCCGCCACGGAAATAGCATTCCTACCCGGTCTCGATAGCGCCGGTACTGGTCGCCGAACCGTGCGATCAAGTCGCGCTCTTCGAACCAAATCCCGAGCAGGATGTAGCCGGTCGTAGCCACCGCAAATAGCAGATGCCCAGCGGTCATCACTGGCGCAGCCCAAAACGCGAGCACGAAACCGAGATAGATCGGATGACGCACGTAGCGATACACGAGCGGCGTCCTGAACTCAGGCTCAGGTACGGCGTTGCCGCGTGTCCGCGCAAACACCTGCCGCAACCCGAAGAGCTCGAAGTGATTGATCAGAAACGTGCTCACGAACAGCAACGCCCAACCCAACCAAAACACCGTATTTAGGGCATAGATCCCTGCGGAGCTCGTAACGACCCAGACCGGCGGAGTGATCGGACGCCACTGCCAGTAGAGAAGCACGAGCACTAGGCTCGCGAACAACACGTACGTGCTGCGCTCGATTGCCGGCGGAACGACGCGCGTCCACGCACGTTTGAAGCTCGCCCGTGCCATCACACTGTGTTGCACCGCAAACAAGCCGAGCAACACGAGGTTGACGATCAAAGCCGCGGCGAGCGAACCGTGCACTCCGGTATCGATCGACTTGGGCACACCAAAATTTCCGACGAAGCCGATCGCGTACAGAATCGTACCGAGAAAAATTGCATAGGCCGCGAGGCCGTAACCGAGAGATAACAACGCACTCATAGTCCCCTCCTACAGGTTTGAGCTCACGAACGTACCCACCAACGGTTGTCCATCACCTGCGCGATGCGACGTGCAGCGCGCGCAGCTCCGTCTGTCTCGACTGACTTGTAGTTGACCGGCGCGTGCATCGCAGTGAGCGCAGCATCAGCCAACGCTTCAGGTGTAAGCCCAATGTAGTCGATCGAACGGTCGGCACCGTAGTTGGCCAAGCGCCGCCGTACGTGCAGCCGCTGCTCGAAGTGCCGCTGCAGTGGAAAGCTGAGGAACGGCCGGCGCGTCGCAACCAGTTCCATGCAGGTGCTCAAGCCACCTTGCACCAGCGCCAAGTCGCAACAAGCCAGGTGCTCGAACAACTTGTGGACATAAGGTCTGGCCTCGAGCCCATCGATCTTTGGGAAGATGTCCGGCGAAATGCGCGGGCCCGTCACCAGAATCATGCGTAGCTCGGGCACTTGCCGCTTCATGCGTGGAAACGCCTGCGCGATCTTCTGCAGCAGGTGCAGGCCGACGCCCGTACCACCCACGGCTGCAATGACGATGCGCTCTCGGGGGTCGTATCCAAGTCGGCTGCGCAGCTGCTCGGTATCGGCAAAAGCTGCGGGATCGAATGGCAACGTGTAGCCCGCGTAGTCGAAGTTGCGGTCCGTCCAAGCACGGATGCTCGGCAGCCCCGGGCCAAACGGATCTTCTACGACGTCCTCGGAGTTGCCTACGAAGATCGCCGCGTCGCGCACGTATGGAAAGCGCGCCACATGTTCGATGTCGTCTGCATTGCGATCCGCACACAGATGGGCCTCGCGCTCGTCACCTTCCATCGGAAGACAACCGACGAAGTCAGTCAGGAACACGAAGGGCTGCCGCTTGAGCTCCGGATTCTCGTGATAGTAGTAGTCGACATCCCAGGCCTCATCGCCGACGACGAGATCGAAGTGCTCCCGCTCCATGAGGTCCGAGAAGGTCATGAAGTTGTTGACCATGATCTCGTCCATCGTGCGCAGCGCGAAAAACGCAGAGAGGTCGTGCTCACCCGCGACGCACTCGAAATGAGTGCTCTCGTTTGCGAGGCGCTGCGTGATCGGATGAACCTGCTCCCCTTCGCGCTCGAGGTAACGCGTCGCCGGATCCACCGTGAACCATGAGATCTCTAGGTCGGGCTGCAGGTTGCGTAGCTCGCGCGCGATCGCGAGATCGCGCTGGACGTGGCCCAGGCCGATCGCGCTGGAGATGAACAGCGCCTTGCGTTTGCGACTCATCGCCCGCGTCCAGGTCGAAGTACGCGGGGTTCCAGCGACGAAGTCGCGCACGGCGCGGTTGAACACCACAGGGTCACGCGCAGCGGTGAGATGCCCTCCCCCGCCGATCGTCAGCAGCTGTGCGTTCGGCACGAGCTCGTGAATCGCTTCACCTTTCGCGTAGGGAATGTTTCGATCATCGTCGCCGTGGATCACGAGCGTCGGACACTGTATGCGGCGCGCGAGATCACGCACATCGATGTTCTGCCAGCCTTCCCGGCCTAACGAAACCACATCCCCGGTGGTGGCCCAGCCGTAGCGCACCGCGTCCTCGCGCTGTTTCGTCGAGTGCGGCTCGCTGAACGACAACAAAAAGAACCCATGCAGATAGCCCGCCCAGTCGGTTTGCATACGCTCATGGTGCTTGCGCATGCGCTCCGCCCGAGCTTCATCGACGAGCGATTCAGCAAATCCACCGGCGATCACGACGTGCGAAACTCGCTCGGGCTGCTCGGCTGCGAGACGCAGCGCAGTCGTGGTAGTCGCCGAGATGCCGATGACCGCGACTCGTTCGACGCCGACTGCGTCGAGCACTGCAGCGAAGTCCCGATAGTAAAGTTCGAAGCTGTACGCCGCGGGGTCGAGCGGCCGGTCCGAGCGACCGTTGCCGCGGCCATCCATCGTGATGACGCGAAAATGCTGTGAGAGATACGGAACGGCTGTCTTCAACATCTGCATGTGCGTGATCTGATAGATCGGTGCAAATGCGATCCACGGCCCACGCTCGCCGAACACCGCGTAAAAACACTTCACGCCGTCGTTTTCCACGTACCCGTCGCGCACCGCACGAACGGTTTCGAACGGGTACGAATCCGACGCAGGTATTTGTCCAACCTCGGGCAACGGGCCAACGATCTGCTCAAAATCTTTAGGTCGACGTTGCATGGCTAGACTCGCTTACGCTTCGAACGCTTGGGGACGGTGACTTCACGTGCCGCCGTGTCGGCGCGCTTCGGCTTTCGGGTGCGGCTATCGAGCTGCTCGAGGAGCAGTTGCATCGCATCGAGGGCACCGCGGTGCTCGGAGTCGTTGGGGCTCGAACCGAGCAAGTTCGCGAACTCCATGCCGAGCCAGAACTCTGACACCCAACAAGCGATCGCCTCAGCGCTGAATGGCGGGGGCAATTTCGTTCCGCTGTCTTCCAGCGCGCGCAGTGCATCGCGAACGCCTTCGAGCACCACGAGCTTCCACGCGGTAACCTGCGGCAAGAACTTCTCGCGTAGGCCCGGATTCGAGAGACTCGCGGCGTACAACTCGGCCTGGACACGAACGAAACCCGAAGCGAGGTCGTCCTCGTAGAAGCGCCGCGCTTGCGCCCACTTCTCGGCAAAGCTGGCGTCGCTCCGATACATGCGCTGTTGCCGCTCGAGCAGCCTTCGGTTCGCAGCTTCGAGCACTGCGATGACCAGCTGGTCTTTGGTGCGAAAGTGATAGTTGATCAATGCGTGGTTTACGCCCGCGTCCTTCGCGATTTCCCGGACGCTGAGTGCGGCGTAGCCCTCGTCGACCAGGCGCCGAAACGCGGCGTCTAGGATCTTCGCCTTGGTCTCCCCCAAGTCTGCTTCCGCAAGCAGACGGGTCGGAAGCGAAGGGCCGCGCGAGGAGAGCTTCGATTCGTTTTTCATGGGTTTCCGAGACTCGCGACGTTTGAACACTCGGTTTATACGACCGTTCAAATCGCCGGTCAAGCCGGCGGGGCCAGGGAGCGACGCCGAGACTTTCCGAGGCCTGCACCGCGCATGCGGAGACCCGCAGCACACAGGCGCTCGAGAACGCTTGAATCGGCACGAGCTCGCACGCGAGACTCGGACTCATGGGGACCTTCGAGCAAGCGACCACGGTGACTGAGGACAACGGCCGATTGCTCGCGCAACTCGACCCGGATTGGTGCGTTTGGTCACCGGCCGGCGGCTATCTCATCTCGCTTGCACTGCG
>DASRXR010000780.1:0-5985 GCA_035687405.1 Polyangiales bacterium
TGGTGATCGCGGTGTAGACCGCCGCCACCCACAGCGGCCACAGCACCCAGCGGACGATGCGCTCGGCCATCGCGACGCGCACCGAACGATGCAGCGAAGGCCCAGTCCAATGCCCGGTCCATCGCGCTACGTCCATTACTCCCGCCCTATCTGCGCAAAGCACGTGTCCTGGCGTAGACCAGAGCACGTAAACATCAGCGTAGTGAAGGACGCGTTCGGCGCAAGTCGCCGAATGCGCGCGGTCTAATGCTGCGCGACTGGGTGCGAGCTGGTTGGGTGCGCGCTGGGCTTTTGGCGCGTCAGGACCCGCAGCCGATACAGCAATACTCCGACTGAAAGCACGCTCGCCCACAGGATCGCGTGCAGTAGCCCGAGTACTCCAAGTCCGCGAACTTCCGCGAGCAAGAGCCCGAGCCCCGGCATCACGCAGACGTACGCGAACACGTGACTGGCGGTGGGAAACCAATTGTCACGATGTGCGCGAAGTGCAGCCGCCGCCACAGCCTGCCCACCATCTGCAATAATGCTTGCGGCTGCGAGCGGCATTAGGCCTGCAACAAGGCCGACGACTTGGATATCCGCGGTGTACGCACCGGCGATCGATCGTTGGAACACGACCAGCGCGATCCCGATCAGCAGCATGCAACCCGTGTTGAGTCCGAGCCCGGCCCAACTCGCGCGCGCCGCGTCGCGGGTGGCGTGACGTCCGACGGCTTCAGAGGTGAGCACGGTCGTCGCTGTCGACATCCCGAGCGCGACCATGAACACGACCGCGAGGATGTTGAGTAGGATCTGATACGAGGAGACGGCGTGCGGGCCAGCACGGCCGGCGATGATCGTCATGCCGGAAAACGCACTCGCTTCCGCCGCTTGACTGAGCGCCGCCGCGGAGCCGACGCGCAAAAACTCCCGGTACGTGGGCGACACGCTGCGCGACCAGACGCCGAGCTTTCGTGCGTCTTTCATGCAGAGCACCCAGATTGCGAGCGCAACCGCGAGAAAGCCGCGAGCGCCGCACGTCGCCCATGCCGAGCCGATTGCGCCGTGCTCCGGAACCCACGCCAAGTTGAGGCCAAGGTTTATGACGTTCGCCCCGACCATCACGATCGTCGACGCCATCGGCCTCTGGATCGCTTCCATGAAAAATGCGCTCGCAACGTAGAACAAGTGCAGCGGCACCGAGAACGCAAAGATCTTCATCACCTCGGCGGAAGGCTCGGCGAGCTCGGGGGCGATCCCGAAGAAAGTGAAGACGCGACTTCCGGCCCACCACATGCCGGCGGTCGCGACCGTGCCGGCAATTGCAGACACGACCAGCCCGCGGTGCCAGGCAGCACCCGCAACTCGCGGATCGCCCGAGCCAGTCGCGCGTGCGGCCAGAACTTGCACGCCCGCGAGCGCGCCGATCGCGGTCACGAGCCAAACTGCGGTGGGTGCCCAACCGAGCGCTTGATGCGGCAGCTCGTCCGGCGCGAGTTGGCCGATCACGATCGCGTCCGTGACGCCCATGCTCATGATTCCGAGCCGCGCCAACGTCACGGGCCATGCCAACTGAAACAGCTTTCGTACCAACGTCCGCATGGCCGGCAGGCGTTGTAGCAGGCCCGGCCGCTTGCGCCAGTCCTCGACTGCAGCTTGCAGCTGCATGATTTCGCTGGCTTATCTCGCCGCCGTCAGCGTCAGGCGCCGGGCGCCTTGTCGCCGCCCATGAGTGAGACGTACTGGCGAATCTCGTTTCGCGCTGCTTCTGGAAGCTCGCGGAACTCGAGGCCGATCACCGGTGCACCGCGCGCGACGCGACTCCAACGCACGAGCGCAGGCGCGGCGAGGACTCGGCCCGAGATGGGTAAACCAAAACGCACACGCAGCGTTTCGCCGGCGGCGTACGTCTCGCGCGTGACGAGGAGCACGCCGCCTTCGGACAAGTCTTCGATGCGTGCGTCGTTCGATGCGCCCGTCGTGCGCTGCAACGTCGCGAGCGCAGCGTAGGGTGCACGCGGATGCACACGCCGGGCTTGCGCTTGGGCGGGTGCAGCAGCTGCGGGCGCCCCACCTTGTTTGCTCATCGTCGGCACTGCAACGATCGGGCTTGCCGCACTCGCCGCAAGCAGATCGACGCGATCGGACGGCTGTCGCGCCAGCGCTCGCAGCTGGTCGCCGAGCTCTTGCATGCTGTCGTACCGGTTCGAAGGATCTTGAGCGAGGCAGCGCGTGATGATCTCGGCGAGTTTGGGTGGCGCGTCCGGTCGAATCGCCGACACTGCAGGAACGCTCCCCGTGCTCAGCTTGACCAAGATCTTCGCAAGTGGGCCCTCGCACGGAACGACGCCGGTCAAACACTCGAACAGCGTGACACCGAGCGCATACACGTCGACGCGATGGTCTGCATCCGGTGCGCAGGTCAGCGCTTCGAGCGGCATGTATTCGAGCGTGCCGAGTAACGCGCCACTCGCAGTCAGTTTTTGCTCGGACACACCGAGGCCATCCCGGACGCGCGCGATCCCGAAGTCGCACAAGTGAACCTGCTCGGCCGGCGACCGCGTGATCAAAATGTTGTCGGGCTTCACGTCGCGGTGCAGAACGCCCGCGGCATGCGTCGCGGCCAAGCCGGCAGCGAGTTCGACGCCGATCTTGATCACGGCGTCGGGCGACAACCGCGCGCGCGCTGCGATCAAGCTCGACAAGCTGCGGCCTTCGAGCAGCTCCATTGCGAGGTACGGCAAGCCTTCCCACTCGCCGGCATCGACGACGTCGACGACCGCGGGGTGACGCACGTGTGCAATTGCGGCGGTCTCGCGACGCAAACGTGCGGACACGAGCTCACGATAGTCGGGATGGATGAGGGGTAACTTCAGCGCAACCCAGCGCCGCACGCGTATGTGCTCGGCCGCAAACACGACGGCCGCACCCCCGCGCCCGACGATGCGCCGCAGCTCATAGCGGCCGTCGACCAACGCACCTGGAGCACAGGGATCGTACGCCCCCGCACTGGGCTGGCTGTTCGATTGCACCATTCGCTCTTCCACGACCGTGTCTCGATCAGGGTATCATGGGCGCGGTGAGTTAACTGTGGAGTTACAGGTGGCCAGAAGTGCGGCCAATGAGCGCAAATCGTGAAGTCGAACGACCCTCGGCGGGGGTGAGCCCAGACAGCTCGACTCTTATGGCCGCACGGGCTACTGAAAAGCCATGGAAGAACAGCGCTGGATAGCTGTGTCCCCCCGCCACCGCGTGCGGCTCGCGAGCGAGCTCATGCAGCTGATCGAGCGCCCGCCTCAGCGCGACTTCGTAGTGCATACGATCGAGAAGCGCGAGGCGAACGGCTTGCCGCTGATGGCGGCCGAGATCGTGGTCGCGAGCGCACAGACGCGCAGCGAGTATCCGATGGCGGCGTCGTACCCGCTCCATTTTCGGAAGACCTACTTCGCGGCGCGGTTGCATGGCGATCCAAAAATCGAATACGACAGCTCCTTGAAGGCGAGTGAGCTCGCCGATCTTCCTCCGCCGATCGGTCACACCGGGCACATCTTTCGGAGTTGTTTGATCCCGGGCTCGCCGTATCGAAGGTTGTCGCCGTTTCAGCAGGACGCTGAAGACAGCAACCTGCGGCGTGCGAGTGACGTGCCGCTCACAGCTGCAGCGGGTTTGTGGCGATTGTTGGAAGAGGCGAGGGCGATGCTCGAAACGCTGCATCGCGGCGGGCTCGCGCACGGGGATACCGAGCTGCAGAACTTCATCGTCTGCCCGGCGCCGCTCGAGGTCGTGTTGATCGACTTCGAAACTTCAGTGTTGCGCGAAGCGGTGGATGAAGAGGGTTGGAAGAAGCGCTGCGAGCTGGATCACGCGCCGCTCTTGCGCGAGGCGATCTTCTTGCAGGCAGCACTCGGTCGGCAAACGAGCGCACTCGGCGAAGCGTCGTGGGATGCGGCGACTACGCTGTTTCGCGACGGCGCAAGGTTGCGGCGAGCGATCGAGCAGCTCGGAACGCTGAACCCCTAGCGGACCCACGAATTAAAAAACCGGCCGTTCACCTGGTGAAGGCGAACGACCGGCTGGGTGGAACATCCGCTCTGAACAACAAGCGGAGTTGGGTGTCCTTGCTCAGTGGCTCCGCGGCTCAGCGAATGAAGAGCATTTCCTGGTAGGTCGGGAGCGGCCAAAGGTCGTCAGCCACCAGCGTCTCGAGCGCGTCCGAGATCTCACGGACCTTGTTCATCGACGGGAGCACCTTGTCCGAGAAGAACTGGGCTTCCTTCAACGAGTCGCCGGCATCGTGTGCGCCGCCGAGCGTGGTCTCGAGCGAATCGATCGACTTCTCCAAATCGACGATCAAGCCCGCGAGCTTGCCCGTCAACTTGAGCTCCGAACTCGGCAAGCCGAGCGACTTCGCAGCGGTCGCGCTGCTGACGAGCTCGGTCTGATAACGCAGCGCCGCCGGCAAGATCGACGTCCTCGCCATCTTCACGGTGACGTTCGCTTCGACCTTCACGCTCTTGTTGTACTGCTCGAGATAGATCTCGTAGCGGCTGTGCAGCTCGCGCGGCGAGAGCACGCGGTATTTGTCGAACAACTCGACCACGTCTTGCTTCTGCAGCGCGGGGAGCGCGGCCGGTGTGGTCTTGAGGTTCGGCAAACCACGGCGCTCGGCTTCGGCGTGCCAAGCAGCGGAGTAACCGTCGCCGTTGAACACCACCGAACCGTGTTCGGTGATGATCTCTTGCAACACGGTCTGGATCGCGGTGTTGAGCGGCTTGCCCGCCTTCGTCGCGTTCTCGAGCTTCGATGCAATGTAGTCGACCGACTCGGCCAACATCGTGTTGAGCGCGATCAGCGGGTCGCCGATCGAAGCGCCACCACCGACTGCGCGGAACTCGAAGCGGTTGCCGGTGAACGCGAACGGGCTCGTACGGTTACGATCGCCCGGGTCCTTCGGGAGCTTGGGCAACGAGTCGACACCGATCTCGAGGATGCCTTTGCCCTTCGACGTCTTCGCACCGCCGGCGCGAATCTGGTCGAACACGTCCGCGAGTTGATCGCCGAGGTAGATCGAGATGATCGCCGGCGGTGCTTCGTTTGCACCCAAGCGGTGATCGTTGCTCGCCGACGCGATCACGGCGCGAAGCACCGACGCGTATTTGCTGACGGACCGAATGACCGCTGCGCAGAACACGAGGAACTGTGCGTTTTCGTGCGGCGTGTCACCCGGATCGAGCAGGTTGCCCTGGGTGCCGTTGCCGAACGACCAGTTCACGTGTTTGCCGCTGCCGTTTACGCCGGCGAAAGGCTTCTCGTGAAACATGCACTGCATGCCGCGGCGCTCTGCGATCCGCTTCATGATCGTCATGACGAGCTGCTGGTGATCGGTCGCGACGTTTGCGTTCTCGAATACCGGCGCGATCTCGAACTGACCCGGCGCCACTTCGTTGTGACGCGTCTTGGCCGGAATACCGAGCTTGAACAGCTCGTGTTCGGACTCACACATGAACGCGAGGACGCGCTCTGGGATCGCACCGAAGTAGTGGTCCTCGAACTCCTGGCCCTTCGGCGGCTTGGCACCGAACAAGCTGCGACCCGACGCGATCATGTCCGGGCGCGCGAGGAAGAACTGACGATCGATCAGGAAGTACTCCTGTTCGGCACCGGCGTACGACACGACCTTCTCGATCTTGTCGTGACCGAAGAGCTTCAGAACGCGCGTCGCTTGCGTATTGAGCGCCTGCATCGAGCGGAGCAGCGGCGTCTTCTTGTCGAGCGCTTCGCCGGTCCACGACACGAAAGCGGTCGGAATACACAGCGTCGTGTTGTCGAGCACGTACGCCGGGCTGGTGACATCCCACGCGGTGTAGCCGCGGGCCTCGAACGTCGAGCGAATGCCGCCGTTCGGAAAGCTCGAAGCATCGGGCTCGCCTTGCACGAGCGCCTTACCGGAGAACTCCCTCATCGCGCCGCCGTCCATGTCCGGCGATAAGAAGCTGTCGTGCTTCT
>DASRXR010000781.1:0-2071 GCA_035687405.1 Polyangiales bacterium
ACCGCGGCGTTGACGTCTGCACTGCGGCGCGACGAGGATGACAACGTGCGCGAGACGGCCGCGTGGGCACTGGCCGACCTCGGTGACCGCTCTGCGGTGGATGCACTTGGATCAGCTGCCGAGAATGACCGCAGCTCGCGAGTGCGTGGTACGGCGGCGTGGGCGATTGGACAGTTGCATGGCAACGGGACCAAGGCGCCGAGCGGACTGCTCAAGGTGTTGAAGGACGACAGCGACGACGCACGCCTCAAGGCGGCGTGGGCACTCGGTCAGGTGGGCGACGCGAGTGCGGTGGACGCAATTCGCGACGCGCTCAAGGTCGAGAAGAGCTCGCAGGTGCGCCGTGGGTTGATCCGCGCGCTGATCAAGTCGGGTGGCCGGTCGGAAGAAACGCTGACCGAGTTGTTGAACTCGAGCGATGCAACGGTTCGCGAAGCGGCCGTGCGCGGATTGGCCGGCAACAACTCCTTCAACCCATGGCCGTGGCCGTGGCCGAGGCCGCGTCCGTTCCCATGAAACCGAGATTGATCGTTGTCCTGCTCGCGGTGCTGTCGGTGGCACCGCGGGTCGGGCTCTCCCAAGCGCTTACGCTCGCCGAGATGCCGGCGATCGACACGCGGAGTCCAGAGGCTCCCGAGCAGTGGATCGCTCGCGGGCACGAGCTGTACGCGGCGAGCCGGTATCGCGAGTCGATTGCGGCATTCGAGCGCGCGTTGCAGTTGCGTGCCGACGCGGGTGCAGAGGGCGCGTGGAACGTGTCGCGCGCCTATGCCCAGCTCGGCAATCGAAAGCAGGCGTTGCGGTGGTTGACGCATGCTCGGCAGATGGGCTTCCGGAACGAGCAGGCGATTCGGGATGAGCAGGCGTTCGACAAGTATCGCGACGACGCTCGCTTTCGGGAGCTCGTCATGCCGTCGGCATGCATGTCGTGCCGTGCTGCACCAATTCGCCCTTCAACGTCGGCTTGATTGACCATGCGCTTCGTACTCGCGGCGTCCGTGCTTTTCCTTCCTGTCGCGGTGCGCGGTCAGAGCGCTTCACGTCCGGACGACGCGGAGCTCGTACGACGCATCGAGGCGTATGTCGCACCGCTTGCGGCGAACGAACTCTCGGGCACCCTGGTCGTGGCGCGCGGCAATCGCGTGCTCGTGGAGAAGTCGTTCGGCTTCGCCAACCACGAGCTTCGCGTTCCGTTCACGCCAACCACTCCGACGAACGTCGCGTCGATCACCAAGCCGCTGACGATCATCATGGTGAGTCGGTTGGCAGAAGCGCGGCAGCTGTCGGTGGATGACACCGTATCGAAGTGGCTGCCCGAGTATGTGCACGGGTCGCGGATGACCATCACCCAGTTGCTGAACCACCGTGCGGGCGTGCCACATCGTCTGCTTCCCGACGACCAGCAGGAGGAGCCGAGAACCGCGGACGACATGGTGAAGGCGGCGAACAAGCTGTCGCTGTTGTTCGAGCCGGGCGCGCAATCGATCTACAGTTCCGGAGGGTATGCGATTCTCGCTGCCGTCATCGAGCATGTGACTGGCAAGCGCTACGATGAATTGCTGCAGCAGCATGTGTCGCAGCCAGTGGGCGCGCGGACGATTCGTCACATCAGCCGTCGAGAGATGCTTCCTGGCCGCGCCGTGAGCGTTATCCCGACAGGGAATGGCGTGGTGAACGCGCCGCTGCGCGATCTTTCGTTCCTGGTCGGCGGTGGCTCGGTGTATACCACGCCGCGCGATGTCTTCTCGGCGATGCAGGGCGTGGTGAGTGGCACGTACGGCGCAGCGGCGCGGATGGCGCTCATGCGTCCTGATGGAATGCACTGGAACGGCGTGACGAACGGCTTTCGCGCGTTCGCCGATTGGAATGCCGCCGATTCCCTTACGGTGATCTTCGCTGGCAACGCGCATACGGGAGCGATCGACCTGCTTCGCCGAGAGATTCCGCGGATGGCGGCGGGAACTGCGGTGATGGCGGCCGACATTCCGCGCTATGCGCCGGTGCCGCTGTCGAGCGTCGCGCAGAAGCGCCTCGAGGGCGAGTATGACACTGGTGGCGGCGCAATTTCCAT
>DASRXR010000782.1:0-4422 GCA_035687405.1 Polyangiales bacterium
CACCGGACGGCTGCGCGATCCTCGCGCGCAACGCTTTTGATGCTCAAAGCGGTGCGCTCTGTCCCGCGAAGACTGTTGCCGCGAGCGAGCCACCAACCCCGCCGCCTGCGCCAGGGCCCGGCGAGACGCCGCCGGCCTGCGATGGTGAAACGCGCAAGCTGATAGCTGCGGTGCATTCCGAACGCGACCGCTCACGGTCGTTTGTCGAGCTGACCGGTGTCGGGAGCGCGTCGCAGCTCGTACAAGAAGGCGATCGCATCGATGACGACGAGGTCTTTGCCATCTATCCCACCGCCGTGCACCTCAAGCAGTCCTGTGGTTACTACTGCTCACTCTCGATGTTCGGCGAGCTCGCGCAAAGCGGCGCGTTGCCCGCGTTCGCGCCGGCGAGCGGCGGTGCCAGCTTCAAGGTGCAGCGTGCGCTCGTGGAGAGCGTGCTGCAGGATCCTGGGGCTGGCTTGGGCTCCATTCGCGTCGTGCCGCACTCCAAGGACGGCCGGATGGTCGGCGCGAAGCTGTATGGCATTCGCAAGGACAGTCCGCTGCACACTCTGGGCCTGCAGAACGGCGACGTGTTGCTCGCGATAAATGGCCTCGAGATCGCCACGCCGGACGCCGCCCTCGATGCGTACAGCCGGCTGCGTAGCGAGAGCAACCTGTCGGTCTCACTCGAGCGGCGCGGCGAGCCGATGACCGTCGACTACGCGATCGAGTGACGCCGACTACTGAGCGATCAGGCAATCGCCGCCGCACACGACCGTGCCGTCCACACAGTGGATGGCGCTTTTCTCGCACGCATCGGAGTTGCACTCCGCACCGTTGTGACAGCGCACGACGCAGTCGCCCGAGCCTTCGCAGTCCACGTTGCAGTCGCCCGAGCAGCCGATCATGCAGTCGCCGGTGCCCATGCAACGCACGGCGCTGCCTTCGCCGACGTTCATCGAGCAGTCGCCCGAGCCGCTGCACGTCGCGACGCAGCCTTCGTCGCAACCGAGGTAGCAATCCTCGCTGCCCGTACACTCCAGCTCACAATCCGAGAGGCATTCCATCTCGCATTTGTCGCCCTCAGGGCAAACGCATTCCGCTCCACTGCACTCGCAGTTGGTCTGACAACCGCTGAAATAATTGCCCCGGTCGCGCTCGCAGGCGCTGAAGAACGCTGCGCAACAAAGGCACAGGAGAACGTGTGTCGATACGGATCGATGAGGCGCGCGCGTAAATCCGCGCGCCTCATCCACCGTGCTCGGTATCAGTCGCTGCACGCCGCCACACATTCGTCGTTGTCGCAGGCCGCGGCGCATTCGTCGCCATCTTCAACAGGGCCGACGCCCGCCGCACCTTCGTCGGCATCGGGATCGGTATCCGTGTCCGTGTCGACCTTACTGCCACGTGCGTCGATATCGTCCGCACAGCCGTAAATGCCAGCACCGAACGAAAACGCGAGAATAAGGCTGATAAGTAGCTTTTGCATGGAATCCTCCTAGACGGCGCGTGATGCGCACTGATGAGGAGGTCCATCGCAAATGCAATGCCATGCGCGTTTCCGGGCATTAGCTGGTTATGGTCAGTGCAGGCGCGTGCTGCGGTACGCAACCACGCATCAAACGACGCGGATCGCCTCAGCCCGCTCGTGCGCGTGCTCGTCTGCTTCGCGACCGGCAGCGCGCTGTGGGGAGCGCTCGCGAAAAGCGGCGCGTATCTCAACCTGTTCAACCTCTTGCCGCTCATGGGCCTCGATCGCGCACGCGGCTTTCATGCTCTCGCCAAGCGCGATCGCATCTACGTGACCGGCGCGTTCGTGCTCGCCTGGCTACTCACCCACGAAGGCCTGCTGATCTTGCTGGCGTTGGTCGCACCCCGCGTTCGCGACCGACGCGATCGAACAACCGGATCGCCGCACGCTGTACGAGATGCTCGGGTTGATCGCGGCGCTGACCTGGCTGATGCACATACCGATCGCGCTCGGCTAGGCATTCGTGTAAAAGGGCTTCGATCACCGCAATCAGCCGTGGAGGGCCCCTTGATACGAACCGATGTCCGCAGCCTGTCCGATCTCCAGGGCAAGGTCACACGCCTGATCCAGCGCGCGCAGCGCCGCTACATCTATGCCCCATCGGTTTTGGCGCCGTTCGCGAACGAGCATTACAACCGCCACAACCAGCGCCGGCTCGAGCACCTCGGCTCGCTCGGCCTACCGCTGCATGATCGCGACGTGCTCGAGGTCGGGGCCGGCATCGGCGACCACACGACGTTCTTCCTCGATCGCGGCTGCAAGGTGGTTACGAGCGATGCGATGCCGCAAAACGTACGGGAGTTGCGCTCCCGCTACCCGCAGCTGGAGGTCCTTCAGCTCGACCTCGATGCCGAGCTCGACCTCAAGACCCGCTTTGACATCGTCTACAGCTACGGGCTGCTCTATCACTTGGGCGAGCCCGCGCGCGCGCTCGCGACCATGGCTCGTCTGACCGGCAGCATGTTGCTGCTCGAGACGTGCGTGTCGTTTGGCGACTCGCTGGCGACCAATCTGGTCGTCGAGGATCGAAATCCAACCCAAGCGTACAACGGCACTGGTTGCCGACCGACTCGCCCGTGGGTCATGAACGAGCTCAAGAAGCACTTCGAGCACGTCTACATGCCGGTCACGCAACCGAACCACAGCGAATTTCCGATCGACTGGAGCACGCCGCCGCCCGGCACGCATGCCAAGTCGTTGTTTCGCTCGGTGTTCATCGCGTCGCGCAACCCGCTCGACAACCCGCTTCTGGTCGAAGGCATACCGGCGCTGCAGCGCCGCGGCTAGTGCGCGATCCAGCCGTCGGTGTATAGCTCGGGCGGTGCCCACTCCGTGGGCTCGAACCAGCGAGCGGGGAGGTATACGCGTTCGTCCGGCTGGGGATTGAGCCGGCGTGCCCACCAGCTGAGCGTGCTGTTGGCGATGATCGCGTGACGGCACGCGCCCATTAGCCTGAAGTCGTCGATCAACGGCAGGCGCTCGGGCGCCCACGTCCAGCGCACCTGGCCGGGCAGCTGCAGATTTTCCTGGGTCCACTTCGGATCGTCCGAGAACACGAAGAACACCGGGTTCTCGATCGAAGCTGCCAGCTCGCGGGCGGCGCTCGCGTAGTACTCCATGCCCACGTTGTGGAAGACCGAGCTCGCCGTGTAGTCCTCGCGCCGAACGTGGACGCAGACCGATTGGCAAGCCTCGATCGCGCTCAGTAGCTCGCGCGCGCCCGCGCTCGGCGGCGTCGTGATTCTAAACTCGTGGTGCAGCCTCGGCTCGATGCGCGCGAGATAGCGCTCGCTCTGGAAGAAGCCATCGACCCAGATCGGCGCGCGACATTCGAACAACGAGTCATCGTAGCGATAGAAGAGCTGCTCGCGGAACTGGCGCAAACGACGCAGGCGCACCATGCGCTCGCGACCGGTCAGCTTCTTCCACGCGCGATCGAGCACGCTCGGGTCTGGTGCGAGCGCCGCCAGCTCGGCCGCGCTCGCCTCGGGCGCTTGGATATTCAGGTGGTGGAGCATGTAAGGGCGCCGGCCCGTTAGCTCGACACCTCGCAGATCGAGCTTGAGCGGCACGCCGAGGTGTTGTGCGAGCGCCAAGCACGCGCTGTATTGGAAGAGCTGATTGCCGAAGCCATCGTGGATCGATGCGATGACGACGTTCGGGACGGGCATGGCGGCCACTCCTGCGGGGCCGCGGACGATAACATGGCGGTCGGCACCCCACGTTTCGCTTTGCGTTCTACACGCCGCCGAATATCCTCCCCGCGCCATGCTCAAGCGCCTACGCGATCGGCTCTTTAGGCGTAATGCCTCACCGTTTCGTGGCCAGGTCGGACAAGACCTCTGGGTGATCGAGACGCTGGGCGGTAAGCGCGGTGGCTTCTTCGTCGAGATCGGTGCCACCGACGGCGTCTCGTACAGCAACACCTACGGGCTCGAGCGAGAGCTGGGCTGGACGGGTATCTGTATCGAGCCAAATCCGCGCGAGCAGGCGCAGCTGCGCAAGAACCGCAAGTGCACGCTCGTGCAGGCGCTCTGCTCGTCGGAGGCGGGTCGTACGCTGACCTTTCAGATCGACGGCACGCTCTCGGGCGTGCGCGAGACCGCGGGCGGAATGATGCGCGAGAACAAAGAAGCGCTCAGCATGACCACGACTACGCTCGCGCAGGTGCTCACGGACAACGGCGCGCCGCACCTGATTGACTATCTCAGCCTCGACGTCGAAGGCCACGAGCTCGATGTGCTGAGCGGTCTCTGGCCCAGCCCATTCAAGTTTCGCTGCATCACCGTCGAGCACAACGAGCCACACCAGGGCCCCGCGATGCGCATGGCGCTACGCGAGCGGTTGCAAGCGAACGGCTATCGCTTCGTTAAGGGCAACGATGACGTTCGCAACTGGGGCCACGGACC
>DASRXR010000783.1:0-2758 GCA_035687405.1 Polyangiales bacterium
CAGGTAGTAGTAGACCGCGACCTGCGCGAACGGGTCGGGCATGCGGCCGAGTACGCTCCGCAGCTCCAAGCTGCGTTGCTCTTGCGTGGAGCGCAGATCCGGCAGCTCGAACGGAACGTGCTGGTTCAAGATCCGGCGGCGCGTCTTCTCGTTGCGCAGTCGGTTCAAGCACGCATGCGTGACCGCGCTGAACAAGAAGGTGCTCGCACTGCTTCGACCGGAATACTGATCGGGACGCTCGAACAGAGACAAGAACACGTCGTGCACGACTTCATGCGCATCCGCTTCGTTTCCGAGCAACCGCCGGGCACGGCGAAACGCGTTCGGCGCGTGCCGGCGGTAGAGCTCTTCGAATGCTGCGTCGGTTCGCATCACGGACGGATCAGAATCCTGGTTGGCTATCTGGACCGATTAGGATCGAGATCGCAGCCTCGCTCGGTTTTTCGATAGGGAAGAACGGTGACAACAGACAGCCGAGCTCCACACGAGCGCGCTGGCCTGCAACTCGATAGTCGTCGTAGACCGTTTCGAGCTCTGCCTCCGACAGCGCGCACGCGGGATGGACTGAGGGACTCGTCGGCACGCATTCGGGGGAGTCCTCTGCGCAAGGTGCACTGCTCAAGCAGTAGAAATTCTCGAGCTGCTCGAGCGTGTACTGCGTGTCGTGTGCCTCGTTGTAGTGGTCGACCGCGAGCAGGTCTGCGCGCGAGCCACACGCTTGCGATTCGGCCAGGAGCTCTTCCGAACTTTCGAGTACACCGAGCAAGTGATAGCCCGCCTTCAGGCTGCCCTTTGCACCGAGCGTCGCCGCAGTACCGGAGCCCTCGGCTGCAGGCTCGGCGAGATACGCGATCGCATAGTTTTGCGAGAGCCCCGCGAAGAAGCGCCATGCCGGTTCCTTCAGCGTGGGATCGCCCGCCTTTTCGATTCGACAATCTTCGGGCGCGCTATCGGGCTCGGGGCAAATCGTGGTCTCGCTGTAGCAGTGCGTGCCCTCTTCGTCCGAGCACCACTCCTCCTTCGTCGCGCAGCCGCGCACGGGATCGCACTCGAGCACGCAGCCGTCGCAACCGCTTGGCCGAACCTCGCTGGACCCGGTCGTCGCATAGAAGAACGAGTCCGGGTGGTCGGGCGTGACTGCGGTGATGTAGCCCAATGCGAGTCGAGGCTCGTTCGGTCCGAAGTCTGCGAGGCGCCGCAGCGCGGCTTGACTCGGCGGCTTGAACACGTCGATTCGAAAGTCGGATGGGAACTCGCCTTGCGCTCCGACATCGACGATCTCGACCTCGCCCGTTTCGGGGTTGGCGAACGCGAGCGCGGGCACGAGCTCCCCGTTCGTGTGGTCGTCCGCAAGCGTGACGCTGCCGCGAATCGTGAGCAGCGAAAGGCCCTCGAACTCGGGCGATGCTTGCGGGTCACAAGCGGCGAGCGCGAGCGACACACCCACCGCGCACAGCGCGGCAGTGCGCCGCGGCCCCCCCCACCCGTTCATGAACGAACACGCATGCATGGCTCGAACCTCCTTGGCAAGTTCCCGATTTGTGAGCAGCCGGGGAACTGCGGTTGAGGACCGCGAGGCCTACCGTTTGCGCACGGGGCCGGAACGATTGAAGCCGGGGTGGGCTGGAGCTGGAATCAGACTTGCATGGTCAGACACTCTGATTCGCAGTGCGGCACAACCCGGCTCAACGTCGCCCGCGAACCTGGAGTACCTTGAAAATCGCATCCCCATCGGTCGTGTGCTTGTTCTGGCTGAGCCTGCCGCTGGTGGCTGCGTGCTACCAGCGCACTGACACCCCCGGCGGGGTGGACTCCTCCAATGCGATTCCGGGCGTGGCCGGTGGAGCCGCGTTGAGCGCCGCAGCTAACAGCGGCACGCGCACGCCCTCCCGAGCGCAGAGCGGCGCGAGTGACGGGAGCGGTGGTCGCGGTGCGGACGCCCCGGTGAATCCTTCGAGCGCGTCACGCCCACCCGCGAAGGGCGGCAGCGGCGGCTGCGGTGCACTGCGTGGACCCGACGAATCCGTATCGGCAGATACTTCCGCGTTCACGGGCGTCGGTGGTGCCGGATTCGACCTCGTCGGCGTGTGTGATCGCTGCGGCTGGAATCACCAGGCCGACAACTGTCGATCGCTCGTGTACTCGGTGCCGATCGGCGGGAAGCCCGAGTACTACCCGTGCCTCGACCTCAGTCTCGAGTGGGTAGGTTGCCTCGAGACGATGAGCTGCATTTGCAGTGGCGATGTTCCCGAGCCGTGTCGCCAGATCAAGGCGAACTTGGATGCGTGCATTGCGGGCGACTACCCCGCTGCAAATTAGATCTGCATCGCACTCAGATTGCTCAGCGTTCGTAGCGCGAGTTGACGTCTCGACCATGCCGCTCTACGCAGACTCCAAGCTGTGCGGTCCACCCGCGCAGCGAGGAGGTCAGGATGGATCATGGAACCTCGGAGCGGACGATCACGACGCGCTGTTGCGTCGTCGGCGGTGGCCCTGCCGGCGTGATGCTGGGCTTGTTACTCGCACGCGCCGGCGTGCAGGTCGCGGTGCTCGAGAAGCACGCGGACTTCCTGCGCGACTTTCGCGGCGACACCGTGCATCCATCGACGCTCGAAATCCTCGATCAGATCGGCTTGAAGTCGAAGTTCGATCAGATTCCGCAGCAGCGCGCGGAGCAGATCAAAGCGCAGTTTGCCGACGGCCTGCATCCAGTCGTCGATTTTCGAAAGATTCGCCCGTTCCCGTACATTGCGCTCGT
>DASRXR010000784.1:0-11067 GCA_035687405.1 Polyangiales bacterium
GGATCGGCGACCGAATCGACCTATTGATCGGGTTCGAGACCGAACGGCTGCCGCCGGGCGATTGGGCGGCGCGCATGCGCGCACTGCGCGAACAAGTCGGGCCGGACTACATCGTCGGCAGCGTTCACGACGTGCAAGGCCACGTCGTCGACTTCAGCCCCGACAAGACGCGCGAAGTCGCGGTGCTCCTCGGCGGTGTCGAAGTCATGCAGATGCTGTACTTCGAAGCCGTGATCGAGCTCGTGACCGCGCTGCGGCCCGAAGTCGTCGGCCACATCGACTTGATTCGTAAGTTCGATGGGCCGGACCCGAAGTTCAGCCCGCGCGTAAAGAGCCGCATCGACGACGCGCTCGAAGCGGTGCGAGCCGCGGGCGGCGTGCTCGACGTGAACTGTGCGACGTATCGGCGCGGGCTCGGGCCGGTCTATCCGTTGCCGGAGATCCTCACACGCGCGTGTGAGCTCGGCATCGGCGTGACGCTCGGCGACGACGGTCACGGCGCCCACGACGTCGGCGTAGGCCTCGACGAGAGCATGCGTGCGATCGCGAACGCAGGCTACCGCGAGGTGAGCTACTTCGCCCACGCAGCCGACGGCACGGTCGAGCGCCGCGAGGCGAAGCTCGAGGACGTCAAACCGAACGCAATCGCATGAAGCTCGCGCTCGTCGGGTTGGGACTGTTGGTCGCGGTGGTCAGCTGCAAAGGCAGCGACGCCGGCGACGGCCACTACAGCGTACGTGGCCAGGTCAAGAGTGCAGAAGGCAGCGGCGACGACGCGCGCGCCCTGATTCATCACGAGCACATTCCGAGCTTCAAGGATCGCGATGGCAACGCCTCGCCGATGGAATCGATGTCGATGAACTTCGCGCTCGGGCCGGGCGTATCGAAGGACGCGCTCAAACCGGCAGCGAAAGTCGCAATCGAGTTCGACGTGCGCTGGAGCAGCGGTAGCCCGCTCGTGATCACGAAAGTCACCCCACTACCGGATTCGACTCCGCTCACCCTGACCGAACACTAGCGCTGCTCGCAGCACTCGCGAGCTTGTGAATGAGTGCGCGCTGGATCGGATAGTCGACGTCCGGCAGCGTACGCACGGTGTACTCCGTGATCACTTCGAGCTCGGGACGCGGTGTGCCGTGTCGCAGTGGATCACTCAAGAACACCTGCCTGCCGCTCTCGGCGGCGCGCGCCAGCCAAACCTCGTTGCCGGTCTCGTACAGCACATCGCTCGCGAGCAGCACGTCCCAACGCTCCGGCACTTCCAACGCAACGTCGAGCTCGACTCCGTTCAGCGTCGCGTTGTGCTCCGCCATGCCGAGCGCGATCGGATCGATGTCGACCGCGATCACCTTCGCAGCGCCCGCACGCGCCGCTGCGATGCCGGCCACCGCCGAGCCCGCACCGAAGTCGACGACCGTTCGCCCGCGCACGAGCTCCGGATTGTCGAGCAGGTAACGCGCGAGCGCTTGACCGGCGCCCCAGCAAAATGCCCAGTACGGTGCAGGGCCTCCACGCAGCAGCTCGTCCGCGCGCGCGTTCAGATCTACGCCATCGTGCAGCAACCACAGCTGCAACTCCGGACACAACGGAAGTGAACGTACGCGAAGCGCCGATCCGAGAACACACAGATCTTCAGGCTTGAAACTGCGTTGCGACATGCGCGCGAATTCGCCAGAGCTCGAGTCGCGTTTTAGCTTGACCACGAGCGGTTGGGGTGCGTCATAAACTGACGGCATGCCAGGCACAACTGGAGCATGACTTCTTGCGCTCGAATTCGACTTCGCTCGGCAAATCTGATCTAACGGATCGAATGCCCGATCCGCGGTCTGCCGTTTCCGACGCCGAAGACGACATCGATTCCGTCCTCGCCCGTCTGGACCTCGCGAACCTCGCCGCTACACCGGCCGAAGTCGCGACGCTGACGCGCCCGGTCGTTCGCCTCTTCCAAGAGAAGCTGCTCGTCAACCGCGGCCACGCCCTGCGCCCGGACTATCACGAGATGGACGCCCCGCTGATCGAGCTGACGTTCGAGTACGGCCCCTACCGCATCGCGTGTAACGACCCACAGCTGCGATTTTTTCGCGGCGACGTCGGCGGCACGCGCGAGCTCGCACGCGACCTCGTGGCAGAGACGCGCGCAAAACACTTGCTCGAGAGCTTCGGCGCGATCGAGCTCGAGCTGCTCGAAGACTACGGTACGGCGCCGGATTCTCGCGCGCACTACTTGCTTCAGCTCGATGAGACCGGCGATGCGCGTTGCGCGTTCACCGCCTACGCGCTGCCGCAGCTGCGCTCGCTCGGCTTTGGAGTCGAGCTCGACGAGGCGTACCCGTACCGCGTGCTGACGGACGAGCCGCCTTGGTACGCGGAGCTGCACGGCGCGGACGACGCGCAGTCGGATTGGTTCAGCCTCGAGCTCGGCGTCGAGATCGATGGCCATCGCGTAAACCTGCTGCCAGTGCTGCTCGGAATGTTGGAGGACGGCTACGACTTCGAAGCCAACGGCGGCAAGCGCTTCGAGCGTGCACCGCGCTTCGTCCAAGTACCGGGGCGGACCTGTTATCTGCCGGTGCCGTCCGATCGCCTGCGTGTGCTGATGCAAGTGATGGCCGAGCTGTACCAAGGCCTCGCGTGCGACGGCGAGACGATCGTGTTCCCGAGCGTGCGCGCCGCGGCGCTCGCCGAGCTCGAGCTGGCCTTCGAGGGCGAATCCGCTCCGCGGCTGACCTTGCTCGTACCGCCCGAGCTTCAAGCGCGTGCGCGTGGCCTCGCCGGTGCGATGCACGCAACGCCGGTGGAAGTCGCGCGCGGACTCAACGCGAGCTTGCGGCCCTATCAAGCGGCTGGGGTGGCATGGCTCCAACAACTGCGCGAGCACGACGCGGGCGGAGTACTCGCGGACGACATGGGGCTCGGCAAGACGTTGCAGACGATCGCGCACTTGTGCCTCGAGTGCGAGAGCGGCCGCGCGAAGCTGCCGTCGCTCGTGGTTTCGCCGACGAGCCTCGCGGGCAACTGGGAACGCGAGCTCGCGAAGTTTGCGCCGGGCTTGCGCGTGGTTCGGCTGTGCGGGCGCGATCGCAAGGATCGGCAGGCTGCAGCCGAAAGCTGCGACGTCTGTTTGACGACCTACCCGACCCTCCTCCGCGACACCGAGTACTTCGCGAAGCAGAACTACCACTTCGTGGTTCTCGACGAAGCGCAAGTGATCAAGAACCGGCGCTCGCGCGTGCACGACGCTGCGAGCAAGCTGAGCTCGCAGTACCGGCTGTGCCTGACGGGGACGCCCATCGAGAACAGCTTGGGAGAGCTGTGGTCGCTGTTCGACTTCTTGATGCCGGGCCTGCTCGGCGACGAGCCGTCGTTCAAGCACTTCTACCGGATTCCGATCGAACAACAGCGCGACGAGGGTCGCCTTGCTGCGCTGCGCGCCCAAGTCACGCCCTACATCCTGCGGCGGTTGAAGCGCGACGTGGCGAAAGAGCTCCCGCCGAAGACCGAGATCGTTCGGCCGATCGAGCTGCGCGGTAAACAGCGCGAGCTCTACGAGAGCATTCGCGTCGCAGCTCACGGCGACGTGCGCGCGGCGATTCGCAAGAAGGGCATCGCGGCCTCGACGATCACGATCCTCGACGCGCTGATGCGGCTACGCCAGCTGTGCTGCGATCCGCGCTTGCTGAAGAGCGATGCGGCGCGCTTCGTCCGCGAGTCGGCGAAGTACGAGCTGTTCTTCGAGCTGCTCGAGTCGCTGTTGCGAGACGGGCACCGCGTGCTCGTGTTCTCGCAGTTCACGAGCATGCTCGCGCTGCTCGCGCAGGGGCTCGTGGAACGCAAGATTCGGTACGTGACGTTGACCGGGCAAACGCAAAACCGCCAAAAGCCGGTCGACGAGTTCGAAGGCGGGCGAGCCGACGTGTTCCTGATCAGCTTGAAAGCCGGCGGCACCGGCTTGAACCTCGTGAGCGCCGACACCGTGATTCACTATGACCCGTGGTGGAACCCTGCGGCGCAAGACCAAGCGACCGACCGCGCCTACCGCATCGGCCAGAAGAAGCCCGTGTTCGTGTACAACTTGGTCGCCGCCGGGAGCGTCGAAGAACGGATGCTCGGGCTACAAGCGAAGAAGCGCCAGCTCGCCGACAGCGTGCTCGGCGCTCCTCCGGCGCAAGCCGCGAGTTTGTTCGCCCCGGACGAGGTCGAGCTGCTGTTTTCGCCGCTGCAAGATGCAGCTGAAGACGGCTAACCCCGCGATCTCGCTAGCGCGGCACCAGGTCCGGCCGCACTTCAGACTTCTTCACACTCGAGCCTACCGAAGCTTCACATCGCACCTGCAGATTCTTCTTCGTTGAAGCGGCGGCCAGTGGGTCGCTCGCACACGCAAGGAGAACGTCATGTTTGGTTTTTTCTTCGGTACGGTGTGTTTGGTCCTCTTGTTCGCGCACCTGCGCCGGCGTCACTACTACGCGCTCTACGGACCGTCGGGCGATGACTACGGATCCGGCATCGGTTGCGGCGCGGGCTACGGACACGGATACGGTTTGTTTGGTGGCCCGAGTTTCGGCCGTGGCTTTTGGGGTCGTGGGCGGCGCGGCGGTCATCGCCAAGTCATCGCGCGGCATCTGCTGACGCGTTTGGACACGACGCCGGGGCAGGAGAAGGCCATTCGCTCGGCAGTCGACACGCTGCGCAGCAGCTTGAGCGACGGGCGGGAGGAGCTCCACTCGGTGCGGCGAGATCTCGCACAAGCCTTCGGCAGCGACGCACTCGACGAGTCGGCGCTGACGGCTGCGCTCTCGAAACAAGAGGCGTTCGTAAACCGTGCGCGCGGTGAGATGGTGTCGGCTATCCGCAATGTACACGAGGCCCTCGACCCGCGGCAGCGCCGCCAAGTCTCGGAGTGGATCGCGGACGGCTTTTCGCGCCGTCCCACCCGCGACGACGACTGGATCTGAGAAAGGCGGTGGAACATGAGACGTTTTCAGCTTCGAATCGTGATTTTGGCGCTAGGCGTGGTGTTTGGGTACGGCAGCGCGATCGCTCACGGGTTCCGCCACCACGGTGATGACTCGCATCACCACCACCACGACCATTGTGATGACTGACTAAAAGTTGGCGGGTGAGGGATTGTCTCCCTCGCCCGCCTTCTGGCTAAACTGAGGCTGTAAATGCTGCGCGCACTGTTGATCGACGACGATCGAAGACTGGCTGAGCTGCTCGTGACGTACTTCGAGCCGCACGGCGTCGCGATCACGCACGCAGCGGATGGCCGCGCCGGGCTCGCACAGCTCGAGCAAGGCGGCTACGACGTGATCCTGCTCGACCTGACGATGCCCGGCATGGACGGGCTCGAAGTCTGCCGCAGAATTCGCGAGAACAGCGCGGTGCCTATCGTCATGCTCACGGCGCGCGGCGATGAAACCGATCGCGTCGTCGGCCTCGAGCTCGGCGCCGACGACTACTTGCCGAAGCCGTTCGGCCCGCGCGAGCTGCTCGCTCGCATTCGCGCCGTGCTCCGGCGAACGTCGCCGGCCTCGCACAACGAAAAGGTTCGCGTGCGCGACCTCGAGCTCGACATCGGTTCGCGCCAAGTCACGGTCGCAGGTCGCGTCGTCGAGCTCACCGCGCTCGAATGGGACTTGCTGCTCGCCCTCGCGCGTCGCGCAGGCCGAGTCGTGCCGCGCGACACGTTGTTCAACCTCGCCGGACGCAGCGACACGGTCGTGAACGATCGCACGGTCGACGTTCACATCTCGCATCTACGCAGCAAGCTCGGCGACGACTCTCGCAAACAGTCGCGCATTCGTACCGTGCGCGGCGTCGGCTACGTGTTGGTCAAGGACTCGACATGAGCGGCAGGCGCTTCGAGCACCTCGAGCGGCAGTACGAACGACTCGAGCGGCTCGAGCGATTGCGCAAGTACCGGTTTCGGCGCAGGCGTCCCCGCCGCTTGCAGCAGCAGCTATTTCTCGGCTTCGGCGTCGCGATCTTCATGAGCATGTTGACGTCGGGCTTCGTGTTCGCGCTGCTCGGCGCCGCAGTCGTGCACAAGCCGTGGTTGCGCGTGTTCGTGTTCTTTTGCGCCGGCAGCGTGTTGTGGACGTTCTCCGGCATCCTCGCACGCAAGCTGGCGTGGCCGTTGTGGGAGCTCGCGCGCGCGGTCAAAGAGTTCGGTTCGGGAAATCTCGAGCGCCGCGCACACGTGCATCGCCACGCGCCGAGCGAAGTGGGCGAGCTCGCGAACAACTTCAACGACATGGCTGCTCGCATCGAGAGCCAAGTGCGCGCGCAACGCGAGCTGCTCGGTGCGGTGTCGCACGAGCTTCGAACGCCGCTCGCGCGGTTGCGTGTGCTGCTCGCGATGTTGCAGGAAGGTGCATCAGCCACGGAGCTCGGGAGCAAGTTCGAACGCGAAATCGTCGAGATGGATGCGCTCGTCGGAGAGTTGCTCGCGGAAGCGCGCATCTCGGCCGCTGCGCTCCACAAACGTCCGATCGATCTGGGCGACGTGGTGCGCGAGTGCACGGAGCGACTCGGCTTGGACGGAACGCGGATCGAGATCGATCCGGAGAGTCAATCATTCGCCGCGGACCCGACGCTGCTCTCGCGCGCGCTCACAATCCTGCTCGACAACGCGCGGAAACACGGGGGAGACGGCGTGACCGTTCGCGCCGGGCGCACCGGAAACGTCATCCGGATCGCAGTCGAAGACGACGGCCCGGGCCTCGATCCGGAGGACCTCTCGCGGGTGTTCGAACCTTTCACGCGCGGCCGGGGGTCGCATCCGGACGAGCAGGTCGGTGTGGGCCTGGGCCTGTACCTGGTGAGGCGCATCGCGGAAGCCCATGGAGGTCAAGCGTTTGCGGAAAATCGCACGCCCAGCGGCGCCTGCATCGGATTCACGCTCGCGACCGTTTGAAACTCACGAGGTGCTTGCACTCGCCCGAAAAACGCGACATTGATGGTCGGCGTGTCATTGCTTCACGAAATGCTGCAACACAACACCCGCTGGATCGCGGAGCGCAGTCGCCCCCTGAGCAAAGCGCCGCAGAAGCGGGTTGTCATCTTCACGTGCATGGATACCCGCCTGGTCGAGTTTCTCGAACCGGCGTTGGGCCTCAAGCGCGGCGACGCGAAGATGATCAAGAACGCCGGCAACACCCTGGTCGATCCAGGGGGAGGTGTCGTGCGTTCACTCGTCGTCGCGATCCACGCACTGCAGTGCGAGGAAGTGTTCGTCATCGGGCACAAAGACTGCGGCATGACGCAGCTCGACGAGAACGCACTTCGCCAGACGATGATCGCGCGCGGGGTGCCGCCAGCGGCGATCGACGCGCTCGAGCCGAGCTTGGGCGAGTGGCTCGGTGGCTTTCATGATCCACTCGGCAACGTCGAACGTGTCGTGGAGCTGCTGCGTGCGAATCCGCTGATCCCGGGCGATGTGCCGATTCACGGATTGATGTTCGACCCCGGTTCCGGCATCGCCGAAGTCCTCGTTGCGGGTTATGCCGACGCGGGTCGTATCACCGACGTGTCGCAGACGAAGCCGAACGAGTACCGCTGACCGCGCTGACGCGCTGACGCGCTGACCATCAGCCGCGCTGACCATCAGCCGCGCTGACCCTCACTCGCGCTGACCATCAGCCGCGCTGATAGATAGTCAGCCGGGGCTGGCTTGGCATAAGCTCCCGCGGCGCGCGCTGTCGTCCAGCCGCGACGAGGCCTTAGATTTGCCAGAGCCCGTAAAAAACCACCTCGGTTTGTTCGCGCTTCTCACGCTCGGCATCAACGCGACGATCGGCGTCGGTATCTTTTTCGCGCCTTCGGAAGTCGCGCAGAGCACGCCCGGCATGACGGGCGCTTGGGTCTACGTGCTCACGGGCCTCGCCCTGTTGCCGGTCGCCATCGCGTACGGCGTACTCGGCGGGCGCTTCGCGGAAGATGGCGGGCCGTACGTCTGGGCACGGCTCGCGTTCGGCTCGCGCGCCGCATTCTTCATCGGCTGGCTCACGTACATCTCCTCGTTACTCAGCTCGGCCACCGTTGTCACCGGCTTGACCACGCACATCGTGAAAGTCGTGGGCGCGGATCTCCTGAGTCAAAAAGGCTGGGCGCTCATCAGCGTTGCGGCGTTGTCGCTCGCCGTGTCGTCCGGCTTGCGATTGTCCGCGCTCGCCTGGAGCACCGTCACGGTGCTGAAGCTCTTACCGCTCGTCTTACTCTGCTTGCTCGCGCTCACGAGCACGCTGTTCGGCACGGCACCGGTCGCGAACAGTGCGGCCGCGACCGCTCCCGACATCGGCCGTGCGCTCTTGATCGTGGTGTTCGCGTTGCAAGGCTTCGAGGTCGTCCCCGTACTCGCCGGCAACGCGAAGGTGCAGCGCACCGTGATGTGGGCGACCATCGGCAGCCTCGTCGCGTGCACCGCTTTTTATGGTGTTCTCCACGCGATCTGCGTCCAAGCGGTGCCGGACCTCGGCAAAGAGCCGACGCCGCTCGTAGCTGCGGCACAGAGCTACGGCGGCGACTTTTGGGCGCGCCTGCTGTCTGCCGGCCAAATCGTGTCCGCGCTCGGGATCGCCTTCGGGCAATACGTGACGACGCCGCGTTACTTGTCTGCGCTCGGGCGCTCGGACGCGCTCGGATCGTGGATCGGTGAGACCGACGCGCGTAGCGTACCGCAGCGCGCGTTGTGGGTGACCGCGTTCGGTGCTGCGATCTTCGTCTTGCGCGAAGATCTCGGTGGCTTGTTCGCACTCTCGAGCATCGCCGTCCTCGCGCAATACGCCGTCGCGGTACTTTCGCTCGCGTTGCTCGCGAAGCGCGGCCACCACGGCGTGGAGCGCAAACACATGCTGTGGGCGCTGCCGGCGCTCATCGGCATCGCTCTCGTCGCGCGCGGTGCAGAAGTGAAGGAGCTCTTGACCACGGCAGCCGTGACTGCGCTCGGAGCGGTGCTGCTCCTGATCCGTAAGAGGTGACATGCAGGTGCTCCACAGCATCCTGAACGAAGCGCTCAGTCAGGGCACACCGTTCATCGTGCTCATGCTGCTGATCACCGTGCCCCTGTTGCGGCGCGCGCCCGGCGGCAGCGACTTGCGTGCGCGCTTGCGATTCGTGCTGCTACTCGTCGGGTTTCACTGCGTGCTCTTGCCCGCGACCGGCGTCGCCAGTGCGCTGAACGCCGGTATCGCGAAGGACCTGCGCGTGCTCGGGTCGGTCGCCGGTGCGATCGCGGGTGCCGGCATCGCAGGCCTGCTCGTGTTCGGAGCGCTCGCACCGCGGTTGCGCCTGGCGCTTCCACGCATCGTGCAGGACGTGCTCATCGCGGCGATCGGGATCTTCGCCGTGTTTGGAACTGCGTCACGCGCGGGCGTCGACTTGACCGGCATCGTCGCGACCGGTGCAGTCGTGACCGCCGTCATCGGTCTCGCGCTGCAAGATACGCTCGGCAACGTGGTCGGCGGGCTCGCGCTGCAACTGGACAACACAGTGCGCGTAGGCGACTGGATCCGGGTGGCCGATGTCACCGGTCGGGTCGTCGAGATTCGCTGGCGCTCCACGTCGATCGAGACGTCGAGCTGGGAGACAGTCATTCTTCCAAACAGTTTGCTCACGCGCTCACAAGTGGTCGTGCTCGGGCGCCGCACCGGCGAGTCGCCGCGCGTGCGACGCAGCGTCGCCTTTGCGGTCGACTTCCGCACACCGCCGACGCAGGTGATCGACGTCGTGTTGCGAGCGCTCGCGCTGCACCCGATCGACAACGTCGCGACCAATCCACCGGTCGAGTGCATCTTGAGTAATCTCGACGCGAGCACGGCCTCGTACGCCGTGCGGTTTTGGATCCTGGATGCCGGCCGTGATTCGAGCACTGACAGCGTGATGCGAACGCGGGTCTACTTTGCGCTCAATCGCGCCGGCATTCCGCTCGCGATTCCGGCCCACGCGGTCTTCTTGACCGAAGACTCGAAGGAACGCCGGCGAGACAAAGAAGACGCGGAGCGCGCGCGACGTGTGACCGCGCTGTCGGAGATCGGATTGCTCCGCGACTTGTCACAACAAGAGCACGCCGAGCTCACCGATTGGCTGCAGCGAGCCCCGTTTGCGAAGGGTGAAGTGCTGACGCGCGAGGGCGCGGATGCCCATCACCTGTACTTGATCACGAAGGGTCGCGTGAGCGTGCGGACCAAACACGGAACCCAGGACAAAGAGGTCGCGCAGCTGGGTCCGGGTGAGTGCTTCGGCGAAATGTCTTTGCTTACGGGCGAGCCGCGAAGCGCTACGATCGTCGCGTTGACCGAAGTCGAGTGTTACCGCTTGCACGCCGATGCGTTTCGAAGGCTGCTCGAGCGCCGCGGGGATCTCGCGGCGCAGATGGCTGCGACCTTGGCCGAGCGCCGCGTCGCGCTGCTATCCAGCCGCGAGCAACTGGCCGATCACAAGACGCTCGTCGCAAATGCCGAGCAAGATCTGCTCGACAAGATTCGCTCGTTCTTCCGCTTGGAGTGAGCGGCTATTCCGTATCCTCGGCTTCCGCGCCGCAGGTCGGATTCGTACAAAAGCCTTTGCCCATCGTTTCGGCGACCGAAGCCGCGCGCCGATCGCAGACCCAACCTCCAGGGCACTGCGAATCGCCGTTGCAACCGAACACGCACACGTTTTGCGTCGGGTGGCAGAACATCGTCGTGTCCTGCTGGCCATTCTTCAACTCGACTATGCACTTACTGTCATCTGCAAACGGAACCATGTCCGAGGCTGCGCTCTGACAGGGCGTACCGATACCCGGTTGATTCGCGGCGATGTCGGTCCGAGTCTGCGCGACGGTCTGCGTCTCGTTCAAACACTCGAGCTTGACCGTGACACCCGTCGGCGGCTTCGCCGCATCGCTGAAAGAAACGCGCTGGGGCTGACTCTTCGGACACTCGTTCGCCCGCGCAGTCGTAAAGTCGTCGTAGTACCAACCGTCGCCGGATGGAATCTTGTCCGCTGTCGTGACCGGCAGCTGCGTCACCTTACAGTTCTTGCCGCCCCGCTCATTCACCGGAGCACGACCTGGATCGACCGGGCCCA
>DASRXR010000785.1:0-2560 GCA_035687405.1 Polyangiales bacterium
CCCGATGGCTGGCTTCAGCTGGGTACCCGCTACTACCTTTCAAGGTGTCGAGGCCAGCGCTCCGGCCAAGCTGCGTTTGCGAGGCACATTCGCTACGTCGTTTCGAGCGCCCTCGCTGCTGCAAACGGTCGGCAAACAGACCACGCTCGAGCCGCTGTTCAGCTTCAGCAACGTCGACGGTATGCCCACCCAGGGCACGACCAGCACCTATCTAGCAGTCAGAACCAACGGCAACCCTCAGCTCAAGCCACAGACCTCGAGGGCCTTCACCGTCGGGGCGGAGTGGGCGCCGCTCGATGGCCTCAACGTGACGACAGACTACTGGAATTTCAACTATACCGATCTGATAGTCAAACAGAGCGCGCAGCAGCTGTTGGAGGCCGATTTCCGCTGCGACGCGGTCAATGCGCCCGGCTCGTGCGACCCGCGGGTCGTTCGCGATCCGGGTGGCATCGCGCAGAGCATCAACACCAGCCTCGCGAACGCGCCGAGCGTAGTGACACACGGTCTCGACTTCAGCGTGAGCTACCGATCCAAGCTGTCTGAAGACATCGGTAGCCTGTCGCTCGGTGCGACGGGCAGCTATACGCTCGCATACCTGATTCCGGCGGACAGCGTCGGGCCCGCGGTGCGCGATCAACTCATGCACTGCAAGGGTGAGCGCTGCGACGTGGCTGGCTATCGCAACTTCGCCAACTTCGCGCGTCCGCTGCCGCGACTGCGTATGACCTTTCCAGTCAGTTGGACCCTCGGCCCGCACACTGCGACCGTGGTCGTTCATTTCATTTCGGGCTATCGAGACGACGCCGACGCGGATCCCTCGCCGCGCACCGACTACCGCTCGATCGCTGCTTTCACCACGTTCGATCTTCACTACGAAGCGCGGCTTGATGAGGGCGCGGGTTACAAGACCACGTTCAGATTGGGGCTGCTCAACGCACTCGACAGCGACCCGCCGACTGTCAACGCAGGCTTCGGCTACGACGTTTTCACCCACGATCCGCGCGGTCGAATGTTCTACGCCCGCCTGACCCAGGAGATGTGACATGACCACACCGAATCGCCTCGCCATCGCATATTTGTCGATCGTGCTGCTGTCGGGCTGCAGCGATCTAGATCCGCTCAATCGACCGCCGATCGCTGCAATTCGCGTGCTGAGCGACGACGAGCAGCTGGTCGCTACGCGGCCCGTCTCGCTTGGCCCGGCGCCCGTGACCATAACACTCGATGCACGGACCAGCTCGGATCCGGACGGACAGATCAGCGAGTATCGCTGGCTTCGCAGCGACGTGCCGGGACCGGTTCGCTATCCGGAGCTCGCGTTGCCCGGCGAGGAGGACGCTGGCGACCTACCGGCGGGTACCGGACCTAACGCCGGCGACCTCGAGCCGGCACCTAACATCGAGGTGACACTTCCGGCCGCAGGTCGCTACCGTTACAGTTTGTACGTACGCGACAATGAGGGTGACGTCAGTCGGCCAGCCAGCGTGACGCTCATCGTCGACCCGGGGGGCTCGTAGGATGCGTGTGTGATTTCTGCCGCGGGGCATCAACTCGCCGCAGTACCCGACCTCGACGCCTCCAATTTAGCTGCCGGGCTTTAGCGGCGGAGTCGACCGGCGACGGTCGGCCATGATTTCGTCGGGCGTGCCCGAACGCTTTGATCGCAGCAAGCGGCGCTCGAATGCCAACTGTCAGATGGCGAGGTGCCCGCGTGGACGATGGGGTGCCGCAGCGGTACTCAAAGCAGTGCGCCCGGTCCGCTGTGACCGACTCGACGTGGTGGTCGAGTGAGTTCGAATGCGACCACCGCGCCGAGGTTGTGTCCGATGAACGCGTAGGGAAGGTCGATGTGGCGCAGTGCACGCACCTCGACGTCTCCAGGCCGATCCTCTTGCCGCAGACTCGATGCGCCGGCGATACCGCCGGCATACGGAAAGAAGAGGATTGCGCAAACGCACGCCACTCGCCGGCCAACTCATAGACGGACGACATGTGTTTGCGCTCCATGCCAATGATTCTGCTACGGACGCTCCACTTAGTGCAGTGCTGCCGTCGGGCGTGTCAGCAGCTGCGACCGAGGACGACCCTGGTGGCATCGCGCCGTTCCCGCAGGAAGAGTCAGCGAACGCATACGCCGTTGATATGCGCAGGATCGAGTGCGCGACGACCCGGCTCTGCGCTCGCCGCATGCTCGCTCGATTGGGTTTGCCACTGTCGCCGCTAAAGCAGTCACTGCAGATGCGCAGCTCCGCGAGGAACAGCGCATCTGCAGCGAGGCACGGTTCGGAACAACCCGTGCAAGGCAAGGCTAGGCTCGGCTGTTACTAATCAGTCGAGCTGGCCTGTGCCGAGCTGACCGAGGTCATTCGCTCCCCAACACGACACTCGACTTTCGCGAATCCCGCACACGTGGTCGATCCCGACACTGACTGCGCTCCAGTTCGCGTGAGTGCCGAACTGCTCCAACTCGGCGGAGGGTTTCTCGAAAAACCCTGCGTCACCGCACCACAGCGTACCGTCGGTCTTGGTGGCGCAAACGCGATATTCCGCCGCGATG
>DASRXR010000786.1:0-5893 GCA_035687405.1 Polyangiales bacterium
GTCGGCGGACTCGCAGCCCGCGCCGACGACGCGCGCACACTTGAAGCGAGTCGTGGAGAGTTTGATTTTCGTCGCCGACCAAGCCGTGACCGCGAATCAACTCGCGCGGCTCGTGAAGGCGAAGCAGACCGAAGTGCGCGAGGTCGTCACCGAGATCATGCGCGACTACGATGGTCGTGGGATCGAGCTCGTCGAAGTTGGAGGGGGCTTTCAGTTTCGTTCCGCTGCGGCGAGCGCGCCGTTCGTGCGCGACCTGGTCTCGGCTCGGCCGGTTCGTCTCACGCGTGCGCAGCTCGAGACGCTCGCGCTGATCGCGTATCGACAACCGGTCACGCGACCGGAAATCGACGACGTGCGCGGGGTGGACAGCGGATCCGCAATCAAAGTGTTGCTCGATCGCGACCTCGTGAAGATTCTCGGGCGCAAGGACGAGCCGGGACGTCCGCTCTTGTACGGCACTGCGCCGCAGTTCCTCGAGTTCTTCGGCATGAAGAGCCTGCAGGACTTGCCGACGTTGCGCGAGTTCACGGAGCTCAGCGAAGAGAACCGCGAATTGTTTGCAAAGAAGATGGGCGAAGTGCCCTCCGATCTCTCGCTCGATCCGTCGGTCGTGCACACGTTCGAGTACGACGAGGAAGGCAATCCGATCGTCCGCGAGCCCGAGGCTGCCGCAGAAGATGCAGACGCAAAGCCGGCGGACGAGGCCGTAGCGAGCGAAGCCGGAGATGCGGAGCCCGAGGCGCACACCGGTGAACCTGCGGACGACGACGCGGAGCCTGAGCCACGGGCGCGCGCCAACGAACGCGACGAACCGGACGAAGACGACGAAGACGAAGACGACGCGGATGCTGAAGCCGAGGCTGAAGCTGAAGTCGATTCGGAGCTCGGGCCGCGCGCGGACGACGACGAAGACTCCGATGACGACGAAGACTCTGATGACGAGGATGACGACGACGACGAGGACGACGAAGGCGAGTCGGACGACGACGACGAGGACGATGAACCGGTCGCGGTAGACGACTCGGACGACGAGATCCCCGACGACGAGGACGACGAAGTCGAGTCAGACGACGACGACGAGGACGACGCCGCCGACGAGACAGCCAAGAAAGACGAGCCGGACGAAGACGACACCGCAGTGTTGCCCGACGACGAAGTCGTCGCTGAAGTCGAATCGGAGGACGACGAACCGGACCAGGCGTCGAACGGCGAGGACGAGTCAGACGATGACGACTCGGACGACGAAGATGAAGACTCCGACGATCCCGAGGCGGACGACGACGGCTTCGTCGCGCAGAACAAGACCGAAGGCGACGACGACGACGAAGACTCCGATGACGAAGATGACGAGGAATCCGACGAGGACTCGGACGAGGAGGACGAAGAGGGCGCGGACGAGGATGAAGACTCGGACGACGAGGATGACGAAGACGACGAGGACTCAGCCGCCAAACCATCCTGACCCGATGCATCCCGTGTGTGTCACTTCTGTAGACGGCGGGCGTCGCTCCCAGGTGACACGGGTTGTGCGCCACGGGGCGAAGGCTTCGCAGCGTGTCGGTTGGACGGAGCGCGAATAATCCGAGCGCTCATGCGGTCAGGGAGAAAAACCCAACCGCTGCGAGTGGCGCCAGTTCCGGACTCTCAGGTGTTCCAAGCAAAGCTTGACCGCTTCTACGGGATGGCCAATCATTGTGTTTGGCTCGCTTCGTTGCCGTTTGCGTACTTGTCGATGTGCTCCGGTGTAATCTCAATGAACGCTTCACGTCGGGATGAGAGCGGCCTGAAACGTCCGCTCCCCGCGGTCGGCAACCGCCACAATCACCACGAGCACAGCGAGCAGAAGATGGTCGCAGCGTCTGATCATCGCGAGCACATGTCGTGAATCCAGACCCGCTCATCGGCCAAGTTCTCGACGGCCGCTACAAGATCGAAAAGGTCCTCGGCGAAGGCGGAATGGGCATCGTCTACAAGGCGGTGCACACGGCCCTCGGCAAGCCGCTCGCGATCAAGGTGCTGCGGCCCGAGGTCTCGAAGAACGAAGAGATCGTTATGCGCTTTCGCCAAGAAGCGCAAAGCGCGTCGCAGATCGGTAATCCGCACATCATCGACATCAGCGACTTCGGTTCGCTCGCGGATGGCTCGACGTATTTCGCGATGGAGTATCTGCACGGTCGCTCGCTCACGGCAGCACTCGCGGAGCAACCGTTCACGAACCAGCGTACGATCCACGTCGTCCGGCAGATCGCGGACGCGCTCGGTGCTGCGCACGACATCGGCATCGTCCACCGCGACATGAAGCCGGACAACGTGCAGCTGCTCGATCGCGGCGGCGCGAAAGATTTCGTCAAAGTGCTCGACTTCGGTATCGCGAAAGTCGGTGGCAGCACGAGCAAGCTCACGCAAGCCGGCCAAGTGTTCGGCACGCCGCACTACATGAGCCCGGAGCAGTGCGCCGGAACGAACGTCGACCATCGCACCGACATCTACGCGGTCGGCGTGATCTTGTACGAGATGGCGACCGGCAAAGTGCCGTTCGATGCCGACAACTTGATGGGCATCCTGACGAAGCACTTGTACGAGACGCCGATCGCGCCGCACGAGCTCGCACCGCCGGTGGACGTCGCGCCTGCGATGGAAGCGATCATCCTCAAGTGCCTGCAGAAGAAGCCGGAGCTTCGCTATCAGACGATGGCAGAGCTCGCGAGCGACCTCGACGCGATGGAGCGCGGTCTGACGCCACGCGCCGTCACGGAGAAGATCGAACGCACGATGAGCGGCCCGCAGACGCTCACGGGCGTAGAAGCGCGCGTCAGCGTCGCGACCGGGCCGATCGAGATCCGCAAGAGCCGCACGCCGATGTTCGTGGGCATCGGGCTCGCAGCGGTCGCGCTGATCGGCATCGGCGCATTCATGATGCGCGGCAAGAAGGACGACGGCCAGCAGCCCACAGCTGCAGTGAGGCCCGCGGAAGAGCAAGCGCCCGCGCAGCCCGCAGCCGCGAACAACCCGCCGCCTGATACCACGCCTGTGCCGCCTGCGCCGGCGCTGGTCACCGTCACGAGCTACCCCGCGAACGCCGAGATCTACCAAGAGGGCGCGCTGGTCGGGAATTCGCCGTACGCGTTGAGCAAGCCCGACAGCGGCAAAGACGTGAAGCTCGAGCTTCGCCTGCCCGGCTACGACAGCAAGGTCGTCACGATTTCGGCAGCGACGGGCTCGAGCATCGGCGTGAACCTCGCGAAGAAGCCCGAGGACAAGCCCAAGGCTGAGGAAAAGCCGGCGCCGCACGTGAACGCGACTCCGAAGCCCAAGAAGCCCAAGGCCGAGGGCAAGCCCGCATCCGGCGGCGGCAAGGGTCGCGCGCAAACCGAAGTCTTGGATCCCTGGGACTGATCACCGCGACTGTTGCAGTCCGCGGCGCAGGTTTGATGCACCCAGAGGATCGTTGCGGGGTTCGGGACGACCGACTACGGTGCGCTCCGCCATGCGCCGCCGCGCGAAATCCGTCTTTTTCTGTACGCTGATCTTGAGCAGCTTGGGTTTGTGGGGTTGCAACCTCGACAACCTCGGTGACGAGCCTCCGCGCGGTTTCATCTACCTGCCCGCGGGGTTGATGCTGTCGGCGTCGACGGCAGACGAGCCTCCGCGGTTCATGTACGTCGTCAACTCGAACTTCGACCTGCGTTACAACGCAGGCAGCCTTCAAGCCTTCGACCTCGACGCGCTCGACCGGGCAGTCAACGAGTGCGCCGAGGAGAATCGACTTGGCGCAATTCGCTGCGAGCTCGACCCGAACGACGGCTTTCTCGCAGACGAAGTGTTCGTGCCTTCGCTCGCGACCTTCGTCGCCTCGAACTCCGATCACTCGCGGATGTACATCGCGACGCGCACGGATACGAATCTCGCGGTGATCGACCTCGACGAGGGGAGCGATCGCCCGATCTCGTGTGGCGACAAAGATCGGGTGTGCGACGCCGAGCATACGCACTGGGAGGACCCGATCGCCTCGCAGCGCCGCCTCGGCCTACCAGGCGAAGCGGTCGGCATTGCAACCGGGCGCGCCCAAGATTTGATCCCCGATGCCGATCCCGCGCTCGAAGGCGATGTCGTGCTCGTCGCTCACCGCGGTGGGCAGGTCACCTCACTTCTCGACACGGGCGCGGGCGAGTTGCAACTGCAGGACGTGATCGATCTCGGCGGCACCACGCTACCGCTTCGCGAGCCCACGGGCATCGCGTTCGACCCCGGCACGCACCTCGCGTACGTGAGCATCTACGCACGCGACATGCTTGAGCTCTCGGACAAGAAAGTGCTCGGGCGCGTCGGCCTCCAGAACAGCGGGAGCGAAGACTTTCCGAGCTCGCTCTTCGATGCGGGGCCGATCTCACTCGAGGGTGTGAGCCTCGGACGCGACACGCGCGGCATCGCGCTCAATCCAGCGAATCCCAGCGAAGCGCTAGTCACGAGTCGTGCGCCGAATGGCTTGCTGTGGGTCAATATCGCCGGACCGCAAAACGGCGAGAGTGAACCGACACAAGCCGTCGTGAAGCACAACACCACGGTCGGACGCGGTCCCTCGCGCGTCATCACGGGCACGCTCGGGGATCGTACGGTCGCGATCGTGAGTTGCTTCGACTCGCGGCAGATCTTCATCATGGATGCGACGACGTCCGAGCTGTTGTCGGTCATTCACAACTTCAGCGGGCCCTTCGAGATGGGGTTGGACTCGGCGCGCAAGCGGCTGTACGTCGCGGACTTTCGGTCTTCGGTCGTGCGGATCTTGGATCTCGCGCCGATCCTCGATGGCGCGACCGAGACACTCCCCACCGCGAGCATCGTAGCGACGCTCGGTCATCCTCAGTTGGTTCAGGAGCTGCAATGAAGGCGTGGCTGCTCGCAGGCTGTGTGCTCGGAGCTTTGCTCTGCGCCTGCAACGAACAACAACCACCGGCTCAACCGGGCAGCTTCGATCGACCGACGCGCGTCGCGTTCGCCTGCTTCGATCTGAGCAAGCCCGAAATTCCGAGCGTGGTCTCCCTCGCCGATTGCGATCTCAACGGCAAGGAAGCAGTGAGCGGCGACATCATCACGCACGCTATCCACGCGTTCGTCGTGCAGAGCAGTCGCGGTGAAGTCGCAGCTGTGGATCTGCTGAACCGGCAGACTCTCGATAGTCGCCGCGACATTCCGGGCTACACGTTTCTACCCGTCGGTGAGCTGCCGACCGCGATCGTCGTGCCTGCGAAAGCTCCTCACACGGCCTTCACCTACGTCGCAAACGCGGGCTCTCGCGACATCACGGTGCTGAAGACTCAAGCGTTTCGCGAGCTCGGAGCGAAAGAATCGCCGACGGTTCAGACTTTGCCGCTGCCGGGCGGGAGTCGCGATGTCCCCTACGACATGGTGCTGTCGCCCGATGAAGACGCGCTGTTCGTCAGCATGCCGGATACAGGCCGAGTGCTGCGCATTCCGATCCAGCGCTGCGGGGGTTCGACTGCGTCTCCAACGCCCGCCGATGCCGGCGAGCCGATGCTGAGCGAAGCCGGTCTCGACGGGGGAATGAGCGACGCGGGCGCGAGCGATCCGACGATGAGCGAACCGGGCGCCAGTGATCCGACGGATCCCGCGCAGCCCTGCGCGGAAGGGCAGCTCGACGCTGATGGCATCACGGAAATCCCGATCGGCGATTCGGTCGCACGTTCGGCGAATGATCCGAGCCCCGACGTTCCGGTCGAACGCTACCTGAAGGCCTGCGGCTTCAAGGCGCCGGTCAGCAACGCGTCGCTTCCGCTTCCGGAGCTTCCCGCCGATCTCGCAGACACGCAGCCGAAGCCGAGCGGCATGTCGATCGACAGTTTCTGTCTGAGCGGCCAACCCTGCCGCCAACGGC
>DASRXR010000787.1:0-4276 GCA_035687405.1 Polyangiales bacterium
GCGGCGTGCCGTTCGATGCCAGCTCACAGCTGGTTCAGCTCGCGTTAGTCGGTGCGGTGTGGCTCGGCATAATGCTCTTGCCCTTCGCCGTGTTAGCGCTGCCGACGGCGCGCTTTGCACTGGCGTTGCTGCCGCCCGCGGCGCTGCTCTTGGGCGCTATCTGGGAAGCACTACTTCCGCGCCTGCGGCCCGCGTTTCGATCCCCTGCGCTCCTCCTCGCGCTCGCGTTGCTCGCCCCCTGGCGCGAGTCGCTGGAACACTTGAACACATCGCGAGGTGCAGCCTATCGCGATGCTCACGAGATCGCAGTTCAGGCGCTGCGGGCGAACACGAAATCGAGTTGTGTCACTGTGGTGTGCAACGGCCCTGGACTGGCCAACGGAAGCCAGTGCGCGCTGTTCCGCGATGGCGCGTTCACCACTGCGTTCTGGTCCTCTGTCGACCCGCACCGAGCCTTGGCGATCGACTATAGCGAGGGCGGCTCTGAAGCTTTCCTCGAGCAAGTCAGAAACGTGCACGACTGTGTGCGCTTCTATCTACAGCGCGACCTCACAGTGTCGACCGAGCCACCCAGCAACGCTGGCGATGCCTCGCTCTTATCCGCGCGTTGAGCCGACGGCGCGGCCTCGGTACGACACTTCCCCCCGCGTTGCTGCTCAGCCGCCGGTGCCGCCGCCGCCGCCACCGCCATCGTCCATGTCGGACATGCCGCTGTCTTCGCCGAAGCACATGCTGATGTCGAAGACGCACTTCTTGGAGCAGAGCAGCGTGCCCTTGCTGTAGATGCCGTCACCGACCGTGGCGCAGGTTTCGTGGTTCAGGTTGTCGCCGTCGCAGAGCTCGGCACCCTCGACCTTTCCATTGCCGCAGGTGCTGGCTTTACCAGAATCCGGACCCGCGTCGGCGGGTGTCTCGTCGTCTCCGCAGGAGCTCGTTGCGATCACAGTGATTGCTACTGCGAAGAGATACGCGAAAGAACGCTTCATCAGGACCTCGAGAAGTTGCGCGAAGCTGTCGAGCCGCGCTCAATCGATAATCCAATGATGGTGACAACGATGTCGATACTGATTGCTCATAAACTGACGGTCATGACATCAGATCGAGCATGTCAAATGCCACATCATCACTCACGCGAACTGCCTGCACGTGAACTGCAATGATGGTGCGGCAGCTGGGCAGCAGTACGACATTGCCCTCGTCGGCCAGCTATCCAAAGACAGCGCGCCACACTCCTGCACCAGTGCGATACGCCGCGCGTGGTTCAGTTATCTTGCGTTTCGCACTCCGAATGCCTCCACTATAGTGCTTGCGTGAACCCGTCGGCTCCCCCGATCGCCGCGCAAACATGGCTTCGCTGCGGGGCTGGTCGTGCTTCATGAGTGCAGCGAATCACGCCGTGCGATCGCTCGGTCGGTGGCTCGTCTTTTCGATCGCGTTCGTGAGCAGTGCCAGCGCCGTGTGGACGCTCGCGCGAACCAGTATCGATGCGGCGCAGATCGCCGAGGTTACAACGTCGTTTGCGTTGCACGAAAACGTGGTCATGTTCAGGAAGCGGTTCGCCGACGTGCATGGGAAGCAGCACGTGGCTTTGCTCGGTGACTCGACGCTGTTGGCTGCAGCCGGTATGAAGGCACCGCGGAAGCAGGCACTGCCTGAGCGCATCGCTGCCGCGCTCCACAAGTATGGCGAGCACGGCGAGCAGATCGAGCTCAGCACACTCCGCGTGCCTGGTCTCGGCCCAGCTGCGATGTTTCTGATCAGCCAAGAGATCATCGACGCGCGTCCCGATCGCGTCGTGCTGTCGCTCAACCTACGCAGCTTCAGCTACGATGCGCTGCGCGCCTTCTCATACGCCGAGTCGGCTGGCTGGCTAGCCCCGTCACAACTCTTCGAAGCGCTGTCGCTTCCTTTGTTTCACGGCGGTCTGACGGCGGACCGGCTCCTGTTCTATCGCGCGCTCGTCACTTGCGGCGCAGAGCGCACGTGGCCCGAGGTGCGGCGGCTTCAAGGCCGCGTGTTCAAGCTCCGAGAATGGCTTGCCACTCGCGCAGATTCGGCGTTCGGAATCAAAGCGAACGAGGACATGCAGTCCGAGTTGGGCCTCGCCCGCTGGGTCCGCCAGACCACGGAGGTCGACAAGTTGGCACGTCAGTCGAGTGCGGCTGCGGAGCGCTCGCTTCGGCCGCTGTTTCGCGGTCTTTCGTTGCAGAATCCAGGTTTGCGTATCTTGAGCACCGTCATCGCTCGGTTCACCCACGCGAACATCCCGATCCTGGTTTACACCGCGCCGATCAACGTCGACCACCTTCGCAAGTTGGGGCTCCCGATGCGAGAGCTCGAGCGCTCGCTGCAGACCATCGCCCGGACCGTGCGCAAGCAGGGCGGTGAGTTCGTTGATTTTCATGGCGTGCTGCCGGAGCGAGCGTTTCGCGATCCCGGGGACCACTTCACCTTCGACGGCCAGCCCAACGGTACGTTTCGGCTCGCCGGTCACGTCGCTGCGGCACTCGTGAAGAGCGTGCCGACCGAGCCTGCCAAGTATGTTGTTCAATAGCTTCCAGTTCGCGATCTTCTTCGTCGCGTTGCTGATCGTGCTGCGAGTCGCGCCGTGGCGCGCGCGCGTACACGTTCTGCTCGCTGCCAGCCTGTTGTTCTACACACTGTGGATTCCGAGCTATCTGCTGCTGCTGCTCGGGACATTAGGCGTCAACTATCTGCTGGTGCTGGGGATGATGCGCAGCCAGCATCCTCGCCGGTACGTGATCGTCTCGATCGCGTTCACGCTGTCGCTGCTCGCGGCGTTCAAGTACGCGGTCTTTGCGATCGAAGCCGTCGCACCGGTGTTGGCTCAGCTGCGCATGGGGCCCATTCCGGCTCCGGACCTGCTCCTGCCGCTCGGGATCTCGTTCTACAGCTTCGAGATCATCAGCCTCACGATCGACATCTACCGGCGCCGCCAGCCGTGTCCGAGCTTCGCTCGCTACGTATTGTTCGTGACGTTCTTCCCGCATCTGATCGCGGGGCCGATCATGCGCGGCTACGAGCTGTTGCCGCAGCTCGCCGCCGGTGGCGCACCGGATCCCGCACGTACGCGCCGCGGCGTGTGGCTGATCGCGGCGGGTCTAGTGAAGAAGGCGATCTTCGCCGACTACTTTCTCGCGCCGTTCGTGAACGACGTGTTTGCGGAACCGGGCACGGCGAGCGGGCCGGCTCAACTACTGGCCGTCTACAGCTTCGCGTTCCAGATCTACTTCGACTTCGCCGGCTACACCGACATGGCCCGAGGTCTCGCGTGTATGCTCGGCTTCGAGCTGCCTCACAACTTTCTAGAGCCGTACCTGTCGCGCAGTGCGTCGGAGTTTTGGAGGCGTTGGCACATCTCGCTGTCGCGCTGGTTGCGCGACTATCTCTACATTCCGCTCGGAGGCAACCGCGGCAGTGCAGTTCGCACGGCCCTGAACCTGATGGCGACTATGCTGTTAGGGGGGCTGTGGCACGGCGCAGGTTGGAACTTCGTCGTGTGGGGTGCACTGCACGGCTGCTTGCTCGCGGTGGAACGCTGGTTCGGTGCGACGCGCGGGGCAGAAACCGATCAGCTGAGCTGGCGCGATGTGCCGCGCATCCTGTTCACGTTCCACGCTGTGTGTCTGATCTGGGTGACCTTCCGGGCTCCGACCTTGTCGGCAGCAGTCACGGTCTGGACCGCGCTGTTCACGAAGACTTACTTCGTGAGCTGGCCTGTGCTGCCGACCGTGGTCGTCCTGGTTTGCGCGGGCCTACACGTGCTGGAGCGCAGCGTGCACGGATGGTTGTCGGCATTGCAGGCGTTGGTCGCACGCAATGCGTGGTGGGGTCCGGCCATCGAAGGCGCAGCCCTCGGCGCGATCTTGATGGCCGCGGTCGTGATGTCCGGCGCGGGCGCCGAGTTCATCTACTTCCAGTTCTGATCACCCGATCGACAACACCTTCCATGCGTGCAGTGCACCATCGGCTTGTTTCGCCGTAGACATGATCACTTCGTCCGGCGTCGCTCCACCCGACCTGAAGATCGTGTCGTTCGCGTTCGTCGTGGTTCGCATTCCACGCGTTTTGTATTCGCCCTGGGCTTGGATCTCCGTCGTCAGCGCGTCTTCGAAGTACAACTGCGAAGTCACCTCCTCGGTTCCGTTGATGCGGACCGTGAAGTGAATGTGGACTGAACGACCCTGATACCAACCCGGAAAGACAGTGTTGAAGTGGACGCGACCGGTCTCGTCCGTCAGTTGCACCCCGCGGC
>DASRXR010000788.1:0-14548 GCA_035687405.1 Polyangiales bacterium
GGCTGCAGCAGATCGCGGCACAGATTGACACGCGCGCGCGGACGCGGACGCAGCTGATGGCGTCCGACGCGCGGCATTCTTCTTGCTCGTTCGCGCAACGCTGCTCGGCTTCCGAGCGGCGCGAATCCATACGAGGGGAGAATGACCATGAGAGTACGAACGCTCCTGGGATGCGTGGCTTTGTCGCTTTCGCTACTATCGTGCGCACAAGACGGGGACGACGCTGACGAGGTCGAAGCACAACCACGCGGAGTCGTGAGACTCCAGCTCACTGCAGCGGACAGCGGCGGCGTGCAGTATCGACTTCGCAACGCGCAGTTTCAGATCTCCGGTTGGCCGGACAACGTTGGAGGACCCTGGCCGGTGTGGGAGGACGACGGTGGTGTCTCAGCTGGAGCCGGTGGCAACCCCGGCTTTCCACCTGGCTACGTCAACATCGTAGTCTCGAGCGAGACCGATCCGGATGCTGAGTTCATCACCACGCGGCTCATCCCCGGCTCTTACAACATCAACTTGATGAACGACGATTGGTATCTCGAGCGTGAGACCGAGGACGGGATCGAACGCGTCGCACAGGTGGTATTGCTCACGCCGCGGTACCAGTACGTCTACGTGTGGGATGGAGGCGTGGCGTACGTCAACTATACGTTTGGCGTCGATGGCGAGCCGATCGACTTCCGCAGCGGTGAGCTACAGATCGGCATCTCGATCGAGAAGCCGGGCGAACATTGCCCGGGCGGTGGATTCGGCGGTCGCGGTGGTTCGGGCGGCAACTGCGGTGCAGCCGGATTTGCCGGTGGGTTCGGCGCAGCTGGTGCCGCAATGTTCCCGTAACGCTCAGCGCGCGCGATGAGTACCGGGTGCTACCTGCGGTATGCGGGTGGCACCCGGGATCGCGTCCAGCGTTCCGCGAGCCAAGCGATCAGCGAGCCTATCGCGTACGCGACGAAGTCGAGCGGATCGAAATGCGTGCCGAGCGTGACGCGAAGCACGGGGATGTGTTCGAGATGCAAGCGCTTCACCAGATCGAAGTACTGAGAGACTTCGATCGCGCACGCGAACACGAACACGCCGATCAGCGCGGGGATGGTGGGAACCGCGAAGAGCGCGCGCACGAAGCAGTACATCAAGATCACGACCAACACGTCGCCGATGAAGGGTCGGACGAACTGATCGTGCACGACGAGCGCGATGAAGATCTCGATCGCGAGCAGCGCTACGAACAGGGTCGAGTAACGCTTCGAGACGCGCACGAGACCACGTGTATATCAGAAACGACCGCCGAGCACCGCAGCGGCGCCGTCCGGGCGCGGCGCGACGGCCACCCGCAGTGTGAGGTTGGACGACGTCCGCGAACGCGACTTCGACGGTCGTCCCGATTGGATTACGTCCACGCTCGCATACGTGATGAACGCTAGCGCACCTCCGATCCAGAGGCCGATGGTTGCAGCGGTGAAACCGCTGTTGAAACTTTCGTCGGGATCCTCCACGGCTCCCTCGAATAGCCGATAGGTCGCTAGGCCGAGCAGCCCGAACACGAACGCGCTCCCGACTACGATCACCGGCATGACGAAGAACGAGAGTGCCGCGCGCCCAACTTCTCCGTTCAGCAAGTGAACGGTTGCCGGAATGGCTACGCCGAGAATCGCTCCCGCGATCGCGTAGCCAGGCCCAAAGTCGGTGCCGAGGACAAAGAGCGCGCTGAATCCGAACGCAACGACGGGTGCGGCTACATAGGCACCAGTGAGCTCGAGCCGATAGGACTTCTGCGGCGGCGACGAGTCTTCGAAGTCAGGTGGCTTCTCGCGTTCCGCTTCAGCGTTTCGCGCGGCGGTCCACGTGGGAGTTGGACGCTCGACTCGTGGTGGTTCGGATACAGGCGTGTCTTCGGCGTGCGACACCTGTGGTACGAAGAACATCGTCGCCGCCATGAGCGGCGCCGCTACGAGCACGATTCGAGCCGTCGCGATGTTCATGCGGCGTGATTGTGCAAGGCGCGTTCCGCACTCAGCCGATCCAACTCAAATTCGGATCGAGGTTGACACTGAACGCGTGATCAGCTATACCACGCCTTCGCTCTTCAACGCCGCGAGAGGTGCCGCGTGACGCAAGGCTGCAAGCTCTACCTCACTTACCGCAGCGAATACCTGGTGCTGCACGACTTGTGCGTCGGAGTTCGAGATCGACGAACTAGCGTTTGGATGCCGATGCACGTCGCGGCGTGTGCACACGTGCTCGGGCCAGTGGATTCGATTGAGACGAGTCCGTTGATTCCGAGCAAGGTTCGCATCGGTGAGCAGCTGTGCTTTCGCGCGCCGGCACGAAGAGTGGTGACGGGTCCGATCGTCGCGATCGAGGAGCCTTCGGCGAAGTTGATGGATCAAGCGGAGCGTCAGTGGAAAGAGTTGTTTCAGCCGAGCGATCGGCGTCACAGCATGATCGTGTTGGCCGAGCGCGAGCGCTGAGGCTGCGTCTCGCCGACTGAAACACTCAGGTTGTGAAGTTGGACGGATTGGTTCACAACCTCCTCGTGCCTGACGAGCTTCCGGTTACGCGTCTTCGCGGTGAGTTCTTAGACGCGCTCTCCCGTGGACCCGTCGTCCTCACCTCGCCCACCGGATCGGGCAAGTCCACCGAAGTTCCTCGCTGGTGCGAAGGCCGTACGCTCGTCATCGAACCTCGGCGTATCGCCTGCCGCAGCCTCGCGACGCGCGTCGCCGAGCGTGAAGGGAGCGAGCTTGGCCGCACCGTCGGCTACATCGTTCGCGACGAACGCAGGACCAGCGAGGCGACCCGCATCATCTTCGCGACGCCCGGAATCGCACTGCGCGATCGCGCGTTGCTCGAACGTGCCGACACACTGATTCTCGACGAGTTCCACGAACGAAATCTCGAAGTCGATCTGCTGCTCGCACTCGCGCTTCGCGCCGCTCGTTCGCGCTTGGTCGTCATGTCCGCAACGCTCGAAGGCGAACGCGTCGCGAAGCACGTCGCCGGCGTTCATCTGACTGCCGACGCTCGTACGTTCCCGGTCGACATCCGCTATGTGCCCGGGCGCAGCGTGATGCCTGACGCGGTCGATCTTCCGGAGCGCGTACGGCAAGCGCTGCTGACGGCGGCGCGCGATCCAGGCGATGTCTTGGTGTTCTTGCCCGGCAAAGCGGAGATCGAAGCGTGCGCGCAAGTGCTACGCGGTGACTTTTCGGTCGTAGCTCTACACGGCGGGCTGAACCTCGATGAGCAACGGCGCGCGTTCGATGCGCAGGCGCGACGTAAGGTCGTGCTCGCAACCAACGTCGCCGAGACTGCGCTCACGATTCCCGGGATCGGCGTCGTGATCGACAGCGGACTCGTGCGTCAGACGCATTATCAAGATGGTCGAGGGTTTCTCGCACTGACCGCGATCGCGGAAGACAGCGCGGCACAACGCGCAGGGCGAGCGGGGCGAACAGCACCGGGCGTGTGTTACCGGCTGTGGAACCCCGCAGCAAATCTGCGCCCGGTCACGCCGCCGGAGATCCATCGGGAATCCCTGGCGACGTTGCTGCTATCGGCGGCAGCATGGGGCGTCCCGCTCGAGGCGCTGCCGCTGCTCGATGCTCCGAAACCGTACGCGGTCGATGCCGCGCGCGCAGACCTGCTCGCTTGGGGTGCGATCGACGAAGCAGGTGCGATCTGCGGAGCGGGCCAAAGCCTGTTCGCGCTTCCGGTCGATCCGCAGCAGGCACGATTGTTGGTTGCAGCGCGAGCGCACGGCTGCCTCGAGGCGATGATCGATCTCGTGGCGGTGTTGTCAGTCGGCCGGCAAGTGTTCGCGCAAACGCGCTCGGACGTGAGCCACGATGCAGACCTTCGCGCAGGCGGCTGCGATGCAAGCGCGGCGATCGCGGCGCTGCGTTCGGAGCGGCCTTCGGAACACAACGCAATCGAGTTCGTGGTGCGCGAGGCGCGTCAGAGCCGCTCACGGCTGCGGCGCTTGGAGAAGTTGCCGGACGTCCCGCCGAGCCCTACACGCTTCGACCGTGACGCGGTGATTCGCGCGTGCATCGAAGCGGACCCGCGCACCGTGTACGTCGCTCGCAAACGCGGTCGGGATTCGATGTTTTCCAACGGGGGCACTGAAGTGGCACTCGCGCGTGAGAGTGCAGCTCAAAACCTGCGCGAGGTGGAAGCCGTGATCGCGCTCGAGATTCGCGGCTTCGGCGAAGGACGCGATGCGCGCAGCGTGATCACGTGTGCGATGCCGATCTCGATTCACGTGCTCGCGCGTGCGGGCCTCGGGCGCGATCGTATCGGGACGGTTCGCGTGGAACGCGGGCGTGTGACCGCGACGATCGAACGCGTCTACGCAAAGCGCGTGATCGCAGAGCGCGAGGAGACTCCGCAAGGCGAGCTCGCGCGAGAAGCCGTCGTGGAACTGCTGCTGCGTGGCAGCCTGTTCCGGGACGCCGTCAAGACTTCGCGGACGCGGCTAGTTCGCGCAGGACTCGCAGAAAAACTCGCGGCGCGCGGTCATCCAGCGATGACCGCCAGCGGTAAACCGATTCCCAGCCTCGAAGCGTATCTACGCGACCGGGTGCAAACGCTCGGAGTCGAAAGTGGTGACGATGTTGCGCTCTTGTCGGCGTCCGACTTCACTGCGGCGGATCTGCCGTATGAGTCGCGCGCCGCGCTCGACGATGCATATCCAGCGAAGGTGAGCGTCGGAGATGCGAGCTACGAAGCCGACTACGATCTCGACAAGAACCAAGTGCTGTTGCGCATGGTGAAAGGCAGTCGCAAGGATCCGCCGCCGGCAGCGTATCTTCCGAAGTTTCCTGGGCTGCGAGTGTGCGTCGAAGGTCCGCGCGGGATCGCAGTCGTGCGCGAACGCGGGTGACGGCGTGACAGCGTGGCGACGTGACGGTGTGGCGCTACACGGACAGCGAACGGTCGCGCTTCAAACGCGCCGCGAGTAGCTCGATGAAGAGCTGTGTCTTTTCCGAAGGCTGCTTCGTCGGTGGCGAGACTGCGACGATCGGGAGCTTCGGCATCTCGAACTCTTCGAGAACCAGCTCGATTTTTCCCGCAGCGAGGAGCGGGCGGACTTGCCACAGCGGCGAAAGCCCGATGCCCAGGCCTCCCGCGACGGCAGCTTGAATCGACGCTGTGTCATCGGCTTGAAAGCGCCCGCGAACGCGCACCATCTCGCGTTTGCCCCGCACCCGAAATCGCCACTTCTCGCCGTCGGGATCGGTACTGCGAACGACGCATTGGTGGCCCGCGAGATCGGCAGGGTGTTTCGGGCGGTCGTGCTTCGCAAAGTAGGCAGGCGCGCCGAATACGACCGCGCGGAGTGAGCCGATGCGCCGCGCTTTCAACTCGGAGTCGGGCAACTCGCGCACGCGAACTGCTAGATCGAATTGTCCATCGTAGAGGTCGACCTTTCGATCCGCAGCCGTGAGCGACACATCGACGTGCGGGTAGCGCAGGAGAAAATCGCACACCGTCGGAGCGACGTACGTCGACGCAAACAGAACCGGCGCCGCAATTCGGAGCAAACCTGCGGGCTCGCTGCCCTTGTGGGTAATCTCACGCTTCGCCGCGTCGATCTCGAGAAAAGCCGGCCTGACCCGACGATAGAACTGGAGCCCTGCTTCAGTCGGATTGGATTGGCGGGTGTTGCGGCGCACGAGCTCGACACCCACGCTGCTCTCCAACGTAGCGAGCGAGCGGCTGATCGATTGCAACGAGCGGTGTAGGTGTTTCGCTGCTGCGGTCTGACTGCCCTTCTCGATGATCGCCAAGAACGCTTCCAAATCGCCAAACCGCTCCATGCTCAGTCTCCCGAATTTCGGAAGAGTGTATCTCCGGATTCAGCGATTGTTCCAGCCCAGCGCGGGAGCATATTCACCCCATCGGATCGGCACTGCAGGGTCAGTGAAGTCGCTGCGGCGCCGAATCGTGGGAGGCTAGCCATGCGAGATCAGATCAAACGCGTCGTGCAGTCGCTCAGAGAAGGTGCACCCACGAACGAACCTGCCGGTTCGCGCCGCCGCTTCGTGAAAGCGATAGCCGGGGGCTCGCTGCTCGCTGGGTTCGACGCAGTCGCGGGTACGTGGGTGACTCGCGCGCAGGACTCGAGCGGAGCACGTATGGACGATATGCCAACGATCGATGGAACCGTGATGGTGGATGACGCGGCTCGCAAAGCGTACGCGCAGGACTACGGACAGATCGTGCACGAGCGGCCGCGCCTGGTGCTGCGACCGGGATCGGTTGAAGACGTCGTCCAGATGGTTCGGTTCGCGCGGCAGCGTGGCCTTGCGATCGCTGCGCGTGGAAATGGTCATCAGCCATTTGGGCAGGCTCAAGTTCGCGATGGCGTGGTGATCGATCTGCGATCGCTGCAACGCGTACACTCCGTTTCCTCCGAAAGGATCGATGTGGATGCAGGTGCCGAGTGGCGCACCGTCGTGCAGGCTGCGCTGCAGCACGGGTCGACTCCACCGGTGCTACCGGCGTTCTTGGGATTGACTGTCGGCGGCACGCTTTCGATCGGTGGCATCGGAGTCGCGACGTTTCGCGAAGGATCACAAGCCGATCAGGTGATCGAGTTGCAAGTCGTTACGGGCGAAGGTGCGGTCGTGACATGTTCCGAGGAAACTCGCGCCGATCTGTTCGAAGCGGCGCTCGCGGGCCAAGGTCAGGTTGCGATCATCACGCGTGCGTCGCTCCGTCTCGTCGCGGCCAAACCGATGGTCCGAGAGTACGTGTTGAAATATCCCGACGTGCACAGTCTGTTGGACGACGAAGCGTTGCTTCGAGCCGATCTGCGCTTCGATGGTGTCGTGGGAATGATCGTGCGGTCGCCAGAGGGCTGGTCGCTTTTGCTCACCGCAACGCGTCACTTCACGCCGCCCGAGGCGCCGGACGACACCGCGTTGACTGCTGGACTTCGCGCGATCGCGGGCTCACTTCAAACACGCGATGTTGCGTACGCGCAGTACGCTGAAGGTGCAGTCAATTTTCAGCCCGAGCAGTCTCACGCCGACTTGGGATTGCTGATCCCGGGTTCCGCCGCGAAAACGTTCATCGCTGCCGCCTTGCCGCGTCTGCGCCCCGACGACCTCGGAGTGGCAAATGCGATGCGCGTGTTCTCTTGGAACCGAAAGAAATTCTCGCGCGCGCTGCTTCGGTTGCCCACGGAAGACAATTTCGTCTACGTGGCGATGTTGCGCGCCGAAACCACGGACCCGAACACGCTAGCTGGACTGCTCGCGGGCAATCGAACGCTGTTCGATTCGAACCGAGAGCTCGGTGGAACGTTATACCCTTTTAGTGCACTCGAGCTCACACGTGATGACTGGCGACGCCACTACGGTGATGCATGGAGAAGGCTCGTGACTGCGAAGCATCGCTACGATCCTGGCAACGTCTTTGCATCCGGTCCTGACCTCTTTCGGTGAGCACACGCCGATGTGTTAGTCTCTCTGGCTTCGGGGTCCTTCTACCGCCGGAGCAGGCATGTCTCGATTCGCATCTTCACCTGCCACGATTCGACTCGGTGATCTCGAAGTACCGCGGCTCGGTTTCGGCGCGATGCAGTTGCCCGGAGCTGGAGTGTGGGGCGAGCCGAAAGATCCCGAGCGCGCACGTGCGGTATTGCGGCGCGTGAACGAGCTCGGGATCGGGCTGATCGACACGTCGTGGTACTACGGGCCGCTGGTTGCGAATCGATTGATCGCAGAAGCGCTGCATCCGTACCCGAAGGGGCTCGTGATCGCGACGAAACTCGGTGGCAAGCGCACGCCAGACAAGGGTTGGAAATCCGCGGTCCGGCCCGAGGAGCTGCAAAGGGGTTGTGAGGAAGATCTGCAGAGCTTGCGGCTCGAGCAGGTCGATGTCTGCCACTTGCGCTGGATGCATTCAGGCGAGGTGTCGTTCACGGAGTCGCTCGATGCGATGATCGCACTCAAGAGCCAAGGCAAGGTGCGGCACATCGGCTTGAGCAACGTGACGCTCGCACAGTTGAAGCTCGCGCTCGAGCGCACGCCGATCGTGTCCGTGCAGAATCTCTACAACGTTGCGGCAGGCGAGCGGCGCTTGGCTGCGCTGGCGCATGCGGTCGTGCACGAGCAAGAGCAGCTCGTGGATTTGTGCGCGAAGCGGGGCATTGCATTCTTGCCGTTCTTTCCGCTCGCGGTTCCGGGGGGCACCAGGCCTGAAAACGCGGCATTGGCCGAGGTTGCAGCGCGCCATGGCAAGTCCGAAGCGCAGGTTGCGTTGGCGTGGTTGCTCGCGCGTTCACCGGTGATTTTGCCAATTCCGGGAACGAGCTCGCCGGAGCACCTCGAGGAAAACTGGGCAGCGAGGGAGCTCGAGTTGACGGCGGACGACATGGCAGCCATCAGCCGCGCTCGCTCGTGAGGTCATCGGTATGCTGACCGACGAGCCACCTGTAGAACCTTTGACCCCGGTCGACGCTGACACAGTATCGGAGCCCGTTCCTGCGACTCCGGTGTTTGGCACTCGGCGTGCTGTCTGGATCGTGGCCTGTTACTTCGCGGCTCAGTTCATTTTTGTGTTCGTCGTCGCGATGGCGATGACCGTTGTCGGCGCCGTCCAACAGACCGGCCGAGACAAGCTGCCGCCCCTCAGCCCAGGCGTGCTCATGGGAGTCGGGTTGGCCGGCGCTGTGCTCGGCGGCTTGGTTGCTTACCGCATGGCACGTCGCAGCTTCGCGGCGAGCTCGAGAGGTGAGCTCGAACGGACGCTCGGGTTATGTGTCGTCCCATCGCGGCAGTTGGCACTCGCAGCCGTGGGCGGCATCGTCATCGCGGTCTTCAACGTACTCGTGTTGATGCGAGCCTTTCCGCCGTCGAGCGAGCAGCAGTTGGGCCCGCTCGTTCTCGCGGCACGCGAGGGTGGTTGGGCGCGTCATTTGGTCGCCGGATTTGCCGTCTTCGTTGCGCCACCGGTTGAAGAGTTCGTATTTCGCGGGGTGTTGTTCTCGGGGCTGGCGCGCTCGTGGTCTGTCGGCGTGGCGGCGTCCGTTTCCTCGGTGATATTTGCGCTCGTTCACATCTCCGCTTGGCCGCCGTATTGGCCTGCGATCGCGGCAGTGCTGCTACTTGGAGCGGCAGCCCAGTACGCGCGTATAGTGAGCGTCTCGTTGGCTCCAGGGCTCGCCATGCACGTGGCCTACAACGTCGGGTTGATGTTGGCTTCGTACGCATGACAGCGAGCCGCGCTGCGCGGCCCGCAACTCTGCGGACGCGGCTTGCCACGTCCGTGAGGCGCTGACAGCCTCACCTTAGCACGCAGGGCGTTTTCAGCTGCCGAAGCATCTTCGAGACCATCGTGCATTGAACACTGACGAGCGCGGCACGCGCCCGCACTGGCACTACACTCGTAATACATTAAGCGTCGTTAGTAACTACGTGTATGTATACCGACTAAAGGATCCGCGAGTCACTGTCGAGCGCGCCTGCACTAACACGAGTGGCCACACGATTGCGGACGAGGCAACGCAAGATCTGGCGGTCCGATGTCGAAGTGACTTCGATGCGACGGATCGCGCGAGATGTTCAGCACGCGTATCTACATCGAGATCGCGCGGCTCACGTGGTGCACTCACCGTTGCGTTGTTCAACACGTGCGACTGCCGACGGCGTGACGCGCGGCCTCGCTCCGGATTCGAACCACGCCTGCATCCGACGCGAACGAAGCGCCGAGCTCGACCGACACGCTTCGACTCGTCTACGTTCGTGGCGGCGCCCACGCCGACCTCTCAAAGACGAAGCCCCAGCCACGCCCAAGCATGCTCGACCACGGGTTCGACGCTGCGGCCGACTCGCCGGCCGGGGTTAGCGTAAGGCGTTCCGGAATAACCCCGCGGCCCGGAGACGCGGCGACACCCCCTCGCCCACCCTGACTGGGTGCTCCGCCGCCCGTCAGAGGGTCCCGCGCTACTCAACAGTCAGCACATGACACCGGCGATGTGTTATAGTGTCGTTTCCGCGTCCACGCTGGACGACTGGTCGGAGCACTTATCTGCCGCTTAGTGTCACCCTTCGGTTCCGGCACCGTGTCAGCACGGCGCTCGTAGTCGCCGTCCTCGTCGGAGCCACCCACTGCACCCAGACCGCGACTCTGGATTCCAGCATTGCTGGGCCAGGGCTGGCCTTCGTGCCGATCGAGACGCACACCCCTCTGGGCGGCGGCCAAACGGTCGCGCACATGGAGCTCACCGGGCTGTTATTTCTGCCCGAGGAACGCGGGCTTCTAGTCTGGGAGAAGAGCGGGCGCGTCTCGCACTACCGGCCCGATGCTGAAGGCCTCGCGTTGGAGGGAGAGTTCCGGCTCGACGACATCGCGACGGACACCGACTGCGGACTGATCTCCATCGCGCTCGATCCCGAGTGGGACAGCAACCACTTCGTCTACGCGGCGCACTGCATCAGCAACACTCACAGCGCAGTGACGCGCTACGAGTTCCACGGCGACGACTACGACCGCGTCGCTCCGAGTGCGGTTCGCGTGATCCAGTTCGGCGACCCAGCAGCCAAAAAAGGCTGGCACAACGTTGGAACCATCGGCTTCTTCCCCGACGCCGAACACAGCATGTGGATCCTGACGGGCGAGAAGAAGAACCCCGCAAACGCGCAGGATCCGAGCAAGAACCTCGGCGGCGTACTCCGCATCATCCCCAACCGTGATGCGACAGGCGGCTATGAACCCCACCCTGACAATCCGTTCGGGGGTCCGGGGAGTGATCCAGAGCTCCAGTCGAGTCCGGACCTGTACGCGTGGGGGTTTCGAAGCCCGTGGCGCGGGTCGATCGACCGCAACGGCCGGATCTGGGTCGGCGAAGTCGGCAACGCGATCGAGGAGATCAACTTGGTCAGCGAGCCCGGCCAGAACTTCGGCTGGGGTGACGCCGACGGCCCCTGCAAAGCGAAGCCAGGCACCAGCTGCGCATCGCTGACCGATCCGATCGCGTGGTGGGGGCGCGGGTCCAATCACCACTATCGACTCGAAGACGTTTCGGCTGGACCGACGGTTCGACGCGTCGCGTGGGTAGGAGCGCCGTATCAGAACGCCGACAATGATCCCTACGACGGGTTCTTGAACGACTCGACGCTCATCGCAGATATGTGTGTCGGCTTCGTTCGCGCGCTGACAGTCAGCGACCGCGGCCAAGTCGTGCGCGATGATGCAGTAGGACACTTAGTCGGACTGTCAGGTGCCGCTCAAGGTCCCGACGGCCACTTGTACGTTACGTCATTTGGCGGGTGCACCGCAGACACGCTCGGCGTCGGCGGAGGTATCTACCGCGTCGATCTCACGCTCGAGCGGGCAGCTGAACCCGAACAGCCCGAGCCCCCGAAGCCGAGCGACGTACCCCTCGTCGACGATCCACTCGGTCCCGTTCCGTTCAAGCTCGCCGACACGGGCATCTTTGCCGACGCGAAACACACGCAGCCGATCGCACGTGCGATTCGCTACGAGCCTTCGCTGGCGCTCTGGACGAACGGCAGCGAGAAAGACCGCTGGCTCTTGTTGCCGGAAGGCACGCAGATCGACAACACGCGGCCCGAACACTGGGAGTTTCCAGTCGGGACGCTGTTCTTCAAGACGTTTAGCTACGGTGACCCCGCCAAGAACACAAAGGTCGAAACTCGAATCATTCGCCGCACGCGCGAGGGTTGGGATTATCAGGCCTATAAGTGGAACGACGCGGACGCGGATCTCCTCTCCCTCGAACGGGAGCTCCCCGTCACCAACAAACCGTCGTCGACTCCGAAGTTCAAGCACGAGATTCCGAGCCGATTCGACTGCCGGAGTTGTCACGAGAGTAACGAAACTGTCGTGATCGGTTTCGACGAGTTGCGCTTGCGTAGCAGCCTCAAAGGTCACAGCCAGCCGCAGCTCGAAGAGCTCGCTGCGCGCGGCGTGTTCAAGGCTCCGTTGCCGAGCAGCCCCGACCAGCTCGCGCATGAAGATTCCACCACGCGGCAGGTGCTGGGGTATTTGCACGGCAACTGCGCTCACTGCCACAACGGATCCGAGAACACGATGAGCACGCTCGATCTGACCGAGGGGCACGCACTCGAAAACCTCGTGTCGAAGGAAACGGAAGGCAGTGGCCAGGCGAGCGGCATTCGCGTCGTGCCGGGCGCACCCGAACAGAGCATCCTCTATCTCGCGATGTCGGGCGAAGGGGACGATCCAGAGCTGCAAGCCATGCCACCCCTCGGCGTGCAAGTGAGGGACGCGGCTGCGATCAAGCTGGTTCGCAACTGGATCCTCAAGTTGCAGCCCTGAGAAGCCGAGTTTGCCGCGCGCTCGCCGCGGGTGACGATCACATGACACCCGAGCGCGCAGCTCCAGCTACCCCGCCGAATGTTTTTGTAGGGCAAGGGCCTCAGCTGGGCTAAAACGAAGCGGATGTCTCACGTCCTATGGCCTCGAGCGCGGGGCGCCAGTTGGCTGCTCGAGCTCGGCGCGCTGGTCTTTTGCGCGCTGTTGGTCTGGGCCACCGCGATCGGCTCGAACCTCAACCACAACGAGCAGATGTACGTGGCGGCTGCGCGCCTGTGGTGGGAGTTCGATCTGTATTCGGACTACGCGTATCTGCAAGCGCCGCTGTTGCCCATCGTCAACGCGGGACTGTTTGCGATGACAGGCAACGAGCACCTGCTGCTACTCGCACGTTTGCACGTCGCGTTTTGGTCCATCCTCGCTGTGATGGCCGTGTATGAAATCGGCCGCCGGCTCTCGGGCAATCGCCTCGTAGCCGTCGCCGCGGCAGGGGTGTTCGGCTCGCATCGCTTGTTTCTCTCAAATGTCGCTGAGTCGTCGAACTACATCATGCCGTTGGGTCTGACTACGCTATCGCTGCTCGCATGCGTACTCGCGACGGACGAGAGTTTCAGCCCGCGTGCGCGCGCAGCATGGTCAGCCATCAGCGGCCTTACGATCGGACTCGCGGTTTCTTGCAAGAGCTTCTACGCGCTAGTCGCCCTCGGCGTGTTTGCAACGACTGTCGCGGTGTCCGACCGCCGGCTCGTGTTGCACTGGATCGGTGGCGGGCTGATCGGCGCATTGCCACTTGTGTACTACGCGCTGCGGGATCCGAGCGCGTTCTACTTCGGCAACCTCGACTATCACGTTGCAAACACGGAGTACCGCCGCGTCACCGATTCGCACATGCCGATGAAGCTGTCACAAAGGCTTCGCTTTTTTCGGAGACTCTGGCGCAATCCACTGATCACGGCCGTCACGCTGTACTCCGTCGTCGCCCTGATTGCGCTGTGGTGGCTGGACGTTCCGCGTACGAAACGACGTCTGTTCATTGGCGCGTGCGTCATCACCTTTCTCTCGTGCATCGCCGCACTGCTGCCGAGTCCCGCCTACTTGCAGTACTTCGCGATGCCGTTCGCATGTCTGATCATCACGGCGATTGTCGCCGCGAGCCTGTATTCGACTAAGTGGCGAGTGGCATTCGTCGCCGTGTGTGTACTCGGCATCGCGTTCGCGCCTGCGACGCGGCGAATGAATAAACTCCTCCGCAAGAGCTCGGCCCCTGCGAGAGTCGAACGCGAAGCCAGAAACCTCGATCGACGTCTCGACTGTTCGGAAGCGATGTACGTCGCAACGTTGTCGCCGATCTTGCCGCTCGAAGCCGGGTGCAGCATCTACCCCGAGCTCGCGACGGGCCCGTTTGCGTTCAGAGTCGCCGACCACCGAACGCCCGCGATGCAAGAAGATTTGAACGTGGTCGGGCCGAGTCGGCTGCAGGCGTTTCTGAACGAGAAGAAACCTTACGCGATTCTGGTCGGGTTCGAGCCGAGACACGATGGCGTGTTCGAGACCTACGCGAAGCAGCAGGGCTACGTCGAGGTGAACCAGCGTTTCATGAGTCGCGGTCGTCTATGGATAGCTCCGGAGACGAGCCTCCCGTAGACGCGAACCCGTGCGGCGAGCCGATGGCCACCGCAGGCATCCCGGTCTTTGCCGGCCACACGCGTCCGTGGCTAGGAACGTGCTCGAAACGCAGTTGCCGGCGCGAATGAAACATGTTCTATTTCGAAGCGATGAGCGTCCACACCGCCGTCGCCTCCACGAGCCCAGGTTCGAATGAGCCCATCACGCTCGCTCGCCATGCCCGCGAAATCGATACTTGGAACGAAGAAGCCGACGTAGTGATCGTCGGCATGGGCGCTGCCGGCGCAAGCGCGGCGATCGAAGCGAGAGGCCATGGCGCTGACGTCCTGGTTCTCGAGCGCGCCGCTGACGGCGGCGGGTCGACGGCGCTGTCGGGCGGCATCATCTACTTCGGCGGCGGCACCGAGACTCAGCGCGCTTGTGGATTCAGCGACGACCTCGACGAGATGTACAAGTACTTGCTCGCAGCGAGCGGCCCCAATCCGGACGAGGCCAAAGTTAGGTTGTACTGCGAACGCAACTTGGAACACTACGCTTGGTTCAAAGCCCAAGACGTCGAGTTCAAGCCAAGCTTCTTCGCGAAGAAGACGACCGAGCCACCCGGAGACGATGGCCT
>DASRXR010000789.1:0-23003 GCA_035687405.1 Polyangiales bacterium
TAGTGCTGCGCCCGACACGCATCTCACTTCCGAAGCGATGGCGCGCTGCCGGCTCACCGTGCAGGTCTCGACGAAGATCAATCGCGGGCACTTGATCACTGGCAAGCAAGCGTTGATCTTGCCGTGCCTCGGGCGCACCGAGCAGGATTTGCAGGAATCCGGCGAGCAGTTCGTCTCGGTCGAAGATACGATGGGGGTCGTTCACCAATCGCATGGGGTCCTGCCGCCTGCGTCCGAGCAGCTTCGCAGTGAGCCAGCCATCGTTGCAGGCATTGCGAAGGCCACGCTGGGTGCAAAGACCACGGTGGCTTGGCAGGGCCTCGTCGACGACTACGATCGAATTCGCGAGCACATCGAACACGTCGTGCCGGGGTTCACGCAGTACAACACGCGTGTACGCGAGCCAGGCGGCTTCTACCTACCGAACGGTCCACGCGAGGGAACGTTTACGACACCGACCAAGCGTGCGCGCTTCACGGTGCATGCGATTGCGGAGCATCAGCTCGGTCCGCGCCAGTTGTTGTTGATGACGTTGCGCAGTCACGATCAATTCAACACGACGATCTACGGTGAGGATGATCGGTATAGAGGCATCTACGGGGGGCGTCGCGTCGTGTTCCTGCACGAGGCCGACATGCGCGAGCAGGGGTTGATCAAAGGTCAGTGGGTCGACTTGATCAGCCACTGCGGCTCACAGCGGCGGCGCGCGGAGCGCTTCAAGGTCGTCGTCTACGACATTCCGCGAGGTTGTGCGGCGGCTTATTACCCAGAGACGAATGTGTTAGTCCCGGTGCAAGACGTCGCAGACGGAAGCAACCAGCCGGCCTCGAAGTCGCTCGTGATCACGATCGAGCCCGTGCAGCCGGGGCAGCAAGCGACTGACGCGCGGTTTTAGCCGTTAAAGTGTCGAGGGCCAGGAAGCTGTTGGCTCCCTGACCCTCTCGTCCTCGTTGGGACTCAGCCCGGCGTCAGACCGGTCCGAGTGTCGCGCAGCCGAGCAGGATGTCGATCTGCGCCGACGCCAATCCTTTGATGCTCTCACACGTCTGGTCACACGCGATCAACCGAGTCGGTGCGTCCTCGTTGTCGTAGTACCAAGCGTTCGCGACACACGCGTCTTTCGACTTCACGTGCACGAACGTGCTCTGCATGTCGTCGTTGCTCAGCCGAATGTTGACCTTGTTGCGGTCGAACTCCTGGCCATCAGTCGGCGCAGGAATCGCCCACTCGCACGGCAGCGGTGTGCGCTCCGTTTGCTGAACGATCTCGGTGTGAACTTCCGTATGCGTGACTTCGTGAACCACTTCATGGGTCACCTCGTGCGTCACGGTATGCGTCGTGGTGGTCACCACCTTTTCGCGAATCGTGTTGAGCGCTGCTTGTAGACCGGCCGCTCCGGCCGACACGTCACACGCGTAGCGCGTGTTGCTGGAGCTGCAGTCGGGCGCTCCACCCTCTTTCGCGATCTTGTCGAGGAGCGTGAAACTCGCGCCCTGCAAGCCGACCGCAAACGTGGTCACTCCGCTGTCGTGCGCGGCCTTGGCGATCGCAGCCAAGCTGTTCGTGTTTTCGTTGCAGCCCGACGCGTATTCGGGTTGGCCGTCCGTCACGAGAACCGAGACGCACTGCTGGTCGGGGTGATCCGTCTGGTACTTCTTGCAGTACTCTGTCACGCCGCGCAGCGCGCCTTCAATTGGAGTGCCGATCCCGTCGGGGTCGTGGTTGTCGAGTGACGTGCTGAACGTCCCCGCTTGGCCGGGCAACAGGCCGACTGGAACCGAAGGCGTGCTGTACCCAGAACCGGTCGAACAACTTCCGCCGTTGATCGGGAAGTACTGGAGTGCGACGCCGAGCCCTGCGGAGTCCGGGTCGTTCGCGAACGACTTGAGCGCAGCGACCGCCGGGGTCCACAGGTCACTCACACCGTAGGGCGCGCCAGCCATGCTCATCGACTTATCGAACATGATGTAGAGCACGGTCGGTTTCACAGTCGTGATCTCTTCCGTGACCTCTTCAGTCACGGTCTCCGGCACGAGCTCTGTGACCTCCTCGGTCACTTCGACCGGTACTTCGATCGTCGTCTCGACGACGACTTGCTCGGCCGCGATGCGACTGGCACCGCAGCTCGGCTCACCGTCGCCGTTGTCGATGATCTCGATGCCGCCCCCAATGTCCATGAGGCCATCCGGGTTGTCGTACATCGCGGTAGAACCGGCGCTACTGCCGTCTGCTCCCGCATGACTTCCCGTGGTAGCGCCAGATCCAGCTGTCGAGCCATCCGGATTCCCAGTACCGGCGTCGACTCCGTCTCGCTGTGCTCCACAACCGACTGCAGCCAACAAACTAAGTGAAACTACCGATACACGTACAGCTTTCAACACAGACCTTTAGTCTCCTCCCGAGTGGCCTAAAAAGGTTGACCCAGATTGGTCAGATCGGCATTGTGGTTATTGGAGTTACGCCGCCGACAGCTGCAGCGATGTAGGGCCCCGCGCGCGCGGCACTCAGACTCGTTCGAAAGCGCAGCCAGGCGTTCGAACCCCCGTGAGCCGCGAGAGCTGAAACAGCTGCGAGATCAGCACACGCGACGTTCCCTCAAACTTCGGTGCCGCTACGCACGGCGGACGCACGCCGCTGTGAGCGGCGCCATTGTTGCGACTCGAGATTCCATCGCAGGATGATTTCTGGCCGGCTTATCGTGCGCTGAACCAGCACAGCTTCAGCCACCGTTACCGCGAGACCATGAAAAAAACCAAGCGACGAGCCGTACCCGTGGCTGCAATCTGGAGCCGCGCCTATAGCGCAGCCAGCCGACGCTTGCGTCCTGGAAACATGTACGGAGTCGTCGGCTTCGGCATCGGTCGACGACGCGTCGGGCGATCGCTGAAAAAGCAGCGCGCCCTCGTCGTGTACGTACAAACGAAGCAGGCGAAGCCTCGTCACCCGGTGCCAAAGATTACGCTACGCGACGGTGACAGGCGCAGAACTCTGCCTGTCGACGTCCGCGCTACCAGCGTCGCTCCACGCTCGATGTTCGGTACGAACATTCGTCCGCATGGGCTCGGGTGTGGGGCGCCGATTCTGGTTCCCACCGGCACGGTCAAGATGATCGGTGGGGTCGCTTGTGTGTTGGGAGACGCCACAGGGCCCACTCACATCGTTACCGCAGGCCATTTGTTCTTTCCGGCGCGAATAGGCACCCGCGTATACGCGGGTTTGCCGGGTCGATCATGGCGAGTGATCGGACAACTCGCGCGCAACCTGCTCGATGAACCGAGAGAACTAGATGCTGCGTTCATCGAGCTCACACCAGCGGGCCGAGACATCGCGCGACAAACGCACGATTTGATGCTGGACGGCAAACTAAAGCTGCCGGCACCTGCCGGTGCGCGAGACGTTCAGCCAAACGAATTTGTGTTTGGGTTTCCATCCACGCGCGGCGAGTGGACTTCTCCGACAGAAGTGGAGCCGCTCGATTCCTCGATGTTCCATCTGTTTGCGCCGCGGCGCGGCATGTTCACCATCCACTCCGGGCTGCGCACGTTGCACGCGATCACGGGTAGTGGTGATTCGGGAAGCGGCCTACTCGTCGAGCAAGCTGGGGAAACCTTGCTCGTCGGACTGTGCTCCGGAGGCGATGGATCCGGCAGTTGTTTCACGAGCGCAACGCAAGTGGTTTCCGAGCTCCTCGCCACGACCGCTTCCGGCACTTTCATGTGGGGGTCACAATGAAAAGCATCGTCTACCTAACATTCCTAGCGTTTGCGTCGACCATGAGTGCGGGGCCGGCGTTTGCCCAGCAAGCCCCGCGAGGCCCGGGTGCTCTGCCACCCGCGCCCGATGCTGGCACTGCAGCCAACAGCGGCGGTGTTCTGGGAGCGCCACCCGCGGGCGGGCAAGCAGGGGTCGTCCAACCGCAACCGCCCGTTGATCATAGCCCAGAACCTGCGGCCCTCTGTTCCGATGAAAGCAGTTGCGGCAAGGTAGCCGCGGCGATTTTGGGAAAGCCCATAGCTGCGGCGGATGCAAAAGCGCCGCTGCCGAACATAGACTCAGATCGCATCGAGCTGCGCGAGCAGCTGGCGCGCAAATCCGGACAGGCGCAAGGCTTGGCCCTAGACACCGTAGCGGCGGATACATTGCAGCTCGTCGGTGAACTGGTGACTGATCGTGCGAGCACGCGCGCGTTCGAGCTGGCGAAGTCGCGCCTAAAACACGGTCTCGCGTGCCCGGAGCCTGACGGGGCAAACTCCAGCGAGGTTAGCCACGTCCCTGAGATCATGTTCCCAGCTACGTGCGAAGCATTGACCGCGTTGCGCATCCAGGATCTTGCTGCCGCGCCGAAAACGTTGGAAGCCGCGCTGGCTGCGGATTTCATCGTTCACGTCAAAGGCCGTCTCACCGGCGAAACTTCGGCGCACAGATTCATCGACCAAGTGTTGTTGCCGCTGGCTCGTCGGGATACGCGCGCTCCAAGCACGCAAGACATCTCGAGCTTCATACAATCGCTCATCCCCGCCAGTGAGGATGTTCTCGACGACGCTGCCAAGGTCGGGGCCTTGGCGGCCCTCGCCGCGGGAGAATGCCTCGTACATGGCGTTCCTTGCGTGCTGAAAGACATCATCGCGAAGATCTGCAAACCCCAAGCTGGTTCGAACGAGTGTCCTGATCCGAACGTCATCCTCATGGTCGCGACCGATCTCGTTGTCGCGACCACTGCGATTCACGCGATCGACGGCGCGGCAGATGTCGAGACACGCGTCGATGCTGCTTTCTCCGCCGTGACACGTCTCACCTGCGTCACGGCGAGTAAGACTTGCGAAGAGATCGTGTCAGCCGACATGTCTCAGACTCAGACTCCGGAGTTTGACTTGGCGCGACTCATGGTTCGGCTCCGTGCGATCGAGCACGCACTCATCACGAATGATGGGCTGGGGGTCGGTTTCGCCGCAGCACGTTTCGTCGATGACGCCACGCTGATTGGAGTTCGAGGAAAGCAGGACTCAGAGCGCAAGACCGAAGACAGAAAACAACTGCGGCGCTCGTTCCGATTGCTTGCGACGCTACTCAACTATGCCGAGACCTACACCGGGCCCGGCGGCATGGCCGAAGAGTCCCGTAGCGCGCGCAAACAGATCCTCCAGTCGCTCGTCGACGACTTCACGGCGCGAACAGAACGCGGCGACGATTGGGTCTTCTCCGTCGGTGGGTCACTCCGAGCCGCAATCGGAGCTCGTGTGGGATCCGGCGATCCAGCGGTCTATGGACCTGCCAGCCTCGTGCTCGGCTTCGGCCTCGATCACGTGGGAACGACCGGGTTTCATGCAGAGCTTGGGCTCGTCGACCTGGGCGAGTACCTGTCGTTCACGAGCAACGACGGCGGGCCGTTCGTTGTCGAAAAGCCATCGGTGCAACAGGCCTTCTCTCCATCACTGACCCTCGCGTGGTCGTTCGCTGGGCCCACCATGCCGGTGTTCGTCGGTGCGGTGGGCGGAGCGGCCCCGTTTCGCGACGACGAAGCAGGCTTGCGTTGGTACTTCGGCATCGCCGCGGGCGTGCATGTGCCTTTGTTCGATATCAACTAGGTGCCGCGTCAGGAGCGCGGGCTCAGTATGACCACCGGGATCTTCCGGTCACTCCAGCTCTGATAGTCGTCGTACGCCGCGTAGCTCTTCACCAAGCGCGGCCACAACTTCTCGCGCTCCTCCGGCGTTGCAGTACGCGCGGTCATGGCTTTGACGTCCGGACCCTGTTGCACTTCGACCGCCGGATCAGCCTGCAAGTTCTGGTACCACAACGGATCTTGCGGCCAGCCACCCTTCGATGCGACGACCGCGAGCTGCGGCGCGTCCTCGAGATAGATCAGCGGCGTCGTGCGCTGCTTGCCGGTCTTGCGGCCGCGCGTGGTCAAGAGCAAGACGGGCGCACCCTGCATCTTGCCGCCGACCTTGCCTCCGGTCCGACGGTACAACCAGGTATTCGCGTCCTGCATGATCTTGCCGAGCCTCGTGCTCATGAAGAACTTGAAGCCTGCCGGCATCTGTTTTTGCGCCATGATTTGTGACCTCCGCGCGCAGTCTACATCGGCGCGCAATCGAACCGCGATCAAACTAGCCGCGCCAAGAGCCCCAACAACGTGCGTGGCGACTCGACGCGAAGCTTCGCCGCCGTCGCACCCGAGCCGACGCGAATCGAAAATGCCCTCGGGGGCAATGCTCCGAACATGTCTTCGTCGGTGCGATCGTCACCGGCTGCCAGAATCACGCTGTCTGCCGGCGCGTCTTCGAGGGCGATCTTCACTGCGACGTTCTTAGCGACGTCGCGCAAACGCAGCTCGAGAACTTTGTGGCCCTCCAAAAGTTCTACCTCCGGACCGAGTGTTTGTTGCAGCTCGTGCCGCAACCCGATCAACGTTCCGAACGCGACGAACGGATTGGCGCGACGGTAGTGAAACGCGACGGACGCGGCCTTGCTCTCCACCAACGCTCCGCGCGTGCGTTGCGCGTACTTCGTCATGATGCGCGAAGCGGTCTCGAACGCGGGCGGGCGGGCATGCATCGACGGCAACCAGGTCCCATCCGGCCTGCGCGTTCGGAGCCCGTGTTCGACGTGCAGCCACAGCGGGAGACTGCCGAGCCAGGGCTCGATCGACTCTTGGCTGCGTCCCGTGACGATGTGCACGGTCGTCGCAGAAGCATCGGCCAGACGGCGCAGCAGATTCAGGAGCTGCGGAGTCGGCGCGGCGAGGCTCGGCACTTCCGTCGTGGGCGACAACGTCCCGTCGTAGTCGAGAAGCAGCGTTCGGTGTTTCGCGGCTTGAAGCTCTTGGATCGCCGACTCGAGATCCGAAGCCGCCGACGCGGACGCGGGACTCGCCGGTTCGACCGCCTCGAGATCGCGCAAGAACTCAGCCGCCCATGCCTGAACAGGCTGACCGAGGACGACGTTACGCAACTCCCGCATGCGGAGCTGTTGTTCGTCGTCGGACATGAACATCGCGCGCTCGATCGCCGCCGCGACCCCGAGAATGTCGTACGGATTGACGCGGATCGCCGTCGCCAACTCGGCCGCAGCCCCGGCGAAATCACTCAAGACCAAGCTGCCATGTCCGTCCAGACGCGCGGCCACGTACTCTTTGCAGACCAAGTTCATCCCGTCGCGCAGCGGCGTCACCAGCATGACGTCGGCCGCGCGATACAGCGCGATGAGCTCGTCGACGGGAATACTGCGATACAAGAACTGAACGGGGCTCGATGTCGGCGAGCCGTGATTCGAGTTGATGCGCGACACCAGCTCGTTGACGGTCTTGCGCAGCTCGGCGTACGCGTCGATGCTCTCGCGCGAAGGCACTGCGAGTTGGATGAAGTGGAGCTGGTCCCGCAGTGCCGGTTCACGCTCGAGCAGGCGATCGACCGCGAGCATGCGGCGCTCGAGGCCTTTCGTGTAGTCGAGTCGGTCGACTCCGAGCACGATCTTTTTGCCGTGTGTGTCGGCGCGAATCTGCGCCGTCATCGCTTCGATCTCCGGGCTCTCACGCGTGAACGTGGCCACGTCGATGCCGATCGGATAGACGCCCAGCTGGACGTCGCGGTCTTCCCAGCGCAGCGAGTGCGGCCCGTAGTCGACGCCGAGCACTTCCGCCGCCGAGTCGATGAAGTTTTGGCGATCGTTTTCGGTTTGGAACCCGATCACGTCCGCGCCGAGCAGACCCGCGAGGATCTCCGCGCGCGACGGCAGGATTCGAAACACGTCCGCCGACGGCCATGGAATGTGGAGGAAGAAACCGATGCGTGCGGAACCTGCGCGCTGGCGCAGCAGCAACGGCACCAACGTCAGCTGATAGTCGTGCACCCAGACCGTGTCCGCGCCGCGGACTTCAGCCGCGATCGCATCGGCGAACCGCTCGTTGACCGAGACGTACGCGCGCCATTCGTCGGTCGCATCGAGCTGGACTTTGTCGAGCAGGTAGTGGAATAGCGGCCACAAGACCGCGTTCGAATACCCGTCGTAGTACAACAAGACTTCGTCCGCTGTCAGTGCGACTGGCTTGAGCCTTCGCTCGGTGGCTTGCGCGGTGAGGTCGGCGACGGCCGCGTCGTCGAGCGAGCGTGTATCGCCGAGCCAACCGATCCAGGACCCCTCCCCCGCTTCGTGATACTCGCGCAGGGCACTCGCCAGGCCGCCGCTCGAGGGCGTCAGTGCGGGGCCATCAGGCGTAGTCGTGATTGCAACGGGCAGCCGGTTCGAGGCCAGAATCATGATCGGAACACTTCAGGTACCGGCTGAATCGTAAGCACGACTGTCACGTAAGCCACCCCTCGTTCGTCTGCAGGGTATGCGAACCAACGAGGGAATCTGGCTCGCGCTCGAGGGGCTGAGTCCGATCGAGCGGGCGGTGTACGTTCTGCATTGGCTGTTCGACTACTCGCCATGGGAAGTTGCGGACGCACTCAACATGACGGAGTCCCGCGTGATCGAGTCGTTCGAGCGGGCGGCGGAGCGGCTCGGCATCAAGCGCTCACACATGTGAGAACGGACGCAAGCTATCCGACGTAAACATTCTCGCCGCGGCGCCGTAACGCATCATCCAAGAGCGACCGCACGCTCGCCCGCACGCACTCGTTGAGCTCGTGCACGAGCACTTCGTCATTCGCGGCGTCGGCGTCGTGCCGCGCAATCTCTCGAATCGGTGGACCAAACGCGATTCGCCACTTGCTCGGCAATGGCGCAATCCCTAAAGGGCCCAACCAGGGGAACGTCGGCGTTACCGGAATGAACGGCAAACCCACCGTCTTCGCAAACGCGTTGACTTTGTACAGCAACGGGTTCGCTTCCTCCGCACCCACGATCGCGACCGGGATCACCGGCGCACCCGTTCGCAACGCGAGCCTCACGTAACCACCGCGCCCGAACCGCTGCAGCTTGTAGCGCTCGGTATACGGCTTCGCGATGCCCTTGATGCCTTCCGGAAAGACCGCGAGCAACGTCTCGCGTTCGAGCAACCGCTCCGCATTCTCCTGACACGCGCGCACGGCCCCGATGCGATTCACGAACGTTCCCAAAAACGGCGCGTGAAACACGTGGTCTTCCACGAGCCAACGCAGATCACGGCGGCTGGCGTGATGCAACCTCAACGCAGTCCGCAACATGATCCCATCCCACGGAAGCGCACCGCTGTGATTGCCGACCAAGATCGCGCGACCGTGGCCCGGCACGTAGTGCATCCCGTCGACCTGCATGCGGAAGTAATCGTTGCAGAGCTTCTCGAAGATCGGACGCACACTCGCTTCGTAGCCGGGGTCGAGACCGAAGTCGTCCACCTGGTCCGAACGCGCGAGCAATCGCAACCGCGCGATCCTCCGCAAGAACGAACCATGCTCCGGGGGCTCCGTGTCACCACCGGCCAGCCGCGTCGCGAGCCGCGCCGCTTCGCGAACGTGATGATCGATGTGCGCGCGCGTGAGGCTTCGACTTCGCGACGGCTCGGGCTCGGGAGCGCCGCGGACGGCTGCAGGCGGAGTGACGACGGTCGCACTCGAAAACGGTGCGTACTCTGGAGCACGCGCGACAGTGTCGTGTTCGGGACGAGCCGGCCGCGGTTGCGGCTTCGCACGCGCACTCATCGGCGTGGGCGGCGTAGGCTGGCGCCGCGCAGTCGCGCGCTTCGGGGCAGCACCTGCCGGAGGTGGCTGCGACGCCCGAACATCGGACACTTCTTCGATCACCGAGACTGCGCGATCGTCGTTCGACACGTGCGACACGTGCGACACGTGCGACACGTGCAACTCGGCACTCACGTCAGGCACAGGTGCCGGTGGGGGAACACTCTCACTGCTGACGGCCGCAGCGTCTTCGCTCGCTGGAGGTGGCTCGGAACCCGGACCCGACGGACGTCGCGCTGCCGGCCTCTTCCTGCGCATCGAGTCACTGCTTTGGCTGTTGTTCATGTCAAACCTCAGCGTGCTGCATGACGGCGCTTAAAAGAAAAGCTCCCTTGGCTAAGGGATCTAAGGAGTCGCACTCAAGACTCTGGCAGCGCGCGCACGACGCGCGGCTTCGAAATCCAACACGGCATCCCGCGTGCTGAAGTCGGGTTGGAAGCCCAGATATTGCCGTGCGCGTGTCGTATCCACAACACACAAATGACGGAGCAGCGCAACGAATGCAGGTGGAGCCTCGGAGAGATGAAAGCTCCAAAGCAGTGTGCTCACTCGGCGCAATGCTGCGTACGGCAGCGGAAATGACAATCCACCCGACAATCGGATCACAGTCGACAGGGGCAATACGCCACTGCTCGCGATGTTGAACGTGCCCGGTACATCACGCTCGATCGCGAGGCGCAATGCCGACAACGCATCCACTTCGTGTACGAACTGCAAGAGCGGATCGTAGCCGAGCACGGTCGGCACGAAGGTTCGCGAGAACCAGCGCACCACGAAGTTGCGCACGCTCGGACCGAGCAGCGCCGCAAGTCGCAACACCGTCACCGTGCAATCGGGATGCGTCTGACGAAAGCGCGCAACCTGCTGTTCGACATCGATCTTGTCCGAAACGAACGGAGTGTCGTGCAGACCTCGCAGCGGCCGCTCCTCACCGAGGTAGTTCGGATTGTCGGCGTGCGGCCCGTACACGAGCGAGCTGCTACCGACGATCAGCTTCGAAACCATCTGCTTGTGACACGCGCGAAGCACGTGCATCGTGCCGACGCTCTCGAGCTCGTGCGCCCAACCGACCGCTGCAGTCGGCGCTTCCAAAAACGCGAGATGCACGAGCGTGTCGATCCGCTCCGCTTGGAGGATCTCCGCGAGCCGCGCATCCGCTCCCGGCTGCGTGAGATCGACTGCGTAGAACGTCGTCGCTGGGCCCGCAGTATCGGGATTCTCCAGATCGACCACGACGACGCGTGCGACGTCATCCGCTTCGGCTAGCAGTCGGACGAGACTGCGGCCCAAGAACGTCATCGCACCCGTGATTGCGATGACACGTCGCCCCTTCGCAGTGCGCGTCGGGAGCTTGCCTTCTGCTTGCGATGCGAGGCCCGCAGCGCCCGCGCCTTTCTCGGAACTCATCACATGCCTCGGTCGCGACGAGGTTGGGTCGCGAAGGCCGGCGAGTATACCCACACGAGCCGCTCAAATCGGAATCATCGACAGAACTCGCACCTGCTCAGGACGAAATTTCGTGAGCCGCGTAGCAACACGCGGGTTTTCAATGCGCCGTAGCGTGTCCCTTCGGCTCGAACATGTGCTCCGTCAGATCACATGCCCCGCCGCGCACGCAAATTGCGCCTCGTGCAGAGGGTTTCGGAGCGCAGGATTGCGTCCGAAGCGCTTGCTTGCGTCGGGCCGGGCAGCTGACTATGTTCCCTGGAAGTAACCGAAAGGCAGCGGGTGTTCGCGGCGAAACGCTGCCGCCGATCTGGTTCCGGGTGGCTCCCAAGCCGCAGCCACGACTCGTAATAATCGACGAACTTTCCGCCAGACGCCCCGACGCTCATGGACGAAGAAGACAACAAGAAGATCTTCGAAGTCGACAATCGAGAGATTGACCTCGACGACGAGCTACCGCTCTTGCCGATCCGCAACCACGTGCTCTTCCCGGGCTCGGTTGCGCCGTTCGATGTGGGGCGTGAGAAGTCCGTCGCCTTGGTCGAAGACCTCGAAGGTCAAAGCCAACCCGTGATCGTGATCTTTGCACAGCGCGATCCGGCAACCGACGATCCCGGACTTGAAGACCTGCACACTGTCGGCGTCGCCGCGCGAGTGCTCAAGGCGCTCCGCCATTCGACCGGCAACTACAGTCTGATCCTTCAAGGCCTTGCCCGCGTTCGGCTCGAGCGGCTTACGCAAGACGAGCCCTACCTCAAAGCGCGCGTATCGCGCATGGAAGAGCCCCGGCAGGACGATGTGGAGACCGAAGCGCTGGCGATGAGCCTGCGCGACACGGCGAAGCAAGTGATCCAGCTCATGCCGGAGCTTCCGCGTGAAGCCGGTTCCTTGATCGATTCGATCAATGAACCTGGCCAGTTGGCGGATCTAGTGGCGGCGAACCTCGAGGCCCCAGTCGACGACAAGGCGTCGCTGCTCGAGTCGGTGGACGTGAAGGACCGCATCCGTAAGGTGCTGCGTCTGCTCACGCGCCAGCTCGAAGTCCTCAAAATGCGCGAGCGCATCAACTCCCAGATCAAGGAGGAGATGGGCAAGAACCAGCGCGAGTACGTCCTTCGCCAGCAGCTCAAGGCGATCAAGGAAGAGCTGGGCGAGGAAGAGGGCGATCAGAGCGATCTGGACGTGCTGGAAGAACGCCTGAATAAGGCGAATCTGGCCAAAGAAGCGGAGAGCGTCTGTCGGAAACAGCTGAAGCGCCTTCGCTCGATGCAGGTTGGCTCGGCCGAGTACACGGTCGTCCGCACCTACATCGACTGGATTCTCGATATCCCGTGGAGCAAGTCCACGACCGACATGATGGATATCGCCGAGGTCCGCAAAGTCCTCGACGAAGACCACTCGGGCCTCGAGAAGATCAAGAAGCGCATCGTCGAGTACCTCGCGGTACGCAAGCTGAAGAAGGACAAGAAGGGTCCGATCTTGTGCCTGATCGGTCCGCCCGGCGTCGGTAAGACGTCGCTCGGTCGGTCGATCGCGCGGGCGCTCGGACGGAAGTTCGTGCGCATCTCGCTCGGTGGCGTGCACGACGAGGCTGCGATCCGCGGCCACCGCCGTACCTACGTCGGCGCCCTCCCCGGTCAGATCATTCAAGGCATGAAGAAGGCCGGGACGATCAACCCGGTGTTCATGCTCGACGAGATCGACAAGATCGGCCACGACTTCCGCGGCGATCCCGCGGCGGCCTTGCTCGAGGTTCTCGACCCGGAACAGAACGACACGTTCCAGGACCATTATTTAGAGATCCCGTACGACTTGTCGAAGGTGATGTTCGTCGCGACGGCGAACGTGCTCGACACGATTCCTCCGGCACTCCGCGATCGGATGGAGATCCTCGAGATCCCCGGCTACACGCGGCGTGAAAAGGCGGCGATCGCGCGGGACCACCTGGTGCCGAAGCAGCTCGAAGAGCACGGCATCGACGATCGCGTTTTGAAGATCTCGCCTGGGGCGGTCGACACGATCATCGACAGCTTCACGCGCGAGAGCGGCGTCCGCAGCTTGGAGCGGCAGATCGCGAGCGTGATCCGCGGAACCGCGGTCAAGGTGGCCGAAGGTCAGACCGGGCCGTTCGCGATCGACACCGAAGACGATCTCCGCCCGACCCTCGGTCCGGCGAAGTTCACTTCCGAGATCGCCGAACGCATGGACGAGCCGGGTATAGCAACCGGCCTCGCGTGGACTTCGGTCGGCGGCGAGATCCTATTCATCGAAGCGACGCGCATGCACGGTAAGGGCAAGCTCGCCCTCACCGGTCAGCTCGGCGAAGTGATGAAGGAGTCGGCGCAAGCAGCGCTCAGCTACGTGCGTGCGCGCGCGAGCCAGCTGCACATCCAAGAGGACTTCCTCGAGAACAGCGACGTCCACATCCACATCCCGACGGGCGGCGTTCCGAAAGACGGACCGAGCGCGGGCGTTACGATGATGACGGCGCTGGTATCACTCCTGACTGGGATTCGCGTACGACACGACGTCGCGATGACCGGCGAGATCACGCTGCGCGGCAAGGTTCTGCCGGTTGGCGGAATCAAGGAGAAGGTACTTGCGGCGCATCGCGCGGGTATCAAGCGCGTGATCCTGCCCGAGCGCAGCATGGCGGATCTCGAAGAGGTCCCGCAGGAAGTGCGCGACGAGCTCGAGTTCGTGCCTGTCTCGAAGATGGACGAAGTCCTGCTCGAGGCGCTCGAGACTCCCGAAAAGCTCGACCTCAAGCCGAAGCCCGGCAAGGGCGGCGGGAAGAAGCCGACGAAGGAAAACGTGGTGGAGCCGTCGCCGTAGTTCGGTTGAGGCAAGCCCCGTAGTGAAAGAAAGGCCGTTCGGCAAATGCCGAGCGGCCTTTTGCGTCTGTCTCTCTCGTGCAGCGCCGATTGCAGCTACGGCGATCCACGCCGTGAGATTTGCGAGGATTTTGGCTTGAGAGCGAGCGCGCCCGCAGGGCCGGACCGAGCAATACTTCCTGTATTGCGCAGCGTCCGGACCGAGGACGAAAGCCGCTCTCAAGCCAAAAGCCGACGCAAATCGCTGTTAGAGTGCCCGCGATGGACACTGTGACTGTGCTCGGCGCCGGTTCTTGGGGGACCGCGATCGCCAAGAATCTCGCGGACCATGGGCATCGCGTTCAGCTGTGGGCGCGCCGTGAGGACCAAGCGCGCGGCATCCAAGAAGCGCGCGAGAACTCCGCATACCTGCCTGGGCTGCGCCTGCCCGACAATCTGACTGCGACGCACGATCTGGAGCGCGCACTCGCGGGGTCGCAGGGTGTGTACGTCGTCGTGCCCTCGCACGGCCTACGGCAAGTCGTGCGTGAAGCGCGTCCGTTCATGCCGGCGCGCGGTCCGATCGTCACTGCGACGAAGGGCATCGAAAACGAGTCGCTGCACTGGATGACGCAGGTGCTCGAAGACGTGCTGCCGGAAGAGATGCACGGGCGTGTGTGCGCACTCGGTGGGCCGAGCTTCGCGCGCGAGGTTGCGACGGGGATGCCGAGCGCGGTGTGTCTCGCGAGTCGAGACCACGCGATCGGCCTCGTGGCGCAAGAGCAGCTCGCGGGGGAGCGCTTTCGCGTCTACACGACTGAAGACGTGGTGGGCGTCGAGATCGGTGGCGCGTTGAAAAACGTGTTGGCGATCGCGACGGGTGCGGCGGACGGGCTCGGGTTTGGCCACAACGCGCGTGCGGCGTTGATCACGCGCGGTCTCGCGGAGATGGCGCGGCTCGGGCAAGCGCTCGGAGCCAATCCGCTGACGCTCGCTGGGCTTTCGGGGCTCGGCGATCTCGTGCTCACGTGCACGGGAGACCTGTCGCGCAACCGGCGCGTCGGTCTCGAGATGGGTGCTGGCCGAACACTCGCCGAGGTGCTCGCGGACATGCGCATGGTCGCAGAAGGCGTGAAGACGGCGAAGAGTGCTTACGACCTCGCAAAGCGCGAAAACGTCGACATGCCGATAACGACCGAGGTCTATCTCGCACTGTACGAGGGCAAGCCGCCGATCGAAGCGCTCGGTTCGCTGATGTCGCGAACCTTGCGAAGCGAGCGCGACTGACTACGGCGTTAGAGCGCGACCTTCCCGATCGCGCGAATCGTCGCTTCCACTTGCCACCGGTTCTTCTGATCCGGCGGCGATTGGATCAGCTCATTCAGCTTACTGTGGATGACGTACAGCGTGCCGTCCCGCACGACTGCCGTGGTCGGGTAGACGTCGCCGAGCGGTTGCGTCGCGCGCACTCTCGCAGTCGCCCAGCCGTCTTCGCTGAAGAGCGAGAACGCCGCGTTCGACGCTTTGCCCGGGACTTGGTTCGCAATGATGACGAGGTTCTTGTCGCTTGCGAGAAGCACGCCGTCTCCGCCGACGAGCTGCGTGGCGATCTCGACCTTCGTGAACGTCGAAGGGTTTGCGAGCGGCACTTTGAACAGAGTGCCGTCGCTCTTTTTGATCACGAGCAGATAGCCATCGGGGTGAACGACGAGGCCGTTCAAACTGATGCCTTCGCCTGCGAGGCGCGGGTCGGTCAGGAACACGCCGGCATGGCCGCCGGCGTCGATCTTGTAGATGTTCGGCGAGAAGCTGTCCGTCACGTAGGCGTTGCCGCCGGCGTCGAGCGCAATGCCGTTCAGCAGATGCGGGCCGGATGAGAGCGGCGACAGGTCGACATAGTCGAGCGCTTTACCCGTCGCGAGATCGTAGACACCCACGGCAGCGAGCTGCTTGGGTCCTGCCGCCGATGGCTTCAAGCTCGAGGCGAAATCGGAGTTCACCGCCCACACCCGCCCGCGTTCCGCGTCGACGGCGATGCCGAGCACCGAGCAGAGACGTTCGTCGTTGACGAGGATCGTCGCTTTTCCTTGCCGATCGACTGCGTAGATCGCGCCCTCGCGAAACGAGCTCACGAGGAACGTGTCGCGCGTTCGATCGTATTCGATCGTCTCGGGATACAGCGCCGGTCGATGGATCGTCAGCGACGGGCCCGACGATTCGAACGCAACCGCAGCGGTGCGCGCGCAGCCAGCGAGCAATACCGCGGCAAAGAGTAGACGGACGCCAGCATTCAGCGCGCGTTGCGCGCCGCTCACGATCGACATGTTCAGCTCCTGGTGTGAACGCGGTGAAGCCCGCGCGCTACGTCACGGGCTTGATTCGCCCACGAAGGTTCGCTCGACCCACGCTGCAGTCTCGCGCACGTGCCTCAGCTGCTGTTGCAGCTCGAGGATTCGTGCTGCGGCGTCGCCGCTGTGCTGCGCAGCTGCGCGCTGCAGCAGCTCGATCTCGCTCTCGAGTTGCTGCTCGCGGCGCACGAGCTCCGCGATGCGGTCCGTTGCGGTGGCTCCAGCGCCTGAATCCAGCGCCGACGTTCGCGTGTCGAGCGCGACCCGCACAGCGTTTGGCGGTGACGGTGTTCGTGCTGCGCGAACACTCAAGCTCGAGGTCACGCCTGCGACGGCGATGACGCTCGCGATCGCCCAACCCCAATGTGGACGCGAACCCGCTCGACTGCTCGCGTGGACCAAGCGTCGCACGCGAGCCACGAGCACGCTCGCGGATTGCGCTCGCGCCATTGCCGGTGTCAGCGCGTATCCGGGACTCGATGCAGCGCGCGCGACCCGTGCGAGTGCGCGCGCGAGTGCAAGTGGATCGCCGGTGAGATCAACCGCGCGATCGTCGCACGCGAGCTCCGCGGCCTGCCGGAAACGCGCGGCGATCCAGGAATTGAGCGGTTGCCACCAGAAGATGGACTGCACGAGGCCCACGAGTGGAAAGACGATGCCGTCACGACGCTCGATATGCGCGAGTTCGTGGGCGAGGACGGCGTCCACCTCGGCGTCCGAAGCAGCGGTCAAGCTCGCGAGCGGGAGGCAGATTTCGGAGCTCCCGAGAACCAACGGAACGTCGACGGTAGAACTCTGCGTCAACGTCACAACTCGAAGCCCTGCACGCCTTCGGAGTCGCTCGAGGCGTTCGAGTAGGCGCGGATCGGTGACCGGCGTGCGAGCACGCTGGCGCCTCCACAACAACACGAGCGTAGCGAAAAATCGCAAGCAACCGAGCAGCGTCGCGACGCTTAGGATCGCAACCAGACTCGAGAGGCCCAGGCCGACGGGAAAAGCAGAGGCACTCGGCAACTGAAGCAGTGGCGACAGCAAGTCTGTGTCGCGCGACTCCGCGCCGGTCGCCCCAGCCAACGAAGGCGTACCCGCACCTTCGACCCGCGCCGCAGCCCCAGCAGCGCGCGGCGAGGCGAATGGCGCGGGGACGCTCGACGACAGCGCCGCGCCCGCGTCGCTCCACCCGAGGCCAGTCTCGGCAGCTGACGGCAACGGCTCGACGGTTCCGGAGCGCGGCGACACGGTGCGCGTTGCGACAATTCGACCTGAGGGCGAACGGACCTCGACGTCTCCCGAGATCGACGGTCGGCCCACGCCCACCCACGACGAGGCCGCGAACGCTGTAGTCAGGAGGGGGCCGAACAACGCGGCCAACCAGAGATAGCTCTTCGTCGACGACGACAACGCACGCCAGCGAACCACCGGCGCGATCGCGGTGCCCCAAATCACGGTGTGCACGAGGTACGTCAGCAGCCACGCGAGCGCGATCACTACAGGCGACGGCTCCGAGCCGAGCGCGATCAACAAGTGGAGACTCACCTCAGCTCCCCTTGTCTTTCAGCAACTTGCGCATCTCTTCGAGCTCCTCGGGCGTGAGCGTCTCCGACTCCAAGAGCTGCGCCGTGAGCGCAGACACTTTGCCGCCAAAGAACGATTGCACGACTCGGTCGAGCACACTCTTTGCCGCCTCTTCGCGCCCAACTTGCGCGCGGTAGACGAAGTGCCGCCCTCGGCTGCGGTGCTCCACCCAGCCCTGCTTGCTCAGACGCTGCAACAGCGTGGCGACGGTCGTGGGCGCGAGCTCGCTCCCGTCCCGCGTCATGACGGCGAGGATCTCGCTGACGCCCCCTTCCCCGACTTCCCAGAGGGCTTTCATCACCGCGAGCTGCAGATCGGTGAGTGTCTCGGTTCCCACGACTACAACTGTGGTCCTGGGTCGTCCGGGCTGTCAACTACAAAAGTAGTCCTGGCTTCGAAAGAACTTTGCCGAACGACGGGGCGGCGCGCGAGAGCTCGGCCGCTCAACGCGGCAGCGACTCGGCGCCTCGACCGACTTCGACGCGCGCAAAAAATCCGGAAGTCACCCACGCCTGAAACCAGACCATCACGCTGCGTTCGGCTTCTGCGACCGCCGCTGCATCGGCGCCGTCCAGCTCGATTCGCGCGAGCGCCTGGCCGAGCGTCTCACCGGCCAGCAGCGCACTGAGTACGCGCGTCATCGCGGGCGTGAGATCCATCCGCCAAAGCGTGAGCTCGCGCCGGTACACCGCAGTCGTGCTCGGCGTCGCCGCCGGCAGCGGCAACACGATCCCCTCCGACCGATACGCCTGATAATGAGCATTCACCGGGTACTGAAAGCTCAAGAGCCGGAGCGCATCGCTGGCGAAAAAACGGATCTCGCTCCAGGCCTCCGACGGGATGCGCTGCAACTCAGGCGGATCGAGCGGGGCCGCGGCTTGCGCATGTGTAACTTCGACGAGCGCCCATTCGAGCACAGCCAGCTCCGCGTAAAACACCGCGTGCTCGAGCGACGGCGGTGCCGCGCATGCGCTCGCCAGGTGGCGGCCCCAGGCATTCAGACTGAATGAGTCCGAAGGGTGAAGCCCGATGTAGCGCCGGCCGAGTTCTTCGAACCGTGAGTCTCCGAGCGTCGCTGCGAGCACTGGATAGTCGTCGCGCAGGCACTCGAGCAGGCGCGCGGTGTAGGCGTGACGATAGATCTGAAGCCGGCCCGCCGCCGGCAGCTGCGGACCGTCGACCACGATGCCGAGACCAGAGCTCGCGTGCGGCCCGGTGAGCGCGTCCATCATCCACGCTTGCAGCTGACTGAGAGAGCGAGGCCGTGCGGCCGGTGCAAGGCCCAAGCCTGCGAGCGCGGGGACGCCAGACAACCCCAGCGGCATTGCGCTCGCCCGCTCTGCCGCCCACGGCTGCGAGGGTTCCAGGCGCGGTTCGGGGAGTCGATCGCTCACGACGCCGCCCCGATGTACTGCTCGGCTCGAAGCGCCTCGGCATGCGTCTGCTCGAAGCTCGGAATCTCGGCGTCCCATTCGAGCAAAACGCTTGCTCCGCACCGCTGATGCGCAGCCGCGAGCAGTTGCCAGACCGGTTCGATCACCGGCCCGACGTGCGTATCGACGATGTGCGTTCCGTAGTGCGTGTGGCCCGATACGTGCAGTTGAACCACCCGGTCGAACGGGATTCCCGCGAGGTACTGGTACGGATCGAAGCCATGATTGAACGCAGATACGTAGATGTTATTGACGTCCAGCAGAAGTCCGCAATCGGCTTCACGCGATAGCGCGGCGAGAAACTCCCACTCTTTCAGGCTGGAGCCCTCGAACTCGAGGTACGTCGACGGGTTTTCCAACACGAGGGGCGCTTCGAGGACGTCTTGCACTTCGCGGATCCCACGTACGACGTGGCGCAACGACTCTTCCGTGTAGGGCAACGGCAACAAGTCGTGCGTGTTCTTGCCCGCCACGCCGGTCCAGCACAAATGGTCCGACACCCAGCGCGCCCCGATCCGCGCGCGCAATTCTTTGAGCTGCTGCAAATACGCGTGGTCGAGCGGCGCAGTCGACCCGATCGACATCGAGACCCCGTGCATCACGACCGGATAGCGCTCGGCGATGCGATCGAGCACTGACAACGGCCTGCCGCGCGTCTGCAAGTAATTCTCGCTGATGATCTCGAACCAGTCGACCGCGGGCACATGCTCGAGAATGTGCCCGTAGTGACGCGTTCGCAGTCCGAGACCGACGCCGAGATTAGGTAGAGAAAAGCGATTCATGGGATCGGCGACAACGGTGCCGGGGCGCGTCGAGCGCGACCCCGGTCCCGGCCAGCTCGTTCAAGCGGTCTTACAGCCGCCCTGACCCTTGCAGTCATTCATGCCCTTGCAGGCATGCGCTTCGGTCTTGCAGCCGCCCTGACTTTTGCAGTCGTTCATGCCTTTACACCCGTGGGACTCGCCGCCGGTAGCAGCACTCTCGTGTGCCCCCGGCATCTCGGAATCCGGGGCCGACTTGCTTGCGCAGCCGGTGGCGCCGAGCAAAAGACCACCCACAGCCGCTGCAATCAATCCAGAATGAATGTTCATATCGCGAAACCTCGTCTTGAGAATGTAAAGAGAACGGCGGGCGAGCGCAGCTGCGAGCTGCGTCTCGGCAGAATGAGTATGAAGTGACTCGTTTGAAAGTTACTGACTCGGCCAGCAAAATGCGCCTCTCAGGCGCGGCCTGGTTCAGCTAGATTCGCGAAATGTTGCGGCCAGCGGCTCAGAAGTACTTGCCAACGCTGAGGCTCGTCCGGATCGCAAACATCGCCGAGTGCTCTACCGGCAACGCCACACTCTTTTCGATCGCGAGGAAGTGCGTTTCACCGGCGACGTCGATGTCCAGATAGAAACCATTGGTGAGACTCAGCGCCGTACTCGCGCCGATACTCACGAACGGCACGAGCGAGTTGCGATCGGGTGCTTCACCCGCGAGCTCGAAATGCTGGCGAAAAAACGTCGTACCCCCGCCGAGCCCGAGCGCCACCGCAAACGGGCCGAGATCCCACGCGCGGTAGACCCGCACGTCGAGGTCATATGCGAGCGTCGTCGCGTGCACACCGCCGTTGTCGAAACCGCTCGTACACATGCCGAGCCTCGCACGCGCACCGAACTCGCTGAAGTCCATGCCGTAACCGGCAAAGCCACCGAAGCAAGGCGTCTCCGCATTCGGCAACGTCGAACGCACACGCGTGCCGAGCTCGAACGCTTGCGAACGGCGGCGCACACCGCCGTGACCCTTGCGCACGAGCTGCGCGTATTCGATTCGATCGAGGTTGTCGAGCGCGACCGTGGTGGCAACGCCAGCAGCTGCATCGAGCGAACCTTCGTAAAGCACGTCGCGCGCCCGCGCGCGAACGAAGTAGCGCCCACTCCGCAAGCTCAAGCTGCGCGTCGCAGCGCGCTCGCTCAGCTCGGCAACCACCGCGCCGTCGGCATTCTCTCGCATGAGTAAGAACGTCAGCCCGCTCGGAAACGTCAGGCTCGCGCGCTGCGCGGCGTACGCCTCGGGCCGCGTGAGCACGATCTCGCCTTGCCCGCGCAGGTCGTAGCGAAACGTCGGATGCTGGATTCCACTCCGCGTACGACTCGTCGCGCGCAACGTGTTTTGATAGGCGTAGCGATAGGCTTCATCGAGCACGATCCGACCGTCGCCGTCGTGATCGGCCGCGCCCAAGAGGCCGGTCACGAACGCATGCGTGAAGAACGACCCACGAAGCGCATCGGATTCTTGAGCGTCTTCGCTGACCGCACTCGCTGTCAGAAACGCGACGCCGTCGCCGGGCGATGATTCGTCGGGGAGCGCGAACGGCGCTTTGACGCGCCCGCCCTTCACGCGCGTGAGCGCACCCGAGCGACACGCATCGAGCACGACCAGTCGAAAGCTCGCGGCCGAACCGCGCGCAAGTTGGGCAAACTCCATGATCGACAGTCGGCTCGAACCGAGATGCAAGTCGTCTTCGTCGGCGTGCCCGGAGTAGTACACGACCAACATCGCTTGCGTGTTCGGCACTGCGACTGCTGCGCGCACGCGCTCGTTGACGGTGATCAACGTACGGCGAAGCGTGTCGGCTGATTCGTCCCGCAAGAGCACCATGTTCGCTGGCTGAAACCCGCCCAGCTCGCGGAGTACGTCGTACACGCGCCCGGCATCCGATTCCGCGTAGTGCAGCGGTCCATCTTCAGCGTCGCCAAGGTTGTTGCCGACGACAACTGCAAACCGCTCCACACCCGCCTGCGCGAGCGCCGGCCACGAGCCGAGCATCACTGCGATCAAGAAACCGATCCACTTCACGGAGGCGCCACTTTCTGCAGTTCGACCCGCTCGGCAAGGCATCCCACGCGCTCGGGCAAGCGACCGGTCGCGAACAGTGCAGCTCGCAGCGGCTCCACCTCGAAACTCTGCTCGCAAAACAGCGCCCACACGCGCTCGGTCCCCAGCTGCTCGTCGAGCTCGACGCTGAAGTCGAGTGCCACGTCGTTGCCTGCGCGCACTCGAACGGCGCTCGGCCCCGTGGGAAAGTAGACAGTCGCGGCTCGAGCATCCAAGTTGAAGAGCGCGAAGTAGCGCGGCCCGTCGCTGCTGTACACGAAGCGCAGGTCATCGCGCGGATGGAGCACCTCGTCCATTCGGCCGCGATGGACCTCGTCGCCGCGTTTGACGAACCAACCGATGTGCGGCTGGCCTTTGGTGTAGGTCCGTTCGTTCGGCTGCCCGAACCACAGGACGAGCAGCGCTGCGGCGGCCATCGCAGCAAAGCTGGTCGCGACGAGCGCCGCAGACCGCCGAGCGGCATTCCGAATGCGCTCCGGCTGCACGAGCGGGCGGACGGTGCTCGAACGGGGGTCTCCGGGCTCCGCGAGCGTTACTGATAACGGGCTCGAGCTCGGAGCCAGCTCGCGTGCAGAGCCCACGAATCGTGATGCGTGGATCGCGAAGCTGGGAGCGGCAGCCAAAAAGCTGGCGCGCTCGCGCTCCAACGCCTCGTGCCGGCCGCGGCATTGATCGCACGTCGCGAGGTGTTCAGCCACCTGCTCGCGCTCGCGCGAGTCGAGCTCCTGCGCCGCCCACTCGTCCAAAACGAGCTCGGTGAGATGATTTACGTGCTGCATGCTGTGGACTCCTCGTTTGCAGCCCAGCGCGTCAGTCGCTCGAGCAAGTTGCCGACGTGCCGGCTCG
>DASRXR010000790.1:0-16127 GCA_035687405.1 Polyangiales bacterium
CGGCGTCGGCAGGGCGCGCCGCTCGTGCTGCTTGCGCGGCAAGTGATCCTCGCAGCCGGAACGTTCGGCACGACCGAGATCTTGCTTCGGTCGCAATCCGACGCGCTGCGGTTCTCGAAGAAACTGGGCGAGCGCTTTTCGACGAACGGGGACTCGCTCGCGAGCATGGTCGAGCTGAAGCAAGCCGCCAAAGCAGTCTCGGACGAGCGAGAAGCTCCGAGCTCGCGCGAGGTCGGGCCAACCATCACCGGGATGGTCGACCGACGGTCAGGCACGCTCGACGAGAGCATCGTCATTCAGGATCTGACTGTGCCGGGGCCGCTCCGCCGCTTGTTCCAAGAGACTGCCGCGATCGCAGCCGGGTTCGACGACTTGGCGCGTGGCGACCCGCAGCCGCATTCCACCACCGACGCGGATCCGTGTGCGATAGACGATCGGGAGACCGAAAAATCGATCGTCGTCGCCGTGCTCGGTCACGACACGGCGAGCGGTCGGATCGAACTACAACGCGAACTCGGCGATGAAAACGGCGCGTGTCGCGTGTCGTGGCCGGAAGCGCGCGACGACAAGCGGCTCGCAGCGCGCCACAAGGTCATCGAAAAACTTTTGGAGAGTTCGCGCCTAGGCGGGCGCACCCTCGCGAACCCACTCTGGCGCGTGCTCCCGGAGAAGCTCGAGTTCTTGTTCGAAGGCGCACGCGGGCCAGTGCTCACGGTGCACCCGCTCGGTGGCTGCCCGATGGCGGCCGACGTGCAGACCGGAGTGGTGGACGAATACGGGCGCGTGTTCGCGCCGACTGCGCCTCGCGATCCCAGCCAGTTTCACGCAAACCTATTCGTGCTCGATGGATCGATCGTACCTTCGTCGCTCGGCATCAATCCGGCGCTCACGATCACCGCGCTCGCACTTCGCGCGGTGCAGCAGAACTTCGGCCTGAAGATCCCTCTTCCGAACGCGCCGCCGCCCACAACGCGCCGGCCGGTGTTTCGGATCCTCGATCCTGCGCGCAGGCCACCGGCAGCGCGACCGACGAAGGTGGAGGTGTTCGAACGCGCGTATGCCGAGGTAAAGGTCCCGGGCCACCCAGGGCCGGCCTATGCGGAGGTGACCCTTCAGTTCGAACCGACCGAGCTGCGCTCGTTGATGGATCGAGATCCATCAAGCCGCAAGCTGGAGTTGGCCAAGAAGGGCAACGAGCTTCGATTGTTCACCGCCGAGAAGTGGGCGCATGCTCGGCAGCGTTCGGACGAGGAGCCCGGGGACGACGACGCGTTTTTCGTCGCGGGGATCGAACAAGGGACACTGCAGATTTTTCACCGCGAGCGGAGTCAGGCATGCGACCGCAAGAAACGAGCGCTGTTTGCGTGGGCGTTCAATCGGGGAGCTCGCGATTCCTGGCAGGAGCTCGTGTCTCGTTGGAAGTGTCAGCCCGAGCCGAACGTGCCGGACCTGCAAGGGACACGCTGGATCGTCGATCGGATCGAGAGCCTTGGCAAACTCGCGTCGTTCGCGGGTGAGGTTCGACTCTTCGAATACGGTCTGACGGTCGGCGAGTCGCGCGGCCCCGAACGCGCTTCGCCGGTCCCAAAGGGATCGAAGTTGATCATCCGAAAGCGGCTCACCTACGACCGGCGCGCGAACCCGTGGAATCAAATGATGCAAGCGACGCTCGAATCGAGCGCGCTTCGCTCACCGCACCGCTGCAAACCCGCCGATATGAAGCTCGATCTTCGCTTTCTCGAGCGGCGCGGGGTACCGCTGTTTCGCGTCGTCGAGCAGGAGGATCAGGTCACCGCGCTCGTCGATGTGGCCGCGTGGATGCTCTACCTGTTTCGGATCATGTTGCGAGTCCACACCTGGAGCTTTCGCAAGCCGGACGACCGATCACTCGATGCGCCGCAGCCGGACCGGTTCCCGCGCGCGCCGCGCGGCATGGCGATTCGGCAAGTGGACCTGTTGAGGGCGCGCAGAGCGATCGGTGCCCCGCCCGAGGAACCCGAAGCGTTCGTGCGACTGACTCGCTTCGAGACCAAGCGCTGCGGCCACGCGCACCCGGTGCTGATGATCCACGGCTACAGCGTGAGCGGTTCGACGTTCGCGCATCCCCACGCACCGAGCCTCGCGAAGCACTTGTGGAAGCGCGGCTTCGATCCGTGGGTGATCGATCTGCGCACCAGCGCGGCACTTCCGTCCGCGCGCTACCCGTGGAGCTTCGAGCAAGCGGCGTACGCGGACATCCCGCTCGCGGTCGATCACATCCTGAGGAAGACCGAACGCCAGAAGCTATCCATCGTGGCGCACTGCATGGGATCGGCGATGACGTGCATGGCCCTCCTCGGCGACCTCGACAACGAACAAGACGCGCACGCAGCGCCTCTACGATACGTGCCACCGGATCCGTATCCGGAGCTTCGTCTCAAGTTGCGCGAGCGCATCTCCGCGCTCGTGTTGTCTCAAGTCACCCCCTACACGCTATACACGCCGGCCAACGTGTTTCGTGCGTTCGTCCTGCGTTACCTGCTGGAGTACCTGAATACCGACAACTATCAGTTTCGCATCGACGGGAAGCTGAGTGTCACCGACCAACTACTCGATCGGTTCTTGACCACCCTGCCGTATCCGAAAGAGGAGTTCGACTACGAGAACCCACCGTATAGGTTTTGGGCGAAGACTCCATGGACCTCGACGCGGCATCGAATGGACGCGCTGTATGGGCGAGACTTCTCGGTTCGGAACGTCGAACGCAAAACGCTCGACTACATCGACGATCTGTTCGGACCGCTGAGTATGCGCACGGTCTCGCAGGGGATCCACTTCGCGCGACAACGCGTGATCACAGATCGGACCGGCATCAGTCAGTATCTCACGACCGATCGCGCACTGCGCTTGAAGGACATCCCGATCTTGAGCCTGCACGGGGACGAAAACGGGCTGATCGACGTCGCAACCCAAAGCTACGTGGACGCGATCTTCAACTCGGACGTCGTGCCCGGATTGCGATGGACCTCGCGTCGGCTCCGGGGCTTCGGCCACCAAGACACGTTCATCGGCAAACACGCCGCGCGTGACGTGTTCCCTGTGATAGCCAAGTTCCTCGAACAGGAGGTGAAATAGTCATGTTCGTGAGCCTCGGGCCTAGGGTGCAGCTCCCGGAGTTCGGCATCGGGATTGGGACGTTGGAAGCCGACTATCTCAGCGTGCACGTGAACAATCGGATGGAGGGCGGCGAGGTTCAAAACATCGTCGTGGTTCCGGTGAAGTTTTCCGAGGTCCGATATGAACGGCAGCGGTACCGGCTGTTTCGATCCAAAGCGTCGCCCGAGGATGCCGGCGAAGTCGTGGACGGCGATCTCGGAGTGTCGATCCTGTTCGAGTCGTCGGCTCCGACCCCACGTCTGTTTCCGAATACGGTGCAGCCCGATGCCAAGACCAACATCGCTCAGTCACCGTCGAAGCGTCCGCCGGCCAAGCCAAAGAAGCCTCGTCCGCTCACGCTCGAGAGCTTGCGCACTACCTCGCGTTACGTCAGCTACCACGTCCCGCTCGCGCTGTGGGATGGCACCGACGGGCTTCTGTTCCTGCAGTACTTCGGTCCACCTTGGGAAGAGCACCGTAGCGAAATCACCATTCAGCTTCGCGGCGTGTTCAAGTACAAGAATGTCGAGCGCTGTGTCGTTCCGCGCCATGCGATCACTCGGCGCGCGGGCTCGGACAAGCTGTGCTTCGCACTCGGCAGCTGTCAGTACACTCGCGGCCTTCTCGATAGCAGCCCGCGCTGGGACGAGTTTCGCTATCTCGTTCCAGGGCCGGCCGATTCGTCGTACGCAAGGCTCTCATCGAGTCTACGCGTTGAGCCGGAGGACAGCCGGCCCGAGCTACTCGTTCTCGCGGGAGACCAAGTCTACGTGGACGGAACGGCGGGCTTGTTCGATCCGGCGATCGAAGACGGCCGCTTCCGAAAGCCGTACGAGCAGCTGCTGACCAGCATGTACGTACAGGAGGTCACGCGTCAGATTCCGATCTGCGCGATGCTCGACGACCACGAAATCGAAGACAACTGGGAACGCGAAGACGAGAAAGCCGAAAACAACCTCAAGTTGGGGCGGCAGAGTTATCTCGACTATCAGCGGCAGGGCAGCTTACTCGACGATCCCACAGACCCAGCGCGGCTGTGGTCCCCGTTGAACTTCCGCGGCTTCCACTTCTTCTTCGCCGACACTCGCACCGACCGCGAGAAGCGCACGGCCCGCGATCTCGCCACGAAGCAGTTGATGAGTGAGGTGCAACTGAAGGAGCTGTTCAGCTGGCTTCTCGCAAGACACAAAGAAGAAGATCCCGACCGCCCGAAGTTCGTGGTCACGCCGTCGGTTCTAGTGCCCGCTCGGCTCTCGGTCGGAGCCAGCCCCAATGCGGCGCTTCGCTCGGATGCGTGGGACGGCTATCCGCGCTCACGATACGAACTCCTCGACTTCATCGCCGAAGAAGGCATTCGCAACGTGTTCTTCCTGTCCGGCGACGAACACCTGTGCGTCACGGCCAAGGCAGTGCTCGAAAGCGATCAGAAGAAGATCGTCGTGCAGTCGATCCACAGCTCGGGATTTTACACGCCCTACCCGTTTGCAAATGCGATCCGTGACGACTTCGTCGACGACCCGTTTACCGAAAGCGGCGGTAAACACACCTGGCAAGTGTCTTCGAAGTTCGAGCGCGGCGAGCAGGGCTTCGCGATTGTCTGCGTCGAACGCGAGCAAGGTGCCTGGCGCGTGCGCGTCACGTTCGATCTCTTGAACAATGAGCGTACGCCAAAGACCTTGCTCTGACCTGTGGACAGAGTCAGCCGGCTGAGTTCGATCCTGCTCAAGGCCCGGCTCGTATACAGCGCGGGCTTGACCGACACGCACAGTTCGACCTTGTCGTTCTTCAACTAAACGACCTCTCACTGCTTGGGGCCGCGCACCAACGCATTCGTAACGCCTCTCGATATCTTCTTTGCAGGCGTTCTTGAGGTGCTGGCGGAACTCTTCAAGATCCTCGCTAGTATCGCCAAATCTGCCGTCGCCTAGAGTCAAGTGACAGTTCGCGCGCGACCTCGACTGTCATGCGCGCGACATTTGACTGTCAGATCGTAGGCTCACGAGTGCTGCATTTGTAACAACGACTGCTTATAACGCTCCCGTCACGCGCCGGAAATCACCGCACGACAGATTGCTGGTCGGCTCTGTTACCTCGAGTCCGTGTTGCTGCAGCGACGCGTACGATCGACCAGCGCCAGACATATCCCGTCCCAATTGCGGAGGAAACATCCGATGAGACAGTTGTCTGTCGTTCGTCCTGGTCTGACGCGAGCGCTCGCTCGATACGCGCTGCCGCTGCTACTCCTCGTCACACAAGCCTGCGAGGAACGTGCGCGCGCCGCAGAAGTCGCGCGCGAAGCGCTCCACGAGAAACCCACCACTGCAAAGTTCGAACTGGTCGAGGCATCGATCGCAGACGTGCATCGCGCGATCGCGCGCGGCGAAGTGACCTGTCAGCAAGTCGTGCAGGGCTACATCGAACGCGCAAAAGCCTACAACGGCACGTGCACGACACTCGTGACCGCAGATGGCGCTCCGATCACACCAGGGCCCGGGCAAATCCGCGCAGGCTCGCCTGTGACCTATCCGACGCAGACCGTTCCGATCGCGGACGTGCTTCCGAACTTCGACAAGTACACCGGCATCCCGATGGATCTCGGTCGCATGGAAACGACCATCTCGGATCCGAGCGTGCAGCAACAAGCCGGCATGCGTGTGGGCATCGCGCACGCGGGTCAAGTGAACGCGCTCGAGACAATCAACATTCGCGGCGAGCGATCGGTCTCATGCAAAGGTGCGTGCGACCTCGCACCGTCGGGGGGCGCTCTTCCCGATAGCTGCCCATCGAAATGCGAGGCGTTTCGCGCGCAGCCAGACGCGCTGGAGCTGGCGGCGCAGATGGACGCCGAGTTCGGGACGAAACCCCAGTTCGGAAACCTTCCGCTGTATTGCGTCCCGTTTGCGTTCAAAGACGTAGTCGACACCAAAGACATACGTTCGACTGCAAACGGCGACGTGAGCTACGAGATGGATGTTCCGCCGTTCGATTCGCCAGTCGTCGCTCGCCTACGCGAAGCCGGCGCGATCATTTACGCGAAAGCGAACGCGCACGAGTACAACGCGGGCCCAGGCGATCCAGGTGGAGCGGCGGAAGCGAAGACCGCGTTTCCATCAGGTGTGCACGCCCTGAGCGCGTGGTCCGGCCAAGCTTGCAACCCGTACGACACCGAGCGCGAGCCGCGCGGATCGAGCTCGGGTTCCGGCGTATCGGTCTCGGCAAACCTCACGATGTGCGCGATCTGCGAGCAAACCGCGGGCTCGTGCAAAGGCCCGGCGTCACGAAACGGGCTCGTCAACGTGCTGATGACGCACGGCGTCGTACCGGGCGCAGGCGGTTGGCCGAATCAGTGGATCGGCGATCGCTTCGGCGTCTTGTGCAAAGGTCTGGACGACGCAATCACCGTGATCGACGCGATCAGCAATCCGGACGGGGACTACTTCGACTCGTCCGACATCTACACCGCGATCCCGAAAGCGATCACGCCGAAGCGACCCTACGCGAGCTTCTTGAATCATGACGTAGACGGCCGGCGCGGCATTAAACCGCTCGCAGGCATTCGGATCGGCCTCGTGCGCGAGCACTGGATCAAAAACTCGCCGAACGACGCTGCGATCGCCGATCAAGTGAATGAAGAGGCGAAACGCGTGTTGCGCGATCAGCTCGGCGCCGAGCTCGTCGAGACGCTCGAGCCGCTCTACCCCGGCGACTCCGACGTGCCGGACGTCCAATACGGCTTCCAAAATGCCTTCGCGGAGATCATGCCGCGGCAGATGCCCGACTACTTCAAGAAGACGTTGACCGACGGATCGCTCGAGTTCGCTGTGCCCGGCTGGGACGTGACTTCGTACGAATACCTGCTCGCTCTCAGTCAGGGCAAAGCGCCGCTGTCGCCTGCGCTCAACATCCGCCGAATCGTGAGCACGCCGAATGCGCTCGTCACGAAGTTCAACGCCGAGCGCTACTTCGCAGCGCGCGGCGACGCGCGCGTCACGGATTGGGCGAGCTTATTCGCCAACGCGCGCTGGCGTGAAGACGCGACGCGCGCCGGCGCCGAGAACTGGCTCAGCGCGAACGGCGATGGCGCTGCTGGGAAAAGCGAAGCCGTGCGCATGCGCGACGTGATGCGGATGGTCGTGCTCAAGACCATGTTCGAAAACAAGATCGACGTGTTCCTCGCGCCGGAAAACACGCTGCCGGCGCGCAAAATCGGTGGCCCGAGCGATCCGACCGTCAATCGTCGAAGCGGTGTCGGCGTCTCGTCGACGTTCACTGCACTCGTCGGCATCCCCGAAGTCACACTGCCCGCCGGCTACGTGAAAGTCGTCTACGAGCCGCACTTCCAGTTGAGCGAAGACGGCACGGAATACGAAGAGGTCTCCGGCACGGAGGCATCGGAATTGCCAGTGCCGATGCCGATCGCGCTCACGTTCTGGGGTGGCCCGAGCGATGAGCCGACTTTGTACAAGGTCGCATCCACGTACGAGTCGGCCACGAAGTACCGCATGGCACCGCCGGACTTCGGGCCGCTCTGAACCTGCCGAACTAACAACTCACGAAACCAAGATTCACCCGGCGCAACGCGTGGGGGCGGCCGCGTTGCGCCTTTGGAGGCCTCATGTTCAAGCCACATATTTTGACCCTGACGTTAGTAGCGACTGCAGCCTGCACATCCGAACACACACCCGTAACTGAATCGGCGCCAGCGAGTGCCCAACTCCACGCAGCGACGACGAAGCAGAAACCCGCGGCTCATAAACACGACTGGACGCCCAAGAAGTTTCACCTCGAAGAAGCGACGATCTCGGAGATCCACGGGGCGATTCGACACGGCGAGCTCACCTGTCAGAAGTTGGTGCAGCTCTACGTCGATCGCGCGAAAGCTTACAACGGTGTCTGCAACCAGATCATCTCGCCGGATGGTGCGCCGATCCCGGAAGCGCACGGTCCAGTGCGCGCCGGATCACCACTCGCGTTCCCAACCGAGACGAAAGCGATCACCTCGTTCGTACCGAGCTACGATCAATACACCGGTACACCACTCGAGCTCGGACACATGGAGTCGACGGCGTCCGATCCATCGGTGAAGGGTCAATACGGCATGACGGTCGGCATTCCAAACGCCGGTCAAGTCAACGCACTCGGAACGGTCAATCTTCGCGGAGAACGTTCGGTCACGTGTAAAGCCGAGTGCGATCTTCCGCCCAGCGCAGGGCCACTTCCGGATACCTGCCCGGCCGTGTGCGAAGAGTTCAGAGCACAACCCGATGCGCTCGAACGCGCTGCCGAGCTCGATGCGCAATACGGCTCTGCGCCCGACCTGGATGCGATGCCGATGTACTGCATCCCGTTCTCATTCAAAGACCCGTACGACACGAAAGACATGCGCTCGACTGCGGGTGCCGATGCAGCGTACGACATCGATTTCCCCGCACGCGATCACACGCTCGTCGCGCAGCTCCGCGAAAAAGGCGCGATCATCTACGCGAAGGCCGTGTTGACCGAATACAACGGTCGGGCTGGCGATCCCGGAGGCAAAAACGAGCCGAACGAAGTTTTGCTCTCGACACTTGGTTATCAGCGCAGCACGTGGGGCGGTAACCCGTGCAATCCGTACGACACGACGCGCGCTGCGTCGCTCGGATCGAGCTCGGGCTCCGGCGCTTCCGTGAGCACGAACCTCGTGATGTGCAGCTTGTGTGAAGAGACGCGTGCATCCTGCCGCGGCCCGGCGAACCACAACTCGGTTGCGTTGATCTTGCCGCACAAAGCGCTCTTGTCGTTTCTCGGCGGAGCGATCGGCTCGGACGTGTACAACGATCGCGCCGGCGTTCACTGCCGCACGGTCGGCGATGCGGCGCGCGTCCTCGATGCGCTGCGTGATCCTCAAGAGAACTACTACGACTCGCGCGACGTTTTCACGACCGTCGCGCGCTCGAGCGTGCTGGAACACTACGCAGACGACGCTGCGATGGACGGTCGCGCCGGCTCGCTGCGCGGCATGCGCATCGGCGTGATCCGCGAATCGATGCTGAAGTTCCCGGGTGTCAAAGCGGACGAGCCGATCGTCGATGCCGTCTCGGACGAGATCAAGACCGTGCTCGGCGACTATCTCGGAGCGACGTTAGTCGAGTCGGTCGACCCGCGCTGGGAAGACGACCCCGAGATCGAAAATATGAAGCCGAGCTACACCTCCGCGCTGACACAACTCTTACCGCTCTTGTATCCGGACTTGTTGTTCTGTGTGAACGGAGGCAAGCCGCAGTTTCCCGAGTTTGCAGCAGCGATCACGCCGACCGAATTCGAGCCGGGTATGCTGTTCGGCACGGGCACGAAAGCGCCGGTCGACTACATGCTCGATCTCGCGGAAGGCGCGGTGCCGCCGCCTGCGACGCTGAACATTCGCAGCATTCAAAACCTGTCGGAGTCGCGCACGTTCCGCTTCCACTTCCCGCAGTACGCGCGGCGGCGTGCGGCGGATTGGGCTGCGCGCGGCTATACGGAGACGTTAGTCGACTTCCCGACGCTCAACGCACGTTCGAAGTTCTGGGGCGACGATCAACGTGCGGCGTTCAAGAACTGGGAAGAGGTCACGAACATTCGGGCGCCGCTCGGACAACGCCAGGGCGTCGACGAACGCGTCAAGCTGCGCGAGCTGCTCCGCCGCGTCGAGATGAAGGTGATTCAGGAAAACCACTTGGACGTCGTGGTTCGCTTGCACACATCGCTGCCTCCGGGTCAGATCGGTCTCGCATCCCAGCCGGGTCCTGCCGGCGATACGCGTGGCGAAACTCCGATGGGACCGAATCAAGGTTTGACTGAAGTCTTGATCCCGGCGGGTTACGTGCGCACTGCGTACGATCCGAGGTTCGCGTTGAGCGAAGACGGACTCGAATACGATCCGGTTCCGAACGACACGGAACCGACGACGATCCCTGCGCCGGGTCTGCCGTTCTCGCTCGTGTTCCGCGCCGAAGAAGGCATGGAAAACCGTATCTTGAAAGCCGCGTCGGCCTACGAGGCGGCCTCGCATCGGCGCGTCCCACCGCCGAGCTTTGGCCCGTTGCCGAACGAACCGTGAACGAAGCGAGCGAAGCCGCCGCGGTTCACGCTGCGGCGGCTTCCGTTCGCGCTTGTCCACCCGGGGCACATACGAAAGAAGCGACTAACCCACACTTCGACTGCCCTGCGTGGAGCCTGGCGGGTGTTCTGCGAACCACTCCGCTATCCCTTTCATCTCGGGTTCGAACACGGCGGGAGAGAAGTTGAGAACCCCTGCTCTCTTCGCGGTTCGGTTTTCGAAGTCGTGTGTCGTTCCGCCCGGCACCAACACGAATGAGCCGGTCGGAGCATCGGTCCAAGTCTCGTCTACGAGAATGCTCATCGTGCCTTCGATGACGAAGAACACGTCATCCTCTGGGTGAGAGTGTGGACCGGGTCCTTGCGTGTCCGGTTCGAGCCACCACTCCGAGATCGAATACGCGTGGCCAGTCTCGAAGGTGTCTGCTTTGAAAATCGCGCTGATCCGGCCCATCGGATACGCGCGGCCGCCGCTCGGGGGCAACACGATCGGCGCTCGGGCACAGGAGTGGTTCGCATCGTAATCGCGATCGGACATGGTTCACTTTTGCTCGCAGAAGGTTTCTGATTTCCGACATAGTTAACGATATAGGAAACCATTGTCAAGCCGCCGCGCGCACGCCCCTCGAGGGCACGTCGGTCATGGGCCCGCGGCCTTGGCTTCCGACTACATCGGCGACGTGCGAAAACGGCTGCGCGCGGTGCGGGACACTAAGAGCTCGTCGTAAGATCTGGGTTGATCTCGGATTCAGGTCGCCGGCACGGTCCGAGAGCGTGAGGTGATCACGCCCTCGGGGCCGGCGCGCATCAACCCGACATGTTGAGCACGAGCACCTCGGTCTCCGCGGTTGCGGTGATTTCAAGCGTGCACGAGCGGCGCACAAGGACACGCTCGTTCGCATCGACCGTGCGTCCGTCCACGCGAATCGGCGCATCGACCGGCATCATGTATGCGATGCGGCCACGTTCGACTGCGTACTCGCGCGACATGCCCGCATCGAACACGCAGCTGCTGAGCGCCGCGTCTTGGTCGATGTAGAGCGCGCCGCTGCCCAAATCGCAGACGCGACCGGACGCGAGCACACGAAACCGCCCGCGGCGCTCCGTACGCGGAATGATGGCCTCCTCGGCGCGCGGCTCGCGGTCGAGCGAGCGCGTCTCGAGCACGATTTGGACGATGCGACACGGTCCGCTCGCATCCGCGAACTCGGCGTGCCGCACGCCGCGACCCGCCGAGGTGACAGCGACCGTGTCGGCAGGGATGAGCGCGTTCGGGCCGAGCGTGTTCTGGTGCGACACAATGCCTTCGAGCACGAGCGTGATGATCTCTCCGTTGCGGTGCTCGTGCATTGGATAGCCGTCGCCGGCTGCGATCGTCTCGGTTGCGAACAGTTTGATGCAGCCGAACTCGAGGCGCCCCGGCATGCTCGCCGGCATGAAGGGCAGCCGGTGGTGCGCGAAGCCGCGCCCTCCGATCGGCGTGACCTGCAAGAGTTGCTCGAGCGACACGACTTCGAGCGCGTAGAGTTCGGGCTGAGAGAACGATGAGATCTGAAGCATTTCCATGAGCGGTGATTCCTTTCGCTCCTGAATCTGGCTCCGTTCCGCTGCGTAGACTAGACGTCCATTTTGCAGCGCATTGTTGCACCACGTGGACAATGCGGCGCGCCGACTTTTACCGTCTCGGCGACCATTGCCATCGCTCGCTCGATGCGCTCCGGCGCGAGACACGGGTACCCCAGGAAGACTGTCGAATCGCTGGCGGGAACACTGCCTTCGGCGTGCACCGGTGCAGCCTCGAGAGAGTAGATGCCGACCCGTTGCTGGAGAGCCAGCTGTTGCACGACACGAGCTGTCGGCGCGCCTTCCGGCAAGCGCCACGCGACGTGCATGCCGCCTTCGATGCCGTCGACCCGGCAAGGCCCGAAGTAGCGTTCGATCTGTCGTAACAAGCAGTCGCGGCGCGACAAGTACTGGTGCCGAAGGCGCCGCAGGTGTCGATCGAACGCTCCGCTCGCGAGGAACTCCGCAACCACGGCTTGGTCGAGCATCGGGTGGCCGTTGTTCATGATCGACTTGGCGGCGACGGCGGCGGCCGCAAGCGACTCGGGAAAGACCGCGTAGCCGAGCCGCAACCCAGCGCCGATCGATTTGGAGAACGTACCCAAGTAGATCACCGAGCTCTGCGAGTCGAGCGCCTGCAAGGCGAGCAGCGGCGAGCCCTCGTAGCGAAAGTCGCTATCGTAGTCGTCCTCGATCACGTAGGCGCCGGTGCGGGAGGCCCAGTCGAGCAACTCGAGCCGTCGCGCCAGCGACAGCGTGAACCCCAGCGGAAACTGGTGCGATGGAGTGACGTAGGCGAGCGTCGCGCGCACGTCCGAGAGCGCGGCGACGCAAACTCCTTCCTCATCCACCGGCGCGGAGATGAGCCGGGCGCCGTGGCTCTCGAAGACAGACGCGGCGCCCTGGTAGCAGGGGTTCTCGACCACCACGTCCATGCCGGGGCTGAGCAGGACGCGAGCGATCAAGTTCAGCCCTTCCTGACAACCCGCCACCACCACGACGCGATCGGGCGAACAGCGGATGCCGCGTGCGCGCCGCAGATGATCCGCGATCGCCACGCGCAGCGCCTCGAGGCCCGCGGGGTCGCCGTAGCGCGCGAGCGGTTCGAGCGTCGCCTCCAGCCGGCGTGCGAAGAGCTGCCGGAAAGAGCGCTCGGGAAACAATGCATCGTCGACCTGACCCAAGCGAAAATCGTAGAGCAACGCGCCGTCGGGCGCTCGCAGCGCGAGCGCGGGCATGCGAACGGGCACTGCTGGTCGCAGGCGCTCCGCCGCGCGCGCCTTCGATGCAACGCCACTCGGCGCCGGCGCGAAGGCCTTCGGCAGGCGCCGGCTGACGCTGGTGCCTCGCGCGGGATGGACCTCGATCAAACCCTCGGCAGTCAACAACTCGTAAGCGATCGCGACCGTGTTGCGCGACACGTCGAGCTGCTCCGCCAGCGCGCGCGTGGACGGAATTCGAGCGCCGGGTGTGAGCACTTCGCGCAAGACGAGTTGCCGGATCTGCTCGACGATCTGTTGTTGCAGCGGCACGGCGGTGCGCCGGCGCAGGGTCAGAGGAAGTTGAGTCGGGTACTGCTGAGCGAGCCGAGGCATGGCGTGGAGCGCGAGCGCTGCGAGGTTACGACGTCGCTCACGATCGGCCGGACTCGACTTCCAGGATGTTGTCGCCGCGTTTCTGCCGCATGACGGGCGCGAGCGAGCCCGGAGTGGCTCCATCGGAACGCGCGCTCTTGGCTCTAAGGGCCCGCGCTGACGCGCGCTAGCGTTGCGCGCATCCGACCTCTGAAAGGTAGTTCCGAGTTATGGCCATCTATCAAAGCATGCAACGCGTTCGCTTCTCGAGCCCGGACGGCTACGAGAAGTTCAAGGTCGTCTTCACCGACGTGCGCAAACATCTGAAGACGCTGCCGGGATTCCTGCACCTCACTTGGTGGACTCACCCGGACGACCCGAGCTGGCACAACGAAGTCAGCTTCTGGACTAACTTCGATGCGCTCAAAGACTGGCACATGAACGTTTACCACAAACACGCCAAGGAATGGGCCGTGCGCACGGGCGCCATCATGGAAGACATCATCACCAACTTCGAGCTCAAAAACACGCGGCTGATCCGCGTCTGCCCGTGTTGCGCGCAGATCACGGACCAAACCTACGACCTCGCGCACGAACTTGATGCGCTCGCCGTGCCCTGCTCGAAGTGCGACTTCCACTTCCCGGTCATGCCCGAGACCGCGAACAGCACCGCACTGTTCAAGAGCCCGACCTGAGTTTTCCGCCGCCTGCAGCCAACAGCTGCTGGACCGGAGCGAGACGATCGCGAGCATGGCTGCTCGTAAAGTTTCCCGTCACGCACGATGCGCCGATTTTCATGGAGCGTGGGCTGCGCCAGGTCGACTTCGAAGAGCAGCGCCGCCGTCAGCAACATGTTGCCGAAGCCCACGTCTGTGATCCATCGCGTGCCCTCTGCCTGAACGCGCAGAAACAAATGGGTACGCGGCATGGTCATGCCGCCTGGTCGTTCGTAGCGTGCGCGTTCGGACGACGGGAATCTACAGGCGCGCGCAGACATGGGAGAGCCAATGCGCGCTTGACGGATTGACTCATGGAACATGGCAATTCGTGAATGGCAGAGACCGCGTCGTTCCTCGAGGATCTCCGTGCGATGGCGATCTTCGCGACGTCATGCGGCATGGAAGCTTTGCGGCAGCCGCGCGCGACTAACTCGACCGCCGCTTGAGCGAGTGAAAGAGACTGTAGTCGCCACATGGTACTCGACCCGGTAAAGCTGAGTATCGGAAAGCACTCTCGCCGGAGATTCAGAGCCATGTTGCCACTGCAGCATAGATACGCGACCGTCATGAGCGCTGACGTAGCGGGTTATTCGCGCCTCATATGGGATGACGCCGGTCATGCGATAGAGTCCCTTTTTGCCTGCCAAGCACAGATCCATCAGCTCATCGCAGATTTCGGCGGTCGGTTGGTCGACTTCACCGGTGACAATCTGCTCGCGGAGTTCAGCTCAGAGATGCCAGCACTTCAATGCGCGTGTGCGGTCCAGCGGGCGCTCGCAGTTTTCAACCGTGGACGTATGCGGTCCAAACAGCTTCGGTTTCGCATCGGACTTCATGCTGGCCGCATATTGACCCACAACGATCGTCTCTACGGGACAACGGTCAACCTGGCCTCCCGTCTCCAGACGGCGGCGCCCATCGGCGGGCTGCTCGTGTCGGGCGCGTTTGCTGAGCGCGCGGGCAACCAGGAGATTTTGACGCGTGGCCACGACCGAACTTTCAAGAACATCCCGACGTTGGTCGAGACCTGGGCCGTGCCCGCGGAGCGGTTCAACGCCGAATAACTAGAGCGGATTGAGGCTTCTGCTCCGTTCCGAAAAGCGGGCCTTCCAGTTGCACTTTTGCTAGGGCGTCTGCTTGAGGGCCGAATGTGCCGACCAATGCCTCCTCATTCATGAGCTCCGTGAAGGCGGCAAGATCGAGTGAGTTTCGTGTGAGCCACGCATTCGTAGATTCCGGTGTCAGGAGTCCGTGCTGCCTACGGAAGTATTCAGATGCGCGCTGGACGTCGCTTGGCTCCGCATTCGCACCTGCACGAGCCGCCAGCACGAGCGCCAACGCGCGACGAAACGAGGCGCGAATCGCATCGTGCTCGCGTTGCCCTGAGAGCTCGCGCGTCGAGGTAGGTGTGTGGTCGGGCGTGGGTTGAGCGTGGCCCTGATCCTCGACAGCTGCGGGTGTTGACTCTGCGCAGTCGATGTTGCGCTGCAACACGTCGAAGAAGTGCGTGTGCTCAAAATGAAGGTCCGGTGAGCTACGGCGTTGGTCGGCATGGGCTAGATCCGCTTCGAGCCGGGCGAACAAAGCATCGCAATCAGTGCGTTTCTGGTCGACCAACCCGTGGACGGAAAGCCACTGCGCCAACTCGCTCGCTTGCGAACCCAGTTGTGTCGAAACTACCGCTACCGCTGCGGTGATCGAGCGTTCGGGATAGAACGCCTCCTTCGCGGCACGCACGATCGCCGACTCCGCAGCTTGGTCGATGACGCCGTCGTTGCACGCTGCGCGTAGCGTCGCTCGGATGTTCACCATCGCATCGGACGTTGCGGCGTACTCGCGGTCCGCGGCTTGGTGGACCACCGCAACCTCATCGTCATCCTCGAGCTCCCCGCTGCTAAACTGACTATAGATAGTTCCAACTCCGACCATTCCGAACGAGTCGAGCTCGGCCGCTCGGAGCGCGCCCATGCTTGCAGCACCGTATACGACCACACCACTCGCGATCGCGAACAACAGTTCCTTGTGCCAGGGCGCGAGGCGGTGGTCGAAGTAGCCGTCG
>DASRXR010000791.1:0-10718 GCA_035687405.1 Polyangiales bacterium
TCGACCGCGAGCGGCTCGAACGCTCCGTCGAGCGCATCGAGACAGCCATCGACCGTCGAGTCTCTCGGATTCGTGCAAGTCGCGAGTGCATAGGAGAGCGGACGAGTGCGTTCATCCGCAGCCAATAGCTTCAGCTCCACCACTTCACCCGGCCGAGCGAACGGCTGGTCCGCGCGCAGCGCAAGCACACGCAGCTTGTCGATTCGCGAGCCATCTTCGAGATCCGTGCCGCACGCGGCGAGCGCCGCGGCGACGACAACGATGAACGACGCTTTCATGATCACAGTTCTCCTCGCACACCCAGCACGGGCAAAATCGGGATGCCACTCGCAGTGTCGCGCTTGGAGTAGTCGTAGCTGTAAGCGACGCCCTCCGAGTTCGCGTGGTTGTAGACGTTACGGAGCTCGAGATACGCCGTGAGCTTCCAAGCTACGAAGTCCCAGAGTTTCTCGATGCGCAGGTCGAGCTGATGAAACGCGTCGAGTCGCGCTGAGTAGAGTCGAGCGCTCTCGATCGGCGCGTACGCACCGGCATCCAGATCGACCACGCCGCCCAAATACGGCGTGTACGGCATGCCCGAGATGAAGCGGAAGCGAGCGCCGAGTGTCCAGCCGCGACCAAGGCCGAGGTTACCGACCGCGCTCAAGATGTGAGTCTGGTCGTACGAGAACGTGCGGTACTGTTCGGTCGCGACGTCGCGACGTTCGCTTCGCGACAGCGTGTACGCGATCCAACCGAAGAAGCGGCCGCCTTCGGGCTTGTACTTGAGCAGCGTCTCGGCGCCGAGCACGCGCCCCTCGCCGGTGTTTTCGAAGCGTGCGCCGATCAGTCGCGTCTCGTCGGAGCGTGCGACCACGAGGTTGTCGAGCCGCTTGTAAAAGCCTTCGATTGAGACCTCGAATCCCGGTGCGAGCTCTTGTTCGATGCCGAGGCTCAGATGAATCGCGCGGTTATTCTGGACGCCATCGGTGCCGACCAAGCTGTTGCTCTGCTCGATCGCGGGCGGTTGGTGATAGACGCCGGCACCGGCCTTGAGTGTGGTTCGCCGCGGCGCTCGAACGACGTCCCAGCGCACACCGAGTCGCGGATCGACCGTCACTTGTTCGGTATCGTGCGTGTAATCGACGCGCACGCTCGGCATCAGCTTGAAGCCGTCGAACGGCCGGAGCTCGAAGCCGGCGTACACGGCAGGTCGCACCAAGTTCGCAGTCGTCGACGCGGAACGCGACGGCCGCGCAAAGTAGGGACTCGGCGGCGCGTTGCTCGCGGGGTACGGACGAAAGGTCGCGCGGATGTCGTCGATCAATGCGAAGGCATCGATCCCTGCGTTGAACGTGATCGCACGCGAGAGGTCCGCGCGCAGGTCCGAGCGCAACGTGAAGTCGTGTGCGGTCTGAGCAAAACCGTTGCTGCCGAACGCTTGATCGGAGTCGGTGATGCCCCACGACACGGTGTTGACCCAACGTGTGCTCGGTGCGAGTTCGCTGTCGAGACGCAGCTGCGCGCGCAAGAACCGCGTGTAGCCGCCGAACTCGCCCGAAAACGCAGGGTCTTGCGGATCCGGAGACTTCACGACGATCTTCAAGCGATCATCCGCGCCGAACACCGACAAGCGCAGGCGCGTCTTGCTCGAGAGATCGTGCTCGAGAATGGCCTGCGCGTCGTAGTACACCGGTGCAGCCGTCAGCGACGCATCGAAGCCTTCGAGGACGGATCCAATCCACGCATCGACCCACGAGCGACGCATTCCGATCATCAAGCCCGTGTGCTCCCCGAGCGGGGTCTCGATCATCAAGCGGCCGTCGATCGCGTCGACTTGGATCAAACCTCCGAAGCGATCGCGGCGCGGTGAGCGCAACCCGACGTCGACGACGCCGCCCATTCCGCGACCGAACTCCGGGCCGAAGTTGCCGGGATAGAAGTCCAAGCGGTCGAGCATGTCGCCGGGGATGACCGAGCTGCTGTCGCCGACGTGGTACGCGTATGGAATTGCAGTGCCGTCGACGAAGACTTGCGAGTCTTCCGGTGCGGAGCCGCGAACGATCAAGATGCCTTGTCCGTAAGCGGGGCGCGCGACTCCGGGCATCGTTTCGACCGATCGCAAGACGTCGCCGTTCGTGCCTGGAATCGTACGGACTTCCTGGGTGTCGAGCGTATGTCGCGTGGTTTCGCGCAGCGGGGGGGCCCCGCGGATCTCGAGATCCACGCTGCCGATCACCTCTTGAGCAGGCGCAACTGCGGGCGGCGGTGGTGGTGGCGGAGCGGGTTCCGGCGCTGGAGGCGCAGCTGGCGGCGGCGGCTCGAACTGAAATGCAAATCGGATCTGAGCCGGAATTGGCCTTCCGCCGCGAAGCGCAGGACTGAAGCGGAGCTGAGGCACTGCAGCGAGCGCTGCAGCGTCGAATGCAGCGCCGCCCGTGGTCGCAACGTCACTCGCTGTGACTGCACCCGTCGCATCGAGTGTCAGCTCCAGCTCCACGCGCGAAGCCGTCGTTTCGCCCGCGGGATACTCCGGCGTCACGGGCTCGAGCAGCTCCGGCGCGCGAAGCCCTTCGTCGACCGGTGCTCCCGCATCCGGCGCATCCTGCGCATTGCCGCGCACGGAACACGTGATGAGCCACCCGACCACGAGTGTCAGGACGAGCCCACGCCAGAAGACGGCCCGCCGCGAAAAGCGTTCTTTCGTTTCGAACATGTGCAGGTCGTGCCCGCACACGGCGTTCGCGTTCACGCCGACATGCATTTTCACGAATGCGTGAACGCTCGCGAGCCGGCCGGGCACGGAGCCCTCATGGATATCGTCCAATCGATCAAACAGTCGCTGCTCTCAGTCGGCGCGTCGCCTGTGATGTGGCTCATGCTTGGGCTTTCGGTCGCGAGCGTCGCCGTCATGCTGGAGCGAGCCATCTTCTTCCGGCGGATTCGCGCCGACATGCAGGCGCTGGTGCGCGGTCTGAGTGAACGCATGCGTGCGCGAGACCTCGATGGTGCGCGCCGCCTCCTCGACCAGTCGGGCTCCGCCGAAGCTGCGGTCGCGAGCGTGGGTATCGCCGAGTTTCGCCGCGGCGCGAGCGCCGTTCGCGAAGCGATGGCCGGAGCGACCTTGTTACAGCGCGCGCGACTCGAACGCGGCCTTGGGTTTCTCGGCACGCTCGCGAGCAACACGCCGTTTATCGGTCTGTTCGGAACCGTGATCGGAATCATCATGGCGTTCGATCACTTGAGCTCGAGCGCGGCGCGCGGAAGTGCATCGCAAGCGGTGATGGGAAGTATCGCCGAGGCGCTGGTCGCGACTGCGGTCGGCATCGGGGTCGCAGTGCCGGCAGTCGTCGCGTTCAATGCGTTTCAAGCGCGCATTCGTCTCGTCCTCGATCAAACGGCCGCGCTCGGACACGTGCTGCTGACGTTCATGGAAGACGAACACGCTCGCTGGAACAACGAGGATCGCCGCTCGTCTGCGCTGCTTCACGACGCGGCCAATGCACTCGCTCGACACACCGCAGTCGGCGAGGAGGCGTGACATGGCCGCCGGCATTCCGACGCGTTCGACTAGCGAGCCACTCGCATCGATCAACGTCACGCCGCTCGTCGACGTGATGCTCGTGCTGCTCGCGATCTTCATGATCACGGCGCGGCTCGAAGACGATCACGCAATGCCGATCGACTTGCCCAAAGCCGCGAGCGGTGAATCGGCGCAGCGCATGTTGAACATCGCGATCGATCGCGAGGGCGTGCGCACGGTAGACGGAGCTGCGGCGCCGGATGACGACACGCTGCGTGCGCTCGCGTTGGAGGTCTTTGCCAAGAACCCAGAGGTACGCACGATCATCCAAGCGTCGACGCGAGCCGAGCACGGTGCAGTCATGCGCGTGCTCGACACCTTGCGGCTCGCCGGCATCCACAAGATCGCATTTGCGGTGGAGCCCGACCGGTGAGCGCCCGCCTCTTGCAAATCTTGGCTCCGATGCCGAACGCGCGCGGGATTTGGAGTGTCTGCCTCGCCGCCGCAGGCTGCTTGCACCTCGTGCTCGCGACTCTGTTCGGAGATGCACCGCCGCCAAAACTCTCGATTCCAGTCACGGAGGTCGAGCTCGAGCCGCCACCCGCGCCTCCGCCACCACCACCTCCGCCACCCGCATCCGAGCCGGAGCCGCCGCCGGCAGCTGCAGCGCCTCCGCCAGCGAAGCAGCGTGCCAAACGCGCTCTCGATCCGCCCGCGCCTGCCCGCGCAGGAGCGCTGCTCACGGCGCAAGAGACTCCAGACGTGAAGGACGATGAGCCGGTTCGCTTCGTCAGTGATCCGAACGGACGCGGCTACGGAACCGGCATCGTCGCGCGGGGAGGCACAGCCGAACACGGCGAAGGCACCACACTTCGACCGGAGCCGCCGCCACGAGCTGCGAGCGGTTTTCGAATCACCCCGGCAGATCAGCTGCGTCGCCAGCCGCTGTTGCTCGGCGATGGCTGTCGCGGATTTTTTCCGAATCACGCGCGGCCCGATCAAGGCCTCGTCTCGGTGATCGCGACGGTGCAGTCGAGCGGGGCGCTCGCGAAGCTCGACGTCGAATCGGAGTCGCCCAGCGGCGAAGGTTTTGCGCAGGCCGCGCGCGCGTGTCTCGCGAAGCGCAAGTTCGTGCCGGCGCTCGACGAGCACGGTGAACCGACCGGCGCTCGCACGCGAATCAACTTGCGCTTCACGCGCTGAGGCTCGTCACTGACAAATGAAGTCGACGCACTTCGTGAGTATGCAGCTGGCCGCAAGGCCTGCGTAGCTTCCGCAATCTGCGTCTTCCAGGCAGATCAAGCCCTCGCAGTTCGCCGGGATTGGCGGGAACAAATCGCCGAACGGATCGTCGACTGCCGGCATTCCAGCAGCGCCTGCTTGCCCGCCCGCACCAGCAGCTGCAGCACCCCCCGCGCCTCCCGCGCCGCCGATCGATCCGCCGCTACCGGCTGCAGCGCCCGCTTGGCCACCGGCGCCCGCACCTGCGCCCGAGCCCGCAGCCGTCGCGCTCATGCCCGAAGCGCCCGCGCCTGCCGCGCTCGTGCCTGCACCGCCGCTCCCCGACAGGCCTGCACCGCCCGCGCCTGCGGCCGCACTCGTTCCCGCCACTGCAGCCGGCGCGCTCACGCCGCCGCTACCAGCTGCAAGGGACGCACCACTTCCGGATGTGTTGGCGTTCACCGGAGCTCCGGCCTGGCCGGCGACTCCGGCGAATGCGGGCGGCGCTGGGTTGTCACAGCCGCTCGAGCAGCCGAGTGCGACCGCTGCGACCAAACCAAAGGCGGAGATGAACCTAGAGAAAAGCATGCGTTTCCTCGTTCGCGCACGCGCACCGGAGCACCGCGCGAAGACCTGCCTACCGGAGTGTCACCAGGGTCCGCGTTTGGCTCGCGTAAAATTGCGCGCCGCTACGGTATGAGCCAACCCGCACAGTTGTAGACCATGAAAGCGGCTAAATTCAGGCTTGTCGTACGGTCGGTGCTCGATTAGTCCTAGCCACGCCGAAGGGGCGGGTAGTCGTGCGGGACTCAGCGCGCACACGGGTCGGGTGTCTAGTGTCTAGCGCGGCTAGTCGCATCACCACGCGCTTCTGGCGCCAAACTCTAATCATTGCGCTGCCGTGCGTGGGGGCGAGCGCGAGTCTCGAGACAGGTGGCTGAAACTTCCGAGCTCGCAGTCGGATCGGTTCTCGCCGGACAGTTCCGGATCTTGGCGCGGCTCGGCGCCGGTGGGATGGGTGAGCTTTACCTCGCTGATCAGTTTGCGGTCGACCGAAAGGTCGCGATCAAGATCATCCATAGCGGGCTCGCGCAACTGCATCCGAGCATGCTGGAACGCTTCAAGCGTGAAGCTCGCTCGCTTGCGCAGCTGAGTCATCCGAACGTCGTGCATCTGTATGCGTTTGGCGAGACCGAGCAGGGACATCCGTTCTTGGCGATGGAGTTCGTGCCGGGTGACACGCTCGACACGGTGCTCGCGAAAAGGCCGATGTCGATCGAGCGTGCGCTGACGATCGCGCTGCAGATCGCTCACGCGCTGAGCGAAACGCATCGCCGCGATGTCGTTCACCGCGATCTCAAGCCGGCGAACATCATGCTGAAGCCGGCTGCGGACGGTCGCGATATCGTGAAGCTCGTCGACTTCGGGATTGCGAAAGCGATCGACGAGTCCGGTAAGCTCACACAACCCGGCGCGTTGTTCGGGACGCCGCAGTACATGCCGCCGGAGCAAGCGCGCGGGTTGACGGTCGATGGACGCAGCGACATCTACGCGCTCGGGCTCGTGTTGTACGAGATGCTCGCGGGCTCGGGGCCGTTTCCAGCGAAGACTCCGTACGATTTCATCGCGCAGCATTTGAGCGCGCGACCCGAGCCTCCGAGCCGCAAGCGCAGACACTTGCCTGCACGCGTGGATGCGCTCGTGCTGCGGTGCCTCGAGAAGGCGCCGGAGGATCGGTATCCGACCGCAGACGCGCTCGCGCTGGATCTCGAGCTGGCGCTGCAAGAGGCGCAGGGGAAGGCCGTGCCTCCGTTGAAGCTAGTGGCTTCGCAACCCGAGCCGGTGTCGACAGACATAGACGACGATCACGAAGCCGCCGTCAGCGGCGAGCGCGAAGCCGTCGATGCGCGCGAGGCTCAGGCGAGCACCACCAAACACAAGCTCGCGTGGGGACGCCGCGGGTTCCGGTGGCTACTATGGGCAGCTTGGATCGCAATGCTCGCGTTCTTTTTGCCGCGCGGTGTGTTCTCGTCGCTGCTCACGGAAATTGCGAAGCTGACGTCATCGAAAGAGACTTCAGTGTCCACGGCGGCTCGGCCGGAGTCGGGAACGCCGTGGGTTGCATACGCCGGCGCAGCGCTCGTGAGTGAGAGCAGCGCGATCGCTGGCTTCACGTCGCATTGCTTGAATCGGTTCACGGGCCGTGCCGCAGACAGCTTGGCGAGGTATTCGAGCTCGGTCGATCTCGCCGCCGGGCCCGCCGCTTCGAAAGCAGGCGTTCGAGGGGTGTACACGCTCGCCGACCCGAGCACGTGTATCGGTCACATCCGGCAGGCGCAGCTCGCCGCACCAGAGCCGTTCCGTCGACCGGCCGAAGTCTACTCGGCCGCGCTCTCCGAACTTGCGGCGCAGCTGTCGGCGGCGGACGCGTACTACGAGAGCGAGGCGTACAAAGACGACGGTCTGCAGAAGGGGCAAGCCATGCACGCGCCGCTCATGCGCGCGTTCGATGCGTACTTCGCAGCCGATCGGCCGCTGCGCGCGCTGATCTCGGAGCGGCTCGAGAACACTTCCGGTAGTACGGTCGCGCTCGATCGCGTTCGCGTCGCGGCTCGGCACCTCGTACTGCTCGCGAGCGGCGCAGGCCGAGACTTGGCGCGCATCGACCCGGGCGCGTACGAGAGTGAGCTCGACGCGTTCACGAAAGCCGCGGAGGAATTCGCGCAGTCCCCCTCGGGCGCGTGCACTAGCGCGAGCAGCATCCAGGTGTTTGCGCGCCCGTTCTCGATCTCGGCCAAGCAGCTCCAGCGAGCCCTGCGCACAAAAGCGAAGAGCGGGAAAGAGCGGGATGGCGACTGGCTCGGGCCGGCCAGGCCGGGCACTCCCGCTTCGGTCGTCGAAAAAGGAAACGCAGTATTACGCGCGTACAACAACTGCACGATGGCGCGCGGGGAGCCGGTGGAGTTGGAGGTCGTGCGGCTGCCTGCTCGAATCGGGGCGCCGTAACGGGCGCCCGACGATTTTTGCTCAAGCCGCAGGCTGGATCGTCCGATTGTGGCCCGAATGGTGGTCGCATGAATCCCGTTTCGAGCATTGCGCTGAGTTCGATGTCCTTTGCGAGCGCACGTCTCACGCGCTCGGCAGAGAACGTCGCGAACGTGAATACGAATGGTTTCGAGGCGCAGCGCCAAGTTGCGCGAGAAGCGCTGAACGGCGGGGTCACGAGTACGACAGAGCCGACGTACGCACCTGCCCCCACCTTCGAGCGCGGGGCCGAGGAAGTGCTCGGTTCGAACACGGATCTGATCTCGGAAACGGTCGAGCAGCTCGGTGCAATGCAGCAGTTCAAGGCATCGATCGCGTTGCTGAAGACCGACCAAGAAATGCAGAAGAGCTTGCTCGACATCAACGCGTAGGGCGGCCCCGCGGGGCTGCGTCGGCTCGAGGGCGGTGGTACACCCCTCGGCATGCGCGAGCCGGGCTTCACTGTCAGCCAGAGCAGCCGACACACGCGCGTCTCTCGCGAAATCGCCGGGGACACGCAGTGGGAGCTCGCGATGCGCACGCCTGCACTTCCGCTCGCGCCGCTGGTTCGCGAGCTGCAGGGGTACGTCGAAGTCACGCCCGCGCCGCTCAAGCGCCGGCAATTTCCAGGGCCTCAAGTCGTCGTCATCATCGAGCTCGGCCCGACCATTCGCGTCTACGACTCGGGGCAGGAGCACACGTTCGCACGTCACGCAGGCGGGTTCGTCGCAGGGCCCGATGACGCGTTCACCCAGACCGAACATTTGGGTCTTCAGACCGGAATCCAGCTGAACCTGCAGCCATTGGCTGCGCGAAGGTTGTTTGGAGTGCCGTTGTCGGAGCTTCGTGGTCGCATCGTGCAACTGACCGACCTCTTGCCGTGCGCTTGGCGCGATCTCAGCGACCGGCTACGCGATTTGCCGACGTGGGCAGCGCGTTTCGATCTGGTCGAGACTCTCCTGCGTTCGCAGCTGTCAGAGGCGGACGAGTCGAGCCCGGCGGTGGCGTGGACACTCGAGAAGCTCGCTGCTGCGGGCGGCACACTCGACTTGCGCGACCTGACGCGCGAGCTCGGATACAGCCACAAGCACCTGATCGCGTTGTTTCACGATCAGGTCGGCATGCCGCCGAAGCTCTGGATGCGGCTACTGCGTTTCGATCGACTCCGCGACGAGATGCAGCGGAGGCGCGACCGCAGTTGGGCCGAACTTGCGGTGCTCTGCGGGTACTACGATCAAGCACACTTGGCGCGTGACGTTCGTCAGTTTGCGGGCTGTACTCCGAGTCGGCTTCGCTCGTTGATGACGAATGAGCCTGAGACGCCCTGAGGTAAATTTCGTCCAAGCCCCTACCCCCGGCCGCGCCTAGGTTGTGGGTGCGTTCGGTCGCGAGGATTGCGACCGGGCATGAAAAGGAGCCGGATCATGTCTGAAAACACGAGCCAGCATGGAGCGCTGATCCCGTACCTGATCGTCGATGGCGCCGCAGCTGCGATCGACTTTTACGTCCAGGTATTCCGCGCGATCGAGACCTATCGCCTCGTCGGTCGCGATGGTCGCGTCGGTCATGCGGAGCTCACGATTGGGGGCGCACAGCTGAGCCTGGCGGACGAGTACCCGGAGATCGGTCACATCGGGCCGATCAAACGAGGCGGCACGAGTTGTAGTTTGTCGATGCGAGTCGACGATGTCGATGTGACGGTCGAGCGCGCAGTACGCGCTGGTGCAAAGCTGGAGCGGCCGATCATCGATGAGTTTTATGGAGAACGGGTCGGTTGGATTCACGACCCGTTCGGTCACCGCTGGTCACTGCGCAAGACGATCGAGGCCTTGACACCCGAGATGGTGAAGCAGCGTTTCGATGCACTCGCGGACCAGTGAGCGGTTCTCGCGGACTCCCGCAGCCATTCGCTGCGGAGGTCCGCGATGTCAGACGACCGAACACTTCGGCGCCGTGAGTCCTTCACTGCTGAAGCGAGATGCTTTTGCGGGAACTTTTGGCTCGAGTGCGAGTCTGATCCTGGGAGCGCTACCGACGAACGACACATCGCGCGACGTGGAGCTTCTCGCTCCTGCGCGACTGCAGTTTCGTTCTACCCGGACGCGCGGTTCTCCCGTTACCCAGGAGGCTCTGTGTCCCATCGCGTCTTCAATTCCGACCCCACACCTGCAGCTCACGGCGGCGACTCGAGCCGTGTCGCGTACCAAATCATTCCGCAAGCACCACCGCTCGAGGCTCGCGAGCTCGACGACTTAGGCACGGCACTCGAAATCGTCGTCATCTGGGGCGAGCTTTCTGTCCTGCACGTCGCGCACCTCACCCCTCCGCGCGCCTTCTACCTGGGAGCCGCACCCGACACCGACTTCGTCATCGGCGAAGAGACACTCGGCAGCTCACGGCTGCCACTCGTACTCGAGTCGCAAGGCGAGCTGTCCGTCGTTGTCGGGCGGGGAGCCGACGCCGAGATCGAGCTCGACGGCGCGCTCGTCACGCTCGAGGAGCTCGCACAACAAGAGCAGCTCCGACCCGTTGCTGACAACGAAGGCGCGCGTTCGTTCCCACTGCAGCGCGGAATCACCGTGCGAGTAGAGCACGGCGACTTCACCTTTATCGTGCGCTCGGTCGCGGCAGCTCAGCGCGTCGCCAGCGCGCGCTCGACCGAACCGGTGTGGCGCCGCTCGCGCTGGACGGTCGCATCCGCCGCAGCGCATCTGAGCCTACTCGGCTTGTGTTACTTCCTGCCGCCAAGCTCGTCCGCGCTCTCGATGGACCGACTCGACACCGATTCGCGCCTCGTGAAGTACGCGATCGAAGCGCACGAAACTCAGCCGGAAGAAGCTCCGACTTGGCTCGGCGGCAACGCTGCAGCGGGCGGCGGCGAACGTGCTGCCGGCGACGAAGGTGAAGCCGGCGAACCGAACAAACCGAAGACGCGCCGCAAACTCGCAGTCGCTGGATCAGAACCGCACAT
>DASRXR010000792.1:0-2911 GCA_035687405.1 Polyangiales bacterium
CTCGTGATCATCGGCCGGTCGCTCGATCGAGATGCGCTCGAAGGCGCATTCAACGGTTGTTTTAGGCAACCTGTTGCAAGCGCCTTCGAGGCGCCGACGGTGCAACGATGAAACTGCAGCACAGTCTCGGTGGCGTTCAAAACCTCGGTCCAGTCAGCACCGAGACACGCCCGTTCGTAGAAGCTTGGGAGAAGCGCATCTTCGGCATTCACGTCGCGATGATGGCGCTGAGTCGGCATTTGAAAGACGCGCTCCCGAAGTACGACCTCGACCAGGTCTCGAGCATCTTCCACCACGATTGGACGTGGGGGCATCTGCGCACGGGCGCCGAAGGCATGAACCCGTTCGACTACTTCAAGTTTCGCTACTACGAAAAGTGGCTCGGCGGTATCTCGGGGTTCTTCGTCGACAGCGGTTACGTCAGCCAAGCGGAGCTGGACAAGCGTAGTGCGCAGCTGCGGAGCGGCCAGGCGCCGCCGCCGGCTGCAAGCCAAACGCCGGATATCGACGCTCAGGTCGAAAAGTATCTGCGTGAGGGAGACTCTCCCCATCGCGCCGGTGCTGCACCGAAGTTCGCGGTCGGAGCGCGCGTGCAGGTGCGCGACGTGCCCCCGGTCGCGCATACGCGTTTGCCGGGCTACCTGCGCAACAAGACCGGAGTCGTGGACGTCGTGTACGAGGGTTGTTACGGGTATTTTTTCTCGACCGGCCCGGACGGCATCGGCGCGCCGATGCCGGTGTACTGCGTGAAGTTCGACCCGAAGGATATCTGGGGCACGCTGAGCGAGCCGAACTCGTACGTCTACGCGGATCTGTTCGAGGCTTACCTCGACGCGGGAGCTTGAAGTCATGGCGGAGCGTTTCAAGTACGACCCGAGTCGCGAAGCGGACAGCGCTGCGAAGGTGGAAGCGCTCGAAGCGTTGTTGATCGAGAAGGGCGTGATCGGGAGCGACACGGTCGACAAGGTGCTCGAGTTCTTCGAGACCGAGATGGGGCCGTTCAACGGAGCAAAGCTCGTCGCGCGAGCTTGGAGCGATCCGGCGTTCAAGCAGCGCTTGTTGAAAGACACCGCGGCCGCGATCACCGAGCTGCAGTTCCCGAAAGGCATGGCTGGTGCCGAGGGCGAACACATGAAGATCGTCGAGAACACGCCGGAGGTGCACAACTTGATCGTGTGCACGCTCTGCTCGTGTTACCCGTGGCCGATGTTGGGTTTGCCGCCGTATTGGTACAAAGATCCGACGTTTCGCGCGCGGGCAGTGCGGGAACCGCGCGCGGTGCTCGCGGAGTTTGGTTTGAAGATCGATCCGGCAGTCGAGATTCGGGTCTGGGATTCGAGCGCGCAGATTCGTTGGTTCGTATTGCCGGAGCGGCCGGCCGGTACGGACGGGATGAGCGAAGACGAGCTCGCGTCGTTGGTCACACCAGAAGCGATGATGGGCGTGGCGCGCGTGCCGTCGCCGAGTGTTGCCTGACGAGGCGAAACAAGGCGGGATGCTGACGCGCTTCGAACACTTTGCCGCGACGAGCATGTTGGGCTCGTGTGATGCACCACCGCGCGAAAACGGTGAGCTCGCGTTCGCGAATGACTGGGAGCGGCGTGCGTTCGGTTTGGCAGTCGCATTGTCGAAGGCCGGGTACTTCGAGTGGGAAGACTTTCGGCAAGCGTTGATCGAAGAGATCCACGCCTGGGAATCAACCCACGCGCTCGATGACGCGAGCTGGCAGTACTACGAGCGTTGGTTGGCAGCGCTCGAGCGCGTGCTGCTGAAGTCCGGCTTGACCGCCGCGCTCTAGTTCCGCACTAGCGCCGCTCGCAATCACGTCTGCGACGCGGAGTCCAGCGTCGCGTGTCTGCTCGCGCGCGAGATATCCGCGTACATCTCGTCCGTTCGGCTCTGATCACAATACGGAGTTTTACGTGTGCTTGCCGCCCTGAGCGGCATTCCGCATCACACTCCGCCGCTGATGGCGTCATAGATGTTCGCGCTCTGCGGCTAGTCGATCAGAATGCTGTAGGCGCGACTGCAACCTTTCGATGCGTACATGTGTCACTCGGAAATCTTGTTGCAATGCAATTGGCCCTCAGTGTCACAATCGCATTTCCAATTCGCAGGCACGGTTTGTTGTTTGATCCGTGCTGCGCTGTCTCGCAGTGAAACCAACGCAGCACTTCGCTGTTCACAGAAAAAGATAGTCATGCCTCGAACCATCAAACATCGGCTAAAGGCCGGAGCGACTCTACTGTTGTTCATTGCCGCAGCGTGCAGTGACGAGAACGACGGCCCACGCGACAAGCGGTCGGCGAAGGACGACGACGGCTTCGAAGGCATCGTCGGACTCTCGGAGATGCCGCTCTTGGCGGCTGGCTGTACGATCGTGACGACCGGCACCGCGCCAGTGATGACCGTGACTGTCAAAGACGGCGAGTCCGCGCTTATCTCACTGCGCACGACCGACAACATGGTCACTGTCAACGGCCACGTGTTCATGGGTACGACCGACACGAACCTGCCGTGTGACATCGCTCCGAACGGAACGATCAGTGTCCTCGCCGATCAAGCGAGCGCGGGACACATGTACGGCCGCTCGGTCATCGTGGACTACATCAACGGCTTGTTCATGCTCGGCGTGGGCACAGTCCCCGGCATCAAGGTCGACTTTACGACGGCGGGTGACACCGGCGTGCTCAACCGGCTGATGGTCCGCGGCTCGGACGGCAACGACCAGTTCGCCGTCGGTGCGGGCACCGGCATTGGTGCGATGGCGATCTACGCGTTCAACGCGAACGCGAAGACAGGCACGGCGACGATGCAAACGACCGGCACCGGCGGTGGCACGGTCACGCTCGACGCGATCGCCGACGTGACGTTCAAGATGACGCCGCAGGTCGTGATCACCACGGGCGCG
>DASRXR010000793.1:0-2331 GCA_035687405.1 Polyangiales bacterium
CGATCAAACGGTGCGGCACGGCGGGTGAAGTGCAGTTCGAGCCCTCGTTCGATCCGGCGAAGGCCGTCGCAGCCGACGAGCTGCGCGTGCGAAAGGTGCAAGGGCTCGGACACTGCGCGCCGTGGTTCGAACACACCGGGTTCAAGGTCCGAATGCACCGCACCGCCTCACAACTGCTCGGTGCTGATCCCGTGCTGTTCGATGAGATGGCGCTGCTGAAGCCGCCACACGGCGGCATGGCGATGCCGCTCCATCAAGACAATGCGTACATCACTTATTCCCCTCCAGAATCGGTCATTGTATTTTGGATCGCGATCGACCCGGCGCGCGCACTCAACGGCTGCATGCGAATCGTTCCCGGCGGCCACAATCGTGGTCCGATCGCGCACGCGCTTCGTGATCCGTCCCGACCGCAACCCACGAAGCAGAACGAAACGGGAACCGTCGTCGTCGCAGACGGCATTCTCGCGTCTCACTTACCGGCGCCCGAAGATCAGATGTTCGCTGAGCTCGAGCCGGGGGACGTCTTGATCCTCAACTCCATGGTTCCCCATGGAACGGCTCGCAATGATTCGGCGCTCAACCGATTCGCCCTGCAGTATCACTTCCACGCCTCTGATAGTCGAAAACTCGCGCCGGCAGAGTACGCCCGTCGCTATCCTGGCTTTTTTGGCCTCACGTCGCACCTGGAAGAGGCCGGTGAATGACTGATCTCGCGACAGCGAAGCCACGCATCGGCACGCGGGAGCTGTTCCCCGCGCTCGAGCTCGTCGCCTATTTGAATCACGGCGCATGTTCCCCACCGTCCGAACCTGTCCGCAAAGCGGTAGCGCAAGTCATGGACGACTTCTCACGTCGAGGGATCCAAGCTGGACCTGAGTGGGCCGAGCGACGCGCCGGACTGCGGCTCCGCATCGCCAAACTCATCGGAGCGCCGGCCGGCTCGATCGCGCTCATGCCCAACACATCAAACGGAGTCGCGCTCGTCGCATCTTCACTGAAGTGGAAGGCCGGCGACCGTATCCTGCTCATCGAGCGCGACTTCCCCACGAACGTGTGCCCTTGGCTCGAGGCCGCCAAGCGATTGGAGCTCGAGCCCGTGTTTCTCCCCTGGGCTGACTTCACGCAACCCGCTGGGTGCGATTTGTCACGGCTCGAAGGGGAGCTGCGACGAGGCGTACGTGTGGTCGTCATCAGCTTGACGCATTTCAGCAGCGGTCTGCGGCTGCCGGTTGAGTCGATCGCGCGCATGTGCAAGGCCGCGGGTGCCGAACTGTTCGTCGATGCAATCCAGGGGTTGGGTGCGATGCCTTTTGCAGTGGACGGCATCGATTATGTGGCGTGCGGCGGGCATAAGTGGCTGATGGGCCCTACCGGCACGGGTTTTCTCTACGTAAGCCCCGAGCGGCTGGACTCGCTCGCGCCCGTGCTCGCGGGCTGGCTCAGCTATGAAGGTGCGACAGACCTACTCAGATTGGGTGAAGGACACCTCGACTATCACCGGCCGCTCCGCGCGGGCGCGGTGCGCTTCGAGGGCGGCACGCTCAACGCGCCGGGTTTCGCCGGGCTCGACGCCGCGATCGCACTGCTCGAGATCTTGCAGGTGCAAGCAATTCACGTGCACGTTCTCGATTATCTAGAACGCCTCGAACGCGGCCTCGCGAGGCTCGGCCTCGAGGTGTTGGTGCCGGCGAACGATCCGCGTCGCTCGTGTGTCCTCTGCGCGATCGTGCCGCCGGATGTCGACGCCACTTCGCTGATTCCATGGCTCCACGCGCGAGGTGTAAGCTGTTCGCTACCGGACGGGCGTCTTCGCTTCTGCCCGCACTGGCCAAACAGCTTCGACGAAGTTCCGTACGTTCTCGATGCTCTCGACGAAGGTCTCCGAGAGCTGCGCCGCGCGCCTGCGTGTCGCCAGACCGCTTAGCTACTCCCAAGGATCCGAAATGACAAAACTGGATGGAAACGCGCCCGCCGACAGTACTTACGTCGCGGATCAGTACAAAGACGCGTCGAAGCTCGATGCTCGACTCCGCCTCTACAAACTCTATGAGGAGCCCGGCAGGCCCTCGTTCTTCCGCTGGGTCTTCGATGCGATCGAGTTTCCGCGCGCAGCGAAGGTGCTCGAGGTGGGTGCGGGTGTCGGCAGCTTCTGGTTCGAGAACGCCGAGCGCATTCCAGCGGACGCAGACATCGTAGTGTCCGACAACTCTCCGCCCATGCTCGAGACGGCGCGCGCGAAGCTCGACGACCCACGCATGCGCTTCGAGCGCGTGGATGTGCAGCAGATCGGCTATCCCGAGGCAAGTTTCGATGTCGTAATCGCGAACC
>DASRXR010000794.1:0-12349 GCA_035687405.1 Polyangiales bacterium
TGTTCTCCGCGCACCGCTTCTTCGCAATCGGCCCGTTGCTCGGCCTGCACAGCTGGCGCTCCGAAGCCGCGAGCACGCTCGGCGAAAGCACGAGCCTCGGTGTCGACCTCGGGTTGATCCTCCAACCGCGCATACCACTCGGATCTCGCTTCGAGCTCTACTTGTCCATTCCACTGAACCTTACACTCAGCATACTGAACGAATACAGGACGTGGACTGAGGTCCAACACGGAGACCAAGGCGCGGCTGAGTCGGTCGACCCCGCGTACGGCTGGGGCATCGGCGTGCTAGTCGGCGCGCGATACGCGATCACGAGCGGCGTCGGCCTGCTGCTCGAGCTCGGGTGGCAGCGATACGCGTTCACGCACGAGGTCCAGTACCGGCTGAGCAGCACGCTCGACGAGATGGGTTCCGGAACCGGTCTCGACCTCGACTTGGTCACTTCGCAGTTCCGCGTGAACGCCGGCGTGTTCTTTTGAGCACGGCGCGCGCGATCAGGTAGCGACCGCGCCGGGCCTGCAGAGCGTTGCCGCTCGTGGCGGCGAACACGTTCACGCGCCTACGTCGGCGTACGGAAACGCGCTGACGCAGCCGCTTTACTGGGTTTTTGCGGCCTCGAAAAAACTCCGAAACCTCGCGTGCCCATGTTCGCAGAATCGTTACTGAAACCATCCAGTAGCTCGGCGGGCAAAGGCAGTACTCGCGGGAACCCCGACCGAGCTGAGGAGCGATCGCGGCATGAAGTCGGAGACCGTCCTGGTCGTGGGTGCTGGCATGGTCGGGCACCGGGTTTGCAGCCGGTTGCGAGAGCTCGATCCGAAGCGCCGGCAACGCATTCTGTTGATCGGCGAGGAGCCGCGCGGGCCCTACGATCGCGTGCACCTGACGCAGTACTACGAGAGTCGCGATCCTGCGGAGCTCGCGCTCGCGCCGGATACATTCTTTACTGAACGTGGGATCGAGTTGCGCGTCGCTCGCGCAGTGACCGGCATCGACCGCGAAGCGCAGCAAGTGGTCTACGCCGATCAAACGCGAGACGCGTACGACTGGCTCGTGCTCACGACTGGCTCCGCGCCGTTTCTGCCGCGCTTGCCCGGGATCGACGCTACAGGCGTGTTCCCGTATCGAACGATCGACGACCTGATCGCGATCGAGAATTACGCGAAGGGCGCACGATCAGTCGCGGTGCTCGGAGGCGGTCTGCTCGGGCTCGAAGCTGCGCGCGCGATGCAGGCGCTCGGGCTCGAAACGCACGTGGTGGAGATCGCACCGCGCCTGATGCCCCGGCAGCTCGATGATTCGGGCGGCAAGCTCTTATTACGAAGCATCGATGCGCTCGGCGTCACGACGCATCTCGGTCGCGCGACGCAGCGCATCCTCGGCGAGCAGCACTGCGAAGGTCTGGTGTTCGACGACTCGAGCGAGCTGAAGGTCGACATGGTCGTCGTGTCCGCCGGGATTCGCCCTCGCGATGAGCTCGCGCGCGCTGCCGGGATCGCGGTCGGGGAGCGCGGCGGAATCGTGGTCGACGACGCCCTGCGCACGAGCGACGCCCGCATCTACGCGGCCGGCGAGTGCGCGCTGCATCGCGGCACGATCTACGGGCTCGTCGCGCCCGGTTACGACATGGCAGACGTCGCAGCCCGCAACATCTCGGGCGCGAGCGCGGACGCTGCGTTCCGGGGCGCGGATCAATCGGCGAAACTGAAGCTCATGGGTGTCGACGTCGCGATGTTTGGCGACCCGTTCTGTACCAACGTGCCCACGAAAGAGGTGGTGCTGCACGATCTGGTCAAGGGCGTGTACAAGCGTTTGGTCGTGAGCGACGACGCGAAGCGCTTGCTCGGCGGCATCTTGGTCGGCGACGCGAGCGAGTACGCAACGTTGAGCGCGCTCGCGCGATCCCAGAGCGAGCTGCCGGTGAGTCCGGACGAGCTGATCTTGGGCGCGCGCCAAGGCGGTGCGAAGCTCACGCTCGATGACGCCGCGCAGGTTTGTTCGTGCAACAACGTCAGCAAGGGCGCGCTGTGCGCTCAAGTCGCATCCGGGGCGTGCTCGCTCGCAGAGCTGAAAGCCGCGACGCTCGCCGGGACCGGCTGCGGCGGTTGTGTTCCACTCGTCACCGACATCTTGAATGCGGAGCTCTCGCGGTCGGGCAAGACTGTCAGCAAACAACTCTGCGAGCACTTCGTCTACAGCCGGCAAGAGCTGTACGACATGATCGCGGTACGCCGCTACCGCACGTTCAACGAGATCATCGACAAGATCGGCCGCGGCTACGGCTGTGAAGTCTGTAAGCCCGCCGTCGCGTCGATCCTCGCGAGCTTGCACAACGAGCTGATCCTGAAACACGAGACGCTGCAGGACACGAACGATCGCTACCTCGCGAACATCCAGCGCGGCGGCTTGTATTCGGTCATTCCGCGCATTCCGGGCGGCGAGATCACGCCCGACAAGCTGATGAAGATCGCGGAGGTCGCCAAGAAGTACGACCTCTACGTGAAGATCACGGGCGGCCAGCGCATCGATTTGCTCGGTGCGCGCCTCAACCAGTTGCCGGACATCTGGACCGAGCTCGTCGCGGGCGGTTTCGAGAGCGGGCACGCCTACGGCAAAGCGGTGCGAACGGTGAAGAGCTGCGTCGGCACGACCTGGTGTCGCTACGGCGTGCAAAACTCCGTGGGCTTCGCGATTCGCGTCGAGAACCGCTATCGCGGGATTCGCTCACCGCACAAGTTGAAGAGCGCAGTCAGCGGCTGCGTGCGCGAGTGCGCCGAAGCGCAGAGCAAAGACTTCGGCATCATCGCGACCGAGAAGGGTTGGAACCTGTACGTGTGCGGCAACGGTGGCGCGAAGCCGCGGCACGCCGACTTGCTCGCAGCAGACGTCGATGCGGAGACCTGCATCCGTTACATCGATCGCTTCTTGATCTACTACATCCGCACCGCCGATCGGCTCACGCGCACGTCGGTCTGGGTCGAGAAGCTCGAAGGCGGCATCGATCACGTGCGCGACGTCGTCGTGCACGACAAACTCGGGCTCGCAGCCGAACTCGAGCGCGACATGCAAAAGCTCGTCGACAGTTACCGCTGCGAGTGGGCCGCGGTCGTCGCCGATCCAGAACGCCGCGCGCACTTCACGCACTTTGCGAACTCCGCGGACGACGACCCGACCGTCGGACTCGTGATCGAGCGCGAGCAGAAACGGCCGAAGGACTGGCAAAGGACGCCGGTACCCGCCGCAACCGTGCCAGTGAGTGCGCTGATGAAACGCAAGCTGCCGCTCGTTGCGCGCAGCTGGGTCCCGCTCGTCGACGTGAACTCGGTGCCGCGCGACGGCGGGGTCGCGGTCAAATACGGGGCGGTGCAGCTCGCGGTGTTCAACTTCGCGGCGCGTGGCCAGTGGTACGTGACGCAGAATATGTGCCCGCACCGCAAGGACATGGTGCTGGCCCGCGGGATCATCGGGGACCAGTCCGGGAGGCCGAAAGTCGCCTGCCCGCTGCACAAAAAGACATTCTCGCTCGAGGATGGTGGCTGCCTGTCCGGCGAGGCCTATCAGATCGCGACCTTTCCTGTGCAGATCAACGCGGGCATGGTCTACGTGGAACTGCCGCCGCCGGACGTGCTCGAAGCGCGGCTGCGGTCGATGCAGGATCCGGCGGGACTCGAAGCAGCCGAGTAACTGCGCGGTAACAGGCGGCGAGCACTGCCTGTTCAAGATGCTGGACCAGCGCGTTCCGTCCTATTGGACACCGCAGCTGATGGCGACCCCGACTCGGTAATTTGCCCGGGATCATCCTAGATCCAGCGGCTGGCCTGCCTTGCCCGACCCTGGCTTTGCTCGTAGCATCCGTGAGGGTTGCGCATGAGAACTCAGCCGAAGAAGCCGATTCCCGCCGACGTCAAGTTCGGCACGATGTTCACCGATCACATGATCACGGCGCGCTTCGATGTAGAGCACGGCTGGGCAACGCCGGAGCTCAGCGCGTATCAGAAGATCGCGCTCGACCCGAGCGCATCGGTATTGCACTACGGCCAAGCGATCTTCGAAGGCCTCAAAGCTTTCGAAACTGCGGACGGCGGCATCGCGCTGTTTCGTCCGGATCGCCATGCAAAACGTTTTCAAGCGAGCGCCGAGCGCACGTGTATGCCGGCGGTGCCGGCCGACCTGTTCATCGACTGCGTCGAGAAGCTCGTGCGTGCGGACGAGAGCTTCGTGCCTGACCTGCCGGATGCGTCGCTCTACGTGCGTCCAACGTTGATCGCGACCGAGCCGTTCGTCGGCGTGCGGCCAGCGCGGCAATACTTGTTCTTCATCATCGGCTGTCCGGTCGGCCCCTACTACGCCGAGGGTTTCAAGCCGATCAAGATTTGGGTCGAAGAAGAGTTCGTGCGCGCCGCGCAAGGTGGTCTCGGTGCGGCCAAGGTCGGGGCCAACTACGTCGCGAGTTTGCTCGCTGCAGAGCGCGCGAAGGACGCCGGTTACGCGCAGGTCTTGTGGACGGACTCGGTCCATCACAAGTACCTCGAAGAAGTCGGCACGATGAATGTGTTCGTGCGCATCGGCGACAAGGTGATCACGCCGCCGGCCGGTGGAACCACGCTCGCGGGCGTCACGCGCGACAGCGTGCTTGCGCTGCTGCGCGACTGGAAGATCGACGCGGAAGAGCGGCAGATCTCGATCGACGAACTCGTCGCAGCGAGCCGCCGCGGAGAGCTGCACGAGATGTTCGGAACGGGCACGGCCGCTGTGATCTCCCCGGTCGGGACGCTCGGGTTCCGCGGGGAAACGCTGCACATCGGCGACGGTCAGCCGGGCCAAGTTTCGCAGCGGCTGTTCGCAGCGCTGCGCGATATCCAGCGCGGCACCGCAGCCGACCCGTACGGTTGGTTGCACCGCGTCTTGTGAGTCCGCGTGTCGTGAGTGTCGTTTCGAGACGCGTCTGAAGCCGGCGCCGGCGGCTACGCTCGACAGTACGAGTACGAGCGAGCCGCCAGGCTGGCTCGGGTCACAGCAACACGGGGCAACCGAGGATGATGTCCACGATGCTCGACGGGTCCTTCTTCACTGCATCGCACGCGCTGCCGCACAAGAGCACGCGGCTGTAGTCGACTGAACCGTCTGCAGTTTTCGGGAACTGCCAACCGTTCGCGCCGGCGCTGCAAGGTTTGTCATCGTGCGGCAGACACATCGGACTACCGCCGCCCATCCTGAGCTGCACGTTTGCGGCGCCACTACTGCCCACCGGCGTTTGATATTCGCAGTTCACAGCTTGGCCGCTCACTTGACCGAGCGTCGTGCGCAACACGCCTGCAAAGTCTTTCTCTTGCGTCAGGTCGAAGTGGCAATCACCGGTGGTTGCATTCGGGTCACCGTGCGCGCAATCGGGCCGGCGCGCCGTGCCGCCTAAGAACGCGAGCTCGGACAAGAACCCGCGCGCGCCTTCGCTGCCCGGTGCACCGATGACGAACGTGCGGATATTCGCGTCGCGCGCCTTTTTCACTTCAGTCTGCAACAACCGATCGCGTGCGGCGGCGAGATCCGCCTTGTCGTCTTCGATGCCCTTCATGCCGCAGCTCTCTTCGCCATCCGTGATCAACACCACGTAGCGATTGCCGGCCGCGTGCAACTCTTCGTGCAAGTGGTGATAGGCCTGGATCACGGAGCCGACGATCGGCGTGCCGCCAGCAGGCGTCGCAGCAGCCATCGCGCTCGACAGCCCCGCGAGGTGATCGGCTTTGACCGTGTCGAGACCGACGATCGGCGTCGAGTCCACACCGCAAAAGCCATCCGTGCTGAACAAGCTCAAACCGACTTCAGCCGTGCTACCGGTGAAACCGGTAAACGCTTCGTTGAGCGCCTTGACCGTGATTTCCCAGCGCGACGGCTGCGACGGGTCCGCGCGCTTCGGATCGTTGTTGCAGGCTTCGACGGTCTGCACCGGCGGCGGATTGCACGCCATGCTGCCGCTGCGATCGATCACGAACAACATGCTCGCAGGAACTTGCGGCGAGACGTAGCTGCGCGCTTCGCAGCTCGACATGCCGGACAGCTCCGCGCACACGCGTGTTGGATCGCTCGTCGAACCGGAGTTCACGGGCGCTGCCACTGCCGCACACTGGCACGCGCTCAGCTGTTGCCGCGCGTCGCAAAACTGCGTGCCTGTCATCCGGCCATCCGGGCAGAAACAGGCGTTCATGCCGACGGTGCAGCGTTGCGGCGGAGTCGTGGCGCCGCTACCCGCCGCAGATGGACCTGGGGCTGCCGGTGCAATCCCTGCAGCGCCGGCGACGTTCGACGCGGGAGGGCTCTCGCTACCTCCACAACCTGCGACGAGGAAAAGCACGACTAACATGCGTCGGGTCATGGCCTGCACTCCAACATGCACGTGCTGAACGCCGTGGCTTTCAAACACCCGACTCCGCGGCCGGGAAACTCGACATCACAGTCCGCGTCAGTCGCGCAACCGGGCGGGCCGAGCAGCCAGTTGCAGAGCAACTTGTTCGGGCCGAGCGGACCTTGTGCACATTCGAAGTCTGTTGGGCACGCGACGATCTTCGGATCATTCAGATCCGTAGGCAGCGCGGACGACCACGTTCCGAACCCACCGAAGCCATCGCGCTTGAAGTCGCGCGGCAACATCGGCGCTTGGGTGCCCGGCGGTACGCCTGACGTTTCCCAAACGTCCCACTCGCCATCGACGAACGTGTGCGTGTGAACGTCGTAGTTGCCCCACATCAGGCCGACGAACTGTTGCGCGACCAAACCTTCGAGTAGGACCGAGTACTCGCCCTCATTCATGCGCGCGCTGAATTTCTTCGTCCTGCAATCGAGCTCGCCCTCGAGCGCCGCCTTGAACGGAAACACGCCGTCGGCAGTTCCATCCATACGGCCTTTGATCTTCAGAACCGTCTCGCCGCCTTCGGCAGGCTCCACCGTGAAGTGAAAGCCGGAGGGCTCGCCGGGTAGCGAGATGTTGGCGATAGGAACCGCGAGATCTTCGATCGGCGCGAGCGTGGCGATGTATGACCAATAAATTCCGCCGAACGTGCCTTCGTAGTCGCCGGGCAAACACCCACCGACCTCCGGGCTAGTCGCCGTGCGCTCCCACGTGAACTTGATGTCCGTGCGCTGGTTGCCTGCGAGATCACCGGCGGTGGTTCCCGGTGTGCCGCCCGGAGCGGCACATTCGCATGCACCCCACATCGACCCATCGCAAACGTGGCGACCCGACGTGCCGTTCGTACACTGGCAAGCCTCCGTGCGATTTCGCTCGCCGCACGTAACCTGGCCCGGCTGCGACACGAATCCACTGCCTGGCTGTACCGGCGGAGTGAATCCCGAGCCCCGGTTACTGGTGGGGTCTGCGCCACCACAACCGCTCGCGGCTGCCAGCACTAGTAGCCAGCCGCTGGCAACAGCAGCGAAGTTGTGACTGCCGCTTACGGCTGCGTGATGTCGAGTCATAGTTCGGCTTTGAACGTGGAGTGCGCGCCGCGCGGAAGCGGCATCGCGGTCTGCCCCCAACGTGCACGGTCGTATGGCGAATGGCTCACCCCGCGCGGGCTTATCTCGGCCGCGGGACAGGACCAGCGTCAGTTATTCGTCAGCGGCACCGAAAACACAGCTTCAGACACAATTCTTTCAAGCGCCGTCATACTTTCAGACGTTACGGGCCATTTCGATGATCCCAGCACATCAGTGCCCCGTTTTGCCACGCGACGAATTGCACTCCACCGTCCTGTGAGATCACCACGGCAAAGGCTTCGTGCTCTTGTGCACACAGCCGATAGGCCGCGCGATGACGTGTGCCCACACCATCGATGGGCACCGTCTCGTATTCGTTTCCTTCGAGATCGAGGCCACGCCGAATCGTTGTAACTTCAGGCGCCGTGCCGACGATCTCGCCACCGAATCCGAGCACCTCGAACCGTTCGTTCAACACGACTGCACCGTCGACGTCGGCGAGCGCCGCTATCAGCTGCGACATCTCCACGATCGCTTCGTCGAGCGCCGCGATCGAGGGCCGCTGCAACGCGTGATACAGACCGAAACCCACGCGCTCGGGTCGCGGCTGGAGGTCCGCCGCAGCAGTCACCAGCTCTTTCATCAAGGCGAGGATCAAGGTGCGATAGCGCCGCCGCGGTTCCTCTTCCGCGAACATGTACTTCAACTGAATCGCTTCGGTCTCGCACAACACGCTGGTGGTTCGGGCGCGCGGTAGGAATACGATCGTACCGCCGTGCCGTGAGTCTTGAATCGTCGCGATCAGACGCTTCACCATCTGCTGCGACACGCTGCGCAACGCGTCGAGCTCGAGCGGGATCGCAGCCGGGCCGACTGCTTCTTCGTGTTCTTTCACCAGCTGAATGCGCGAGTCGGCGAAGCGCATCTTCAACCAATGCGACTGGAACACGTTGACTGCGCCACCGGACAACTGCCCGCCGCGAAGCTCTGCGAGCGTGACGTCACCGACCGCGAACGCGATATGTCCCGTTCCGTCTGCACGCACGACGACTGCATCGGACGGAACCGGCGACGGTGCATCGCGACCACCGCGCGCACTTTGCAACCAGCGCGGACCCGACTGCACGAGCCCCCAGATCTCGAAGCCCTCGGCGGTCGCACGCACCCCGATGAGCGAGCGGTGGTACTTCGCGGCTTGCGACAAACGACGGATCTCGTGCTCGTCGTACGGGCGCGGCTGTTGAAAACGCAACCGATGCAAACCGGCCGGGGGGCCGCGGTGAGCGTCGAGCCGTTCCGGCGAACCGACGAACAAACGAAAACGCACCGGGCGATCCTCTTCGCGTAGCAACGAAGCTTGAAACGCGACGGAGAGTAGATGTCGCAGCGCCTGCGGATCTGGCAGCGAATCCTGGCGCGGCTGGCACGCACCAGGGTCCGGTGTTAGTTCGAGCTCGCGCCAGCGTGCTTGGACGAGGTCCGCGAGGTCTGGAGTGTAGGCGTGCGTCCGTGTCGTCACCGGCGCAGCGTCCCGCGAAATTCTGGACCTGTCGAGTTCGGCGCCGGGGTGGGAGAACAGCTCTATTTCGGCGGCTCGCAATGCTGAGACACTGGCGAGCGTTCAGCGTGCACGACGTCGGGGGTGCCGTTTCGTCTGTGGCACTTTAGTCGCTTTAGTTTTGCTGGTCGCTCTAGTTTTGCTGGTCGCGCGAGTTGCTCGAGTCACACGTGGCGCGCTCTCACGGCGGGCGCCGTTCATCAAAATGTCGACGACCTCTTCGAGCATCGCATCGCTCACGGGCTCGTTCTTCATCTCGAGCCGCGCGTAGAGCACGCCCCAGAGCATGTCGAGAAGTAGGACGAGGTCGATGTCGCGAGAGACCTCACCGCGCGCAACGGCAGCCTCGACCAGCACGCGCACCTCTTTCGACTGGCGCGCGTTCAGCTGCTTGGCGATCTCGGCGAGCTCCGGCTCCGGGTGCTGAAGCAAGCGCAAGCGCATCAAGCTCTTGCCTTCGACCGACTGCGTGAACACACGGAATTGCTTGCCGAGACGAAGCATGTCGGACCGCAGATCACCGAGCGTCGGGCCGACCGGAAAAGAATCGAATACGGAGCCCAGCGCTGCTCGCAGCAGATCGACCTTGGTCTCCCACTTGCGATACACCGTCGTTTTGTTCACACCCGCGCGCCGAGCGACGCCCTCGATGCTCATGCCGCCATAGTCCGACAGCGCTAGCTCCTGGATCGCCGCTCGAAGGATCTGCTGCTCACGGACTAGCTCTTGAACGCGCCGTCCGCTGGCTGGCTCTTCTTCCATCGCAGCCCTAGGTATAGATCACGCAACTTTTTGTTGCACGAGCTATCCTCATCATGCAACTTTTTGTTGCGCGGACTACGAGTCTGACTATGGTGACTCGTCTCGATTCCTCGCCGGCCGGTCGTCTCAATGGCGCTTCGAAAGCACTTTTCGCTCCACATCTCCGTCGCGTGCGCGCTGCTGTTCGGCGCGATCCCCGCGAAAGTCCTAGCGTTGCAACCGCTCGATACGTTCGTGCGGGCTGCACGTCGTGCAAACCACTCCAATCGCGAAGCCGAAGCCACGACCACGCAACGCGATGCGGAAGCACAGGTGGCGAAAGCTGGGTTGTATCCGGTGTTCACTGCGGCGGGCACCTACACGCGCAACCAGTACGAGGTCGCGCTCGTCCTGCCGGAGGAGCTCGGCGGTACGGGCGATCGGCTCGTGATTCAGCCGAGAAATCAGCTGGATGGAACGCTGACGTTGCGCATCCCCGTGATCGACATCGGGTTGTGGAAGCGCATTTCAGCCGCGAAAGCCGGCGCTGAAGCCAGCTCTGCGAGCCAGCTCGCGACCGAGCAAGACGTCGAGACGCAAGTCTATCGCTCGTATTATCAGCTGCTCGGGCAAGAAGCGGTGTTGGAAGCATCGAAGCGCACGCTCGGCGTAGCGCAAAAGAATCTGCAGCAAGTGCAAGATCAGGTCGAGCTCGGGACCGCGTCGGAGCTCGACGTCCAGCGTGCCCGCGCGGAGATTGCGCGCGCAGAAGGCGACGTCGCATCCGCCAACTTTGCAGTCGTGACCGCGCGGCGGCAGCTCGCGACCACGACGACGATCGAGCCGGAGCCTGCGACTGAGTTCATCGACGACGATCTACACGAAGAGAAGCCGCTCGAGACGTGGCTTTCGTCTTCGGGATCTACGCCGGCGGTCACAGTCGCAAACGCGTCTCGGCGCGCTGCCGATGCGAGTGCCGAAGCTGCACGCGCCGCCTGGTATCCGACGCTGTCGGCGAGTGCGCAGGAGCGCTTCACGAACGCGACGAGCTTTTCCGGGCACGCCGCAGTCTACTCGTTGCAAGCCACGCTCGCCTGGCAGTTCGATGGAACGTTGTCGCCAACTGTTCGCGCCCAAGCGGCTGCTGCGAACACGAGCTTGATTCGTGCGGAGTACGCCGAGCGCGCCGCCCAAGACGCCATCTTTCAAGCCTGGCACCAAGTGCACGCCGCGATCGAAAAATCGCGGGCGGCGCGTTCGCAGATCGACGCAGCGAAGACCGCTGCGGAGCTCGCGAGCGATCGCTACAGCCTCGGCGCTGCGACCCAGCTCGAGGTCGTTCAAGCACAACAAGATGCATTCCGAGCCGTCGTGGCTCGCATTCAGGCCGATACCGAGCTCGCGTACGCGCGTGCAGCGCTGCGCGCGAGCTCTGGGCAGTTCGGTGAACGAGGCAAGCCGTGAGAGCCGCAAGAGCATTCGTCTTCATCCCCCACACGCTAGTGACACTAGTTGCGCTGGGTGCGTGCAGCGGGAAAGATCAGCCGGCTGCGGCCAGCAACAAAGCAAAGGCTGAAGAAAAGCCGATTCACGTCGAGAGCGTGGTCGCTTCGGAGCAACCAGTGCCGAAGACGATGAGCGTGACTGGCACGCTCGAAGCCGACAAGCGCACGGAGCTCGCGGCGAACGCCATGGGGCGCGTCGTCCGCACGTTCGTCGAGCGCGGTGACCATGTCAAAGCGGGTGCGCTCATCGCTCAGCTCGACGCGCGCGGTGCGACGTTGAGTCATACCGAGGCGGAAGCGAATGCGAAGGCGATTGCGGATCAACTCAAGTCGGTTCAGCAGGAATGTGACCGCTATCAAGCACTGCGCGGGAAAGGGGCGATCACGCAGCAAGAATTCGATCGACAAGCGTCGCAGTGTCTGACGCAGACGTCATCGGAAGCTGCAGCGCGTGCGCGTGTCGCCGAAGCCGCGCGCGTCGTGTCAGACGCCGCGATTCGCGCGCCGTTCGACGGTGTGATCTCGGAGCGGTTCGTGAACGTCGGTGACTACGTCCAACCGAGCAGCAAGGTCGTGACGCTGCTCGATGACGACCCGCTGCGGTTGCGGATCAGCGTTCCAGAGCCTGGAATCCCGTACGCGAAGGAAGGAACGGTCGTTAAGTTCCGCACGCTCGTGATGCCGGATCGCGACTTCGCGGCCACGATCAAGTACGTCGGCCGCGAAGTGCGACCGACGACGCGCGACGTGATCGACGAGGCGATCGTCGACAACAAAGCGCAGCTGCTGCTCCCGGGCACGTTCGTCACGGTGCAACTGCCGGTCGGCACCGTGAATCTGCCGGTCGTTCCGAAGAACGCCGTCGTCAAACTCGACGACGGCCAGACCGTGTTCGTAGTTGTCAACGGGCGGGTCGAGCAGCGAGCGGTACAGACGACGGTGGAAGTGAACGGCGGAGTCGCCGCGGCGGAAGGCGTCAAGAAGGGCGACCGGGTCGTGGTCAATCCGCCGCCCAATCTCAAAGACGGCACGCGCGTAGAGTGAGGTGACAGATGCAATGGCTCGCTTCACTGTG
>DASRXR010000795.1:0-4160 GCA_035687405.1 Polyangiales bacterium
ACTTCGAGTCGCGGATGCGAAAGCCGCGCTCGTTCAGCTCGATCTCGCAGTGCTCACGCGAGACGGTGTCGTCGTGCAGGCGAAGATCCGCGCTTTCGGCCGTGCCTACGCGCACGGTCTTGCCGGCGCTATCGACTACTATGCCCGCGTCGACGCCTTTGATCACCGCGATGCGCACGCGCGCATAGCGCACGGTCTCCGTCGGGGGACGAATGCGGGTCTCTGGTTGCAGCATCAGGGCACTGTATCAGGCCGCGCGCGGCCGTGGGCTGTACGAAGCATTCGTGTCGACGCGGGCGATGAGTAGAACTTCCGGCCGTTCGGGCTGCGTCACTCGGGACTCAGGCGGCGCCAGAACTACCGGATTTTCAGCAATATGCACGCGGCCAATACGCGTCGTGACTATTTTGTCAGCCTCCCGCGTTCGCGAGCTGCGGCGCCGGAGGAAACAGTTGCGGAACCGACGTGGACCCGTAGTTCCGACCTGAACCAGTAGTCAGGTCGTCACGGTTGGTCGGCGTCGCGACTCACTGCGTCCTCCAAGATGCGGGCCGCGGTCTCGTACGCGGGCTCCGACGGATTACTTTTTGCGAGTGCTCGGTAGCGAGCGAGGGCGAGCTGCTGTTTGCCCGCGATCAGCGCATCGATCGCCGCTCGTGGCGACGCGCTCGCGCTCGCGACAGCTGGCGCAGTTTTTCCTGCGCCCGCGCCCGCGTTGGAACCAGGCGACTTCACCGCAACTGCGACCTGCTTCTGGGCGGGACTCACCTCGCTCTCGACATCCGCCGCCGCGGGCTGCGCGCGTTCGGTTTCTGCAACGGCTGCAGCGTTGTTTTCAGAGCTCCGTTCACGCCGTGGGTCTGCAGCCGCGATCGGGCCAGTGCGAGGCCGCCACGTGGACTCCACCTCGACCGGCTCACTCTGGCCGTTCCTAGCAGCAGCTGCGCCGACACCGACGCTCGCCGCCGTAGGCTGCGCGGGACCGTTCGCGTCGTGCAACGCCGGCGGCCACATTGCGATCGCGCCGGCGCTCGCGATGCACAACGCGAGGCACGCGATCCGAATCGTCTTCGCTTCCGGCATGCGAACGAGCCGCGGGATTCGATCCAGCGCGTCACCGGTGACGCGCGCCAACACTTCGGTTCTCAGCAAGCTGTCCGCTCGCGTGATCCGGTCGGTCTCCGCGATGATCGTCGGTTGCGGATCGTTCCGGCGCGTTTCGACGAGCGACGAAGTCGACACGTCCACGATCGAGCGGCGCACCGTCGTGACCATCAAGTGCGAGCCTTGCTGCGCCTGCCCGGCCCAAACCTCGGCTGACAGGTGCTCCATCACCGCTTCATCCACGTGCACCTGCGCTCGCTGCCGGTCGCCGTCGTCGCTAACATCCTCGCTGACCGTAACCTCGCGTCGCCAGACCTGCGTCTTCGCCAGCGATAGGCTGCGCGGCTCGCTTCCGGCGACGACAGTGCGCCCGATGAGCACGGTCGGCGAAGCCTTCGCTGCCTTTGTCGCCTGGGCCAGCGTCTCGCGGACGTCACTGGTTCGCTCGCGCGCAGCCGGCACGGCGCCCTTCGCCTCGCCACCGCTCGGCCACACGAGCGTCTGGACGCCCCACTCTGGAACCGGCGCCGGTCGCTCCGAAGCAGTCGCCGGCGGCGCGCTGCTGCTCGGCTCACGTGCGGCCCGAATGACATCATCGAAGTTTGCGATCACAACCGTCTTACGCGGATCCATGATCCCACCTCACGCTGGATGCGCGGCGCGCAACATCGCGGCCGGCATCTCAATTCCGTGGTCCGTTAGCTTGCTCGCAAAGCGCGGCAACACGCCGGTCGGCAACAAACGATTGCGCGGCCGACCTTGCGAATCGGTTCCGTCCTGCACGCGCAAAAACAAGTCGTGCAATTGATAGTGCTGTCCCGAAGGATCGAGGCCGACGACCTCGGTGATGTGCGTCACACCGCGCCGCCCATCCGGCATCCGCGACACCTGCACGATCAAATCGATGCCGGAGGCGAGCTGGTTGCGAACTGCGTGCAGCGGCATCTCCAAGTCGCTCATCAAACACATCGTCTCGAGCCGCGTCATCGTGTCGTGCGGATAGCTCGCGTGCAGGGTCGACAAACAGCCGCCGTGCCCGCTCACCGTCGCCTGCACGAGGTCGAGTGCTTCGGCGCCGCGGATCTCGCCGACGATGATTCGGTCGGGCCGCATGCGGAGCGATGCGCGAAACAAGTCGCGAATCGTGATCTCGTTTTCGCCTTTTTCGTCCGGCTTGCGCGCGGTGAGGTACACGACGTGCTCGCGATCGATATTGATCTCGCGCGTGTCCTCGAGCACGAGCACGCGCTCCCCCGCCGGCACAGCTCCCGCGAGTACGTTGAGGAGCGACGTCTTGCCACTGCCCGTGCCGCCCCCGACTACGATGTTGCATTTAGCGCTCGTCATTTTCACGAGCGCGTCGGCAGCATCCCCGGTGAGCGCGCCGAACTCGACCAGCTGCTCGAGTGTGAGCTTCGCTTGTGAGAAACGCCGGATCGCGACGCTCGGGCCGTGCTCTGCGATCGGCGCGATGACGGCCTCGAGACGCGAGCCGTCGGGGAGCCGTGCCTCGAGGATCGGATGCAGCTCGTCGATGAAGCTGCCAGCGTACTGCGCGACGTTTCGAAGTGCTGCGAGCACGGCGGCCGAGTTCTCGAACTTCACCGGCGCACGCTCGAGCTGGCCTTTGCGCTCGACGAAGATGTTGTCGGGGCCGTTGATCATGATCTCGGAGACGCTCGGATCATCGAGGTACGGCACGATCGGCGCGAACAGCGTCCGCAGCGTCATCGCGAATAGCTCGGTCGGGATCACGGCATGACCTCCTTCAACAGCGCAGCTTGCGCCCGTTCCGCGTACGGACCGGTCGGCGCGAGCTCCAAGTAGCGCCGGAAGTGCTCATCCGCACTCGCGCGATCGTGGCCTTCGTCGACGAGCGCTGTCGCCAGCGCATAGTGCGCATTCGCGCGCGTCGGCTCGAGTTGCACGACCGCTCGATACTGGCGAACGGCTTGCGCGTAGTCGTCGACCGCTTGATAGAGCGACGCGAGCAACAGCCGAACGCGCGTGCTACTCGGGTGCCTGCGCAAATGGTCCTCTGCCCGCTGCGCGGCGAGCCGGTACTGCCGATCGCGCACGTAAGCCGAGAGCAAGTGTGGCAGCACCTTGTCGGGGTCGGCGCCGCGCTCGAGCGCTTCGTTCCAGTACTGCTCCGCACGCAAGCTCTCGCCGCGGCGCTCGAGCTCTTGCGCGACTTCGATCAGCTGCGCCGTCGAGAGCCCCTGACCTTCCGACACCGGGGCTGCCGCTTGCAGCCGCGATCCGGCGCAACCCGTCAGGACCACGAAAGCGAGCACGAGATGTAGACGCATGACGCTGATCAACCCTTCTTCGTGCTGGCAAAGCGCGTGTTCAGCTCGCGTTGCACTGCCGCGAGCCACTGCGCATACGGACCTTCACGCCGGTTCAAGAAATCCTGCAGCACGCGCACTTCGCGTTGCGCAGCGTCGTACTTCTTCACGCTCAAGAACCGCTCGAGCCGCACGTGCCGGACGTGAAACTGATCCGACAACGACGTTCGCAGTGCGTTTGCCGTTTGCGTGACTGACTTTGCTTCGCGCGCTCGGCCGACCTGCGTCAGACATGCGGCGGCTTCCTCGTACCGCACCACTGCCGATACGCCATCGCGCGGATAAAACGGTGCGCGCTCGCTCTGAAGGTTGGCTTCGCGAAGTAGCCGGCTCGTGTGGGCGTCGACTTCACGATCTCCGCGTGCAGCACACTCTTTGATCGGCGCTGCGAACAAGGCCGGATGTTCCACCGCCTGATCGAACAAGCTGACGGGCGGCTTCGTTTGGAGTGTCACGTACAAGCCGACCGCGATCGCGCCAAACCCCACGAGGCGCACGGCTGGAGGCCAACCTTCGCTCTTACCGCCTTGCTTGCGATCCCGATTATTCGTGAGCTGCACGGACAATGCCGCCGAGCCGAGCTTGAGCTTCGTCTCAGGCGCGAGCGCACCATGAGAAAACGGCATCCCGTCGTGCCGGCAGTCGTGGTCGAGTGCGAGCGACTCCGCGTAGATCTCGCCGTCGCGAAGCTCGATGCGAAGTTGC
>DASRXR010000796.1:0-6781 GCA_035687405.1 Polyangiales bacterium
CCATTTCGATCAACGTCACACCCGGCGCACAACCAGCTTCGTTTAACGATGACATCCAATTCACACCGTTGATGTCTCGGAACTCGCTGGGATCGAAACCTCCGTTCGGACCTCCACCCGGAAACGGAAACCCCATTCCACCGTCCGGGAACGGAAAGCCCATTCCACCATCCGGAAAGGGAAAGCCAGCCGTTCCGCCGGGGAAAAACGACGCGAAATCACGTGGCCAGGAGTGCCCGACGCGCGGCCGACCATCCGTGCCGACTACGCTGGTCCAGTCGTGACAAGTCGAACCCCAATCGGTTCCGAACAGCTGACCTTGATCGTTGGTGCCGGTCAGGATGTCGTGGTTGTCGACCTGCGTGCCGTCCGGCGCGTGGTTGGGGACGCCGTCCTCGTTCGGCAGGTCGTCGACGATCGCCGGGTCCGCACCGATCGGTCGATCGCTCACCAAGTCAGCCTTGGCGTCGGCGACTAAACGCCCCCGCCGGTCGTACCAAGGGCCGTCGCCGATGCGATCGATCGCGTGCACCGGTTGGCCATCCGAACCTTTTGTCGCGCTCAAGAACGCGCGCCACTTCTTCTTGCCCGCGCCCGCGAGCGAGCCTTCGGCAATCTCGCGGCAGATCTTGTCGGCGCCACTCAACCCATCTGGCTCGCCGTAGCGCAGATCACCGCCGAACCCGCTCTGCGAACCGGACAGCCGCTGCATCGCTGCGTACGAAGTCACGAAGAAGCTGAACTTCTCGGTGCTCGCGGCTTCAGCTACGTCCTTGCTCCCGCCGTCGCGCGACTCGGCATCGTCGGACGCGCAAGCACACAACACTTCGGACAGGACGAACGCACAGGTGGCGACGAGTTTTCTCTTCATGACAATCCTCTGAGCTGAACGTCAGCCCGCCTGACACAACAAGTTGCTGCCACAACTTTGGCTGGCTGGACACTGACTACTATCGGTGCACGACACTACACCGGGCAACTCGACTGGACGCTCGACCGTCTCGAGCACAGTGAGTGTGACTGCATGTGGCTCAGCGTCGGCCTCGCCGCGCGAAACACGCGTGAGCGCGATCGTGGGAAAGCCAGCGACACCGAGCTCGACCAATCGATCGATCATGGTGCTCGCGATCGTGATCGCGCCGTCATCCGCCGTGTCGCACTCAATCTTGCCCTTGGCGCCACCGTGATGGCTGATGTCGACCTTGACTTGGATCCGCGCCAACGCGGGATCACCGGCGGCAGTCCAGCCGAGCTCGAGGTCTCGGCCACTCTCGAGCCTCTGCGTTCCTTCGAACTCGAGCGGGGCAATGCAGCTCGCCTCGAGCGAAAAACCTTCGTAGTCACCGCCGTTCGCGCGCAGCTGCACCGCGTCACCTTCGTGGCACGGCGGATACGGCAGCGCAGCACCGACCGGCATGTATTTTCCCGCGATCGGCTCCATCTTCAGCGCGCGTTCCCCCACACCGCGCAGCTGCACGGTGCCGACGTCGCGCGCTCGCGGATACGGCGTGCACTCGTCTCGCGCCGTGCATACCGCGCTGCCACCGCACGGCATGACGCACAACGGCGCCTCCGGTTCCGAGAGCGAACAATCTCCGTCCTCCGACGTGACGTGCCACGCGATCGGAGAAGGGTCCGGGCCGTCTTTCACGACGCCAAACACGCTCGTCTGCGCGCTCGCGCCGCTCGACGAGTTACTCGCGGTCAGTCGCACTTGAAAGTCGCCGACGAGCTCACTCAGATCGCGCGTGGGCTCCGCCGCTTGTGGCTGCGAGGGTGGAGTTTCGTCGTCCCCACAGGCCCCCGCGGCCAAAAGCATCCACACGAACGGTACGTTGGCAATCTTTCGCATCGTCTACTCTATGTGACAAGAGCGCGACGATAACGTGTCAGATCTCCATTTGCCTACGATGAACAATGCGTTCGTCGCGGCATGTGAGGCTCGTTGCTCGCAAAATGGTTGCTTAACAAATCTCTTACACAGTTGAGAGAGCTCACTGCGCGATGGCTCCAGCGCGAGCGCGACTAGCAGCCAATAGCTGCAATGAGCCGCGCGCGAAACCGGCTGCGATCCAGCCTTTGCAGCGGCGGAGTTTTGCGAGCATCGCGAAGTTCGGGCTTCGTGGCCTAGAACGGCCCGCGTTGCGGCTCGGTGCAGATTGCTCGTGGCTGGTGCCCGGCCCGTTCTTGCTAGCCGCTCCGCCTCGGATTGCCCCTAGCGTTGAAAAACTTACCTCCTGAATCACCCGCGTTCCGGTGCGCCAGATCGATGGCAAAACGTGTCGTAGGCGAGCCGACTCGCCCACGTTTCGGAAGGAACCTCGTGTTCGTACGCGCTTCTTTTTCTCAGATTTCAATTGGTGTCGTGCTCGCGCTCGAGCTCTGCATGGGCTGCGGCAATGGAGAGCCCGAGCCTCCGATGTCGGGATCGGCTGGCACTGGCAGCGCAGGGCTCGCCGCGACAGCGACGGCTGGTAAGAGCTCGACAGGCATCGCTGGCACGAGCAACGCCGCAGGCGCGAGCGTGCTTCCGCGCCCGAGCGGTTCCGGCGGCGCGGGTATCGTCACGGCGGGCGCTGGTGGTGCAGCCGTGGCCAGTACCGCGGGCACCAGTGGTAACGCGGGTGCGAGCGGTACGGCCGGAAGTGGTGGTTCGGCAGCTGCGAGCAGCAGCTCTGCCGGAGCAAGCGGAGCCGCTGTGAGCGGCAGCTCGGGTGGCAGCGCCGGTGCGAGCAGCACGGCGGGAACCGGCGGCAGCAGCATAGCCGGAACGTCTAGCAGTGCAGGCACCGGTGGCGCCGCCGGCACGGGCGTCGCGGGTGCGGATGGCACGACCGACCCCGGGACGGGTGCGCGCGATCCCAACGGACCATGCAAAGATCTGGAGCTGTTCTGCTTCGATCCGTTCGACATGTTCATCTTCAATCCCGAGTGCTTCACCTGCAACAGCGGCATGGGTTGCGTCGCCTGCGAGTTCTTTCAGGCGATCTGAGACTTTCTCGGTCCAATCACGAACCGAGCGAGCGCACTCACGGATAGGTGTGCGGGGGCGATTTTCCGCCCCAGTACTCGAACAGACGTGGCACGCGCAGCAAGTTCTCTCGAAACGGCTTGAGCTGTGACTCTGCCGGATTCCGCGAGAGCTCACGCTGCAGCGGCGCGAGATAGTGCACGTTCATCAGGTGACCCCAGGTGTCATCTCGACGATAACGGTCGCCCTCGATGCGCGCGCTGCCGATCCCGTGTGGTGGTGCGAGCAATCCGAGACGTGCGACCGCATCGAACTCGTTGCCATAACTCTCGATCCACGGCGCGTGACGCGGTGGCGCGCCGACCACCGCGATCGGCGTCATCGACGTCGAACAGTTTGCAAAGCAATAACACTCGAGCTTCGCGATCAGCTCGGGGCGCAAACACGCGCGTGCCTTGTCTTCGGTCCGCTTGGATTCGACAGGCTGCGTCTCACTCGTGCTCGTGCCCGCGATCTTGCGCGCAGCTTTGCGCTCCGGACTGACCTTCTGTGCGCCGGGACCGCTCGTGACCTGTTCCGGCGGTGTCATCCACTCTTCGAGCGTCTTGAGCATGATCGACGCGACGATCGTGCCCTGCGAGTGGCTGATCAAGATCACGCGTTTCACGCTGTCGTCGCACAAGGCGTCGACGAGCGGCGCCATGTTGCTAGCGGCAGCGTCGGTGATCGATTCGAATCCTTTGCCGACCGCCGACTCCCAGAGGTCTGCGACGAGCCCATTCGTCGCATTGTGCAGAACTGTGAACGGACGCTGAAACATGTGAGACAGCGCGCGTGCATTGAGCTCGGCAACTCTGCGATCCGCGCACACACCGTTGATGAACAGCCAGCGTTGATCGGGCTGGCGCCCCGCGTATTTGCCATCGAACTGGAACGGGCCTGAATTCTCGCGCCAGAGTTTCCCGACGACTGGTAATGAGACGAGCCCGCGAGCCAAAGTGCCGAGTCCGGCCGCACTCGCGTCGACCGCTTCCAAATCGTTCTCGATCCCCTCTGGCAAGTCTTCGTGCGAGCTAGGCAGTCCGAGGATCGAGCGAGGCCACTGCAGCCACGGCAACGCGAGTGCGAGTGCCACGTTGAAGCTCAGGTTTACGGTCCGTGAAAGGAAGTGATCCGGCATTACCGCTGTTTCCTAGGCGTTCGTACGACTGCGCAGACTGAATACCCGCCACGGGCGCAGATTTCCAGGCGTCGTCTTCTCGCTCCAATCGCCTTGCGTGTACGTCTGGATCGCAGCCGGCCAGAATGCGAGCCCGCGCGGATTTCCGGTCGACACCCGCACCATCCAGTTTCCCGGCAACACATCCCACAGCAGATGTGCGGCTTGCTGGCCGACCCCGAGTCGGCGATGTCGACGCAACACGAAGAACTCGGCGACGTCGAGAACGGTCGGGTCGTCGCTCGCGGGTGATCCGATGCACGCGAGTGCAAACCCTGCGATCGCTGGCCCGTTGCGAATCACGTATGCGAAGCGGCGTTCGGGTTGCGCCCAATAGTCTGCGAGGCGGTCGTAGCCGAAGCGTCCGTTGGCGCCGACCTCGATCGCGAAGGCTTCGCTCAGGTCATGAATGTACAGCTCGAGCAGGTTCGCGAGCAGGGACGAATCCGACTCGGTGGCGCGTTGCAGCGTAATCGTTTCCGGCAGACTCATTCGGACATCATTGCGCCTCCTTCGTCGACTGTCTGCGTCGAACGGTCATTTTGCCGGGTATTTGCCCCGATCTCGGAGGCTTGCGGCGCTACGGGATAGATTGGTGAAGCTCGACTGGATCACAGCGCCAGTCGAGAACGTGGTCTAGAATCGCGGGGAACGAGAGGGGGGCGTCGAACATGTCTCGACTACTGCTGAATGGGTTGCGCGTTCGTGCACGGGTGGGCTGCAAGGACACCGAGCGTGCGCACTCGCAGATGCTGAAGGTCGATCTCTGCATCGACTACGACATGCGCGAGGCCATCGCCGGCGACGATGTCGCACGCGCGGTGGACTACAAAAATATCGCGACATGCATTCGAGAGCGTCTCGGATCACAGGAGTGGAAGTTGTTGGAGACGCTGACGCACGACGTGGCGACGAGCGTTCGGCACATGAGCAGCAAGATCATGCGCGTGGAAGCGTCGGTGACGAAGGACGTGATCCCGGACGTCGCGTCAGTCGCCGTGGTCATAGTAGTCGAGTAGTCGAGTACTCGAGCCGGGGGAGCGCGGCCTGGGCTAGGGCCTAGGACATCGCCGACCACACGACGCGCGTGCGGGTGCCGAAGTCTGGCTCGTACAACCAGAACTGCATGACTCAAGCGGTGGGGTCGGTGCAGCCAGCGCTGCCGGCGCGCTCGCCACGAGCGTGCGCGAGCTGGGTTTCGGAGATGCGGAGATCGGGAATATAGCCGTAGTCGATCGCCTCGACTGGTGCGTCTGAATCCTCGCTCGCACCCGTCAACCTCAGTACTGACAAGTCGCGACTGAGCGTCGCCAGGAATTAATGTTCAGCGAAGGGCGCAGCCATGCCGATTAGCTGCAACGGGACTTGTCCCGGCACCATCGGCACTGTGATGCCGGGACTTGCGAAACCTTCGTGGCCGATTCCGCGCGCTTCCACGAGTGATGTCGCGTCGCGCGCGACGAAGTGGTGCCACGAACCGTCCGAGGAGAGCTCGATGGGAGTTCTCGTCATGCAGCGCGACTCCGACCCGAGCCGGTCCACAGCTCACGATCGGTATGCCGGGCGGCGAAACTCTAGAATGGACGCTCGAACTCGAACGCATTGGCGATTGATCACTCCGCAACGGTGTCGCCAGCGGGTTAGCGAACCACGTGTCGACCGTCCCCAGTTTTGGAGTGTCGGCGTGAACCTGATCGAGTACGGAGCGGCGCCGCCATCCGCGGCCGCCGCTCCGAGCTGCACTGGATCACGATTCGTGTTTGTTGCGCCGCCTGCCTTGACTATGAGGACACAACCTCGCAATGAATAACGACGGGGTTGGGGTTGTCGTCGGCTGCGATACGACGGATGCAATTGGCCTCCTTCATAGGTCTGCTGGAAGCGCCGCCCTCCCGGTGGGCGGCATGTTTGGCAGTCGTCGCGATCCTTGTCGGCGGCTGTGGCAGGCACCGCGATATGGGCGAGCAGTCCGATGCGAGCGCAGCGGCGGGCCGGCGCAGCCGACCGAACACTGCAGGTCGAGGTGGAGCCGGCGGTGCGGCTGGCAGCCGGCCTAACGCTGGCGCGGGTGCCGGTGGTACCGGCTCGATGCAAACTGGTAGAGCCGGCGGACCCGTGGGCGAAGACGACCCGGTCGATGCCTGCGCCGATCTCGCTAACGCATGCGACGAGTCCGGTACGACGTGCATGGGCAATACACTCGTGACATGCGCCGAAGATGAGCGTGGTTGTCTGGTTGTGACCCGCCGTGACTGCGCGGGCGCGAGCGGGAAAAACGCCTGCGGCGGTTCTCCTGCGGACTGCACGCTCGACCCGTGCCGCGACGCCTCAGGCAAACCGAAGGCCGACGTGTGCGCGAGCCCGAAAGACTCATGTGCTGGCGACTACTGGATTCATTGCGTTGCGGACGGCGAAGGTTGTTCGATCGCAACCCGAACTGATTGCACTCTCGAGTCCGGCAAGAACACCTGCAACGCCAAAGCCGCGGTGCCGGCGTGTGACTTCGATCCGTGTAAAGGCGTGACGAACTGTTTGAGTGCGGGCAAGACTTGCGATGGTGTCCACTTGGTCGAGTGCGCTCCGAATCCGGA